>JAGQUO010000064.1 GCA_020438445.1 Solirubrobacterales bacterium
TCCCCGCTTTGAGCTCCGGCTTCGACCTCGACGTCGAGCTCGCCGGTGACGGTCTCGATCGGCATCCTGGCCCCGAGCATCGCCGTCGTCGCCGGGACGTCGAGGACGGTCACCAGATCCGAGCCCTGGCGGTGGAAGCGCTCGTCCTCGGCGATCCGCACCTGCACGTAGAGGTCGCCCGGAGCCGCCCCGCTGCCGCCGGCGTCGCCGGCCCCGGAGATCCGGATCCGCTGACCGTCCTCGATCCCGGCCGGGACGTCGACCTCGTAACTCTTGCGCTCGTGGACGGTGCCGGCGCCGGCGCACACCCCACACGGGGTCTCCGCGACCTTGCCGTCGCCTCCGCACGTCGGACACGGTGCCGCCCGCATCATCTGCCCGAACGGCGTGCGGGTGACCTGGCGCACCTGCCCCGCCCCCTCACAGGTCGAGCAGGTCTCGATCGGGGTCCCGGGCTCGGCGCCGTTGCCGTTGCAGTGCCCGCAACGGACGACGGCATCGAACTCGACCTCCCGGCGCACCCCCTCGATCACGTCGGCGAGCTCGATCTCCACCTCGACGCCGATGTCGCCGCCCGCCGCCGGCCCGCCGCCGGACCCACCGAATCCGAAGATGTCGCCGAACATCGGATCGGAGCGCCCGAAGATCGCCTCGAAGATGTCCTCGAAGCCGGATGCACCCGCGGTCCGCGAATGAAATCCGCCGGAGCGGAGGCCGTCGTATCCGTAGGCGTCGTAGGTCCGGCGACGGTCGGGGTCGGAGAGGATCTCGTAGGCCTCCGCAGCCTCCTTGAACTTCTCCTCCGCACCGGGGTCGGATGTGTTGACGTCGGGATGGAGCTCGCGGGCGAGGCGTCTGAAGGCCCGCTTGATCTCGGCCTCGCCGGCGCTGCGCTCGACGCCGAGGATCTCGTAGGGGTCTCGGGGCATGGTCGCTTCCTATCCCTCGTAGACGGTCGCAAACAGGCGCGACAGCTCGCCGGCGGCCTCGCGGACCGAGTCGATCGCCTTCGCGTAGTCCATTCGCAGCGGCCCGACGACGCCGACCGCTCCGAGGTTCCGGTACCCGAGCCCGTAGCCGGCCCCCACCATGCTGACCGAGCGCAGCGCCGGCTCGGGGTTCTCCTCGCCGATGCAGAGGAAGACTGACCGCTCGCGAAGCGCCGACCGGAGCACCGAGAGAACGCTGACGCGCCCCTCGAGTGCGCTGACGACGGTGTCCGGGTGAGCGATGTCGGCGGCGTGGCTCGCCGAGAAGAGCCGCCCGGTCCCGTCCATGTAGAGCTGCTGTGGCGTCGCTTCTGCGAGCTCCGCCACGGCCGCCCCGATCTCGCTCAGGAACTCGCGCTCGCTGTCGCCGAGCTCGGGGTCCTCGAGCCGGGCGGCGATCATGCTCGAGCCGATCCCGAGGCCGGTCAGGCGCTCGTTCAGAAACGACGAGGCCCATTCGACGAGGCCCGGGTCGACCGGTGCCGCGAAGGTGAAGACCCGCTTGGCGACGTCGCCGTTGTCGGCGATCGCGACGACCGCCACCACGCGCGGCTGCAGCAGCAGGACCTCGACCCGGTGGATCGCAGCGGTGCTGACGGGAGGCGCGGTCGCCAGCGCCAGCAGATCGTTCGCCTGCGCCAGCGCGGCGGTCGTCTCACGCAGCGCATCCTCGACCTCCCGGCGCGCCTGCGCGATCCCCGCCATCGTCGGCGCGCTCCCGGCCGGCCGGCGGGCCCCGGACTCGATCAGGCTGTCCGCGTAGCGGCGGTAGCCGGCATCGGTCGGCACGCGGCCGGCCGAGGTGTGGGGCTGGACGAGGAAGCCCCCGCGCTCGAGTGCAGCGAGCTCGGCGCGCACCGTCGAGGCGCCCCAGTCGAAGCCGGCGCGCTCGGCGATCGCCTTCGACCCCACGGGCGTTCCCGTCTTCAGGTAGGCATCGACCGCGATCTCGAGGATCAGCTCCTGGCGTTCGCTCAGCACGCCCCTGATTCTAGGTGCGGGAGAGACGCCGCCGGGGCGCTCAGCCGATCTTCAGCTCGGCCTCGGCGTTGCGCACGATGCCGTTGTCCCCCTGGAACGCCTCGGTGGCGACGAGGACGCGGTCACCGTCGCGTTCGGTGACGGACCCGGTGACGACGATCTCCTCCTCCGGCACCCCCATCCCGCGAAACTGCACGCTGAGCCGGCGGAGCGCCCGCGGATCGCCGCCGGCCGCCTCGGTCTGAGCGCGCGCGACCTGGGCCATCGAGTAGAGGCCGTGGAGGATGTTGCGGGGAAGGCCGACCGCCTGCGCGAAGTCGTTGTCGATGTGGATCGGGTTGAAATCGCCCGAGGCGCCCGCGTAGCGGTGCGGCAGGTACTTGTCCGGAGTCACCCGCAGCTCGGGGATCGGGTCGCCCTGGTTCAGATCGGCCATGCTCGCCTCCTCAGACGCCGCGGACGATGTTCGTCCAGGTCGCACGGACGACCTCGTCGCCGTCCTGGTTGGTCGAGACGGATTCGAAGACGTAGAAGCCCTTGCCGTCCTTCTCGTAGATCTCGCTCACCTTCGCCTGCGTCGTGATCTCGTCGCCCGCGCAGACGGGCTCGCCCCAGACGAACTCCTGGCCGCCGTGGACCATGGCGGCGAAGTTGATATCGACGTCGGGGTCCAGGATCGCCGGGCCCATGGCCGGGGAGCTGTAGACGACGGCGAACATCGGCGGCGCGACCACGTCGCGGAAGCCGGCGGCCCTGGCCGCCTCACGATCGTGATGCACGGCCTCGGTTTGGCCGACCGCGTTCGCATACTCGCGGATCTTCTCGAGGCCCACCTCGTACGTGGTCGGCGGGTATTCCTTGCCGACGGCTTCGGTCTTGACCGGCATGGCGCGCGATCCTTTCAGACCCGGCGAACCTGCGACCCGCCGGTGATCGTCTCGACCCCGTCGTCGTCGAACCGGACGAGGGCCTTGTTGCCGCCGTCGTAGTCGGGAGCCCAGAGCAGCAGCGTCGCGTCGCGGCGATCATCGTCGCCCGGGCCGACGGTGCAGCGCTCCTCGCCGGGATCGTCGAGCCCCCGCCAGAGCCGGATGAACGGGTTGTTCTCCCACTCGTCGATCACGGTCGTCGGCTCGCGGTGGCCGGGGTGGAGGCGGACGTCGTTCGGGAGCGACATCACCCGGTCCATGATCGACGCCTTCAGGTCGTCGAGGCCGGTTGCGCCGGGCGCGCCGGTCCCCCCGACGGTGCCCTTGAAGATCACGTCCGCGGTCAGGCAGTCGTCCTCGTTGATCCGCAGCGCCAGGTGGTCGCCGCAGTGGCCCGGAGTGTGGATCGCCTCGATCCGCAATCCGCCGGTCTCGAGGACGTCTCCGTGGTCGATCGTCCCGGTGACGGCGTCCCCGACGAGCTCCCTGCACTTCGGGTGAGCGAGAATCGGCACGCCGCCGAATCGCTCGGCCAGGTCCTCGACACCGACGACGTGGTCGTGGTGGTGGTGGGTGAGGAGGATGTGGGTGATCGTCGTCCCCTCACGCTCGACGCGCTCGCAGAGCGGGTCGGTGGCCAGGTTCGAATCGATCAGCACCCCCGTCCCGCCGACCTCGTCGACGGCGAGGTAGGCGTTGGAAAGCCACTCCGATTGCTCTACGCGCTGAAGAATCATGTGCGGAACCTATCGCCCCTGGAGGTGTTCGGTTCGCGCCGGGGCCGCGGGCGTCGGGTGAGCGGTGGCTCGGCGGTGAGGGGACGCGATAGGCGTCAATCCGGTGCCGAACTGCAAGTTCTCCCCGTCAGGGCAGGGTTCCGTGCAGTTGAGCGGCTGAGTCAGCGGCCCCGGCGCGAGCCGAGCGCCCCGCCGCCCGGCCCTAGAACTCGATCACGCTCCGGATCCCGTCCTGGGCCTCCATCAGATCGAAGCCGCGGTTGACCTCGTCCAGGGTGATGCGGTGGGAGATGAACGGATCGACGTCGATCTCCCCCTGCATCCAGAGGTCGACGAGCTTCGGCACGCCCTCACGGCCCTTGACGCCGCCGAACGACGATCCCGCCACCCGGCGGCCGGTGATCAGCCAGCGGGGGATGATGTCCAGCGTCTCCCCCTTGCCGGCGACGCCCGCGACGGTGCAGAGCCCCCATGCCATCCGGGCCGCTTCGACCGCCTGCTGCATGACCTTGACGTTGCCGGTCGCCTCGAACGTGTAGTCGGCGCCGAAACCTCCGTCTGTCGTCTCGAGGATCCGCTCGACGGTGTTCTCGTCCGCCTTCATCAGATCGGTGGCTCCCTGCCCCCTGGCGAGCTCGAGGCGGTCGTCGGAGAGGTCGACGCAGATGATCCGCTCGGCGCCCTGCAACCGGCATCCGGCGACGGCGCCGAGACCGACCATGCCGGCGCCGAAGACGACGCACGTCGTTCCGGGCTGGACCTTGGCGGTGTTCATCGCCGCCCCGAGCCCGGTCGAGAGTCCGCAGGCGAACAGGCAGGCGCCTTCGAGCGGCGCCTCGGGATCGATCTTGGCGAGGGCGATCTCCGGCATCACCGTGTACTCGGCGAAGGTCGAGGTACCCATGAAGTGGCGGATCTCCTCACCGTCCGGACGGCTCAGCCGGACGGTGCCGTCGGGAAGGTGGCCGAGGTTCTGCTCGGCACGGATCGCCATGCAGAGGTTCGTCCGCGGGTCGACGCAGTGCACGCACTCGCCGCATTGAGGAGAGAAGAGGGTGACGACGTGGTCGCCCTCCGCGACCGAGGTGACGCCCTCGCCGACCTTCTCGACGACGCCGGCGCCCTCGTGCCCGAGCACCGCGGGCGCATAGCCGGACGGGTCGGCACCCGAAGCCGTGTACATGTCGGTGTGGCAGACACCGCAGGCGACCAGCCGTACCAGCACCTCGCCGGGCCGGGGGTCCTGAAGCTCCAGCTCCTGCACGACGAGCGGCTGGCCGAACTCCTCCAGCACCGCTGCTCTCATCCTCATTGCCGCTCCTCTCCTCGAACAACCCCGGACGGGCCGATCCTAGTGCGCGGGGGCCGGCGGCGGCAATCGCAATACTGGGCGGCAGATGCCCGGGCGGGTGAGAACGGCGGCGGCGACCGAGGGGGACCGGCGGGAGTACGTCGCCGCCATGCGCGCGAGCGCTGAGCTCCATGCTCCCTGGATCACGGCGCCGGTGACCGACGACGAGTTCGACGACCTCCTGCGGCGCGAGGAAGCCGACGACTTCTTCGCCTTCGTCATCCGTTCGACCGGCGACGACGCGATCGTCGGCGCCTGCAACGTCAGCAACGTCTTCCGGCGCAACCTGCGCTCAGCCTACGTCGGCTACGCCGCCGTCACCGGCTTCGAGGGCCGCGGGCTGATGAGCGAGGGTGTCGGGCTCGTCCTCGACGAGGCCTTCGGCCCGCTCGGCCTGCACCGGATCGAGGCCAACATCCAGCCCGGCAACGAAGCGTCGATCGCCTTCGTCCGCCGCCTCGGCTTCGTCCGTGAGGGCTACTCGGAGGGGTATCTGAGGATCGACGGCGAGTGGAGGGACCACGAACGCTGGGCGATCCGAGAGGAGCAATGGCTCCCCACCCGACCGAGCGGGCCCACCGGCTGACCCGTCGCTCCGGCGCTCCGGTCCAGCGCGAAGGCCCGGGAGGCGGGGTCCACGGCCGAACTCCGCAAGCGCCGGAGGCCGGGGGGCCCCGCCTCCCGGGCCGCGGCACAGCACCGGCCTACCGGGCCCGTGCGGCCTTCAGATCCTTCTTCCCGGCCTCCAGCGAGACGACGTAGCTGCGCTTGCCGAGCCGCGTCGCGAGCCCGCGCTTCTCGAGCTTCTTCATCGCCGCCGGGCAACGCTTGCAGCGGGGACCGGACTTGCAGCACTTCTTCTTCGTCCTGACGTGTCGTCCCTGGGCCACGGCCCGGGAGGCTAGCAAGACCGATTAGGCATACCTAACGCAGAACCGGATCGCCGGTGTCCGCAGCGGTGATCGACGATCCCTCGGCCGTTGCCGGCGCGATGGCCGGATCGCGGCCGCGGGCTCGGCGCTCCGCCCACTTCGCCCGAACCCAGCGCACCCCGAAGTAGACGGCGGCGGCGTAGACCCACCCGAGGAGGACGTCGAAGACGTAGTGCTCGCCTCCGTAGACGAGGGTCCAGCCCATCGAGAGCACGTAGGCGACGCCCAGCACCCGGGCGACGGTGCCGCTGCGCCAGAAGAACAGGCAGAGCAGCATCGGGAAGGCGGCGTGGAGCGAGGGCAGCGCGGCGACCGGGTTGTAGAGGGAGGTTCCCTTGTCCCAGATCGACGCCGCGGGGTAGACGCCGAGCTCGGTCCAGACGCTACCGGTGACCCGCTGCACGGGCCCGATCATGAAGCGGTCGCTCGCCATCCAGGGCGGCGCCGCCGGAACCAGGGCATAGGTCGCGAAGGCCGCGAGGCTGAGCGCGATGACCATCGCCCGGAACTCGAGGAACCGGAGCCGGGAGACGCGCCAGAGGTAGGCGGCGGCGAGGAAGATCATGAAGTAGTGGGTCAGATAGACCGCCCACGAGAAGACGTCGTACCACGGGAGCTGTCCGACGTCGTACAACCGCTCCTGCAGCCAGACGGTCGGGACCGTCCCGCCGAACAGGAACCTGTCCACGTCGATCTGCGGGACGAAATGCGGGGCGAAGAGCGGATTGTTGCCGACCAATCCGCGCAGCAGGTCGTAGCCGACCAGGATCCCGTAGAAGGGCAGCCAGTCCAGGATCACGCCGCGGGCGAAGCCGCGGATGTCGGCCAGCGACACCGCGAGCAGGCCGACCATCAACCAGAGGAAGATCGTCTCGCGGGCGAGCAGCACGCCGGTGAACGAGAAGAGGGCGACCGTGGCGGCGATGTAGACGCCGAGGCCGATGAAGGCATTGCGCCTCGTGTTGTCGCGCCCGGCCCGCTCGGCCGGTGCGTCGACAACTGCCTCTTCGGCTATTGCGCTCGACTCCAAGGCTCAGAGCCCCGGCCGGCGACTCGCCTGCCCCGGCGCTTCGCGTCGCATCGCCGCGGATCATAGGACGCCCGATGGCGCCCACGTTCAGGGGCCCCGTGCCTCAGTCGCCGAGACCGAGCACGTCGGGGAGGATCACGCAGCCCGAAACCGGCTCGAGCGACGCGACCTTGCCGTTCTCGGTGACGGCCACCGCCTCCCAGCAGCCGTAATCCCCGACGGTCGCGCGGTACATCCGCGAGTCGCCGTCGGTGCAGAACCAGGTGCTGCGCCGGTGGTGGCAGCCTCCGGCCGCGGTGTCGGCGCTGCGGGCGATCGAGGTCGCGAGCGCCTGATCGCTGATGCCGACGACCGTCCCGGGCCGCAGGGCGAGTGCCGCCACGGCCACGACCGCGAGCGCCACGAAGAAGAGCGGGACGAGCTTGGACATGCCCGTTCAGGCTAGGCCCGCGGGCGCCGGCTGACGGCAACTTTCGTTGCGTGGGAAGGACTTTGCGCGGGGCCTGCGAGGTCAGTCGTCGTCGCCGAGCGTCAGCACCGCGAGGAACGCCTCCTGGGGCACCTCGACCGAGCCGACCTGCTTCATCCGCTTCTTGCCCTTCTTCTGCTTTTCGAGCAGCTTCCGCTTGCGGGTGACATCGCCGCCGTAGAGCTTCGCGGTGACGTCCTTGCGTACGGCCTTGACCGTTTCCCGCGCGAGGATGCGCGACCCGATCGCAGCCTGGACCGGCACGTCGAACTGCTGCCTCGGAATCGTCTTGCGGAGCCGCGATACGAGGACCTTCCCCTGCTCGTAGGCCTTGTCGCGGTGACAGATGATCGAGAGTGCGTCGACCGGCTCCCCGGCGAGCAGGACGTCGAGCTTGACGAGGTCGCCGGGCCTGTTCGTGAGCGGCTCGTAGTCGAATGACGCGTATCCCTTGGTCGAGGACTTGAGCACGTCGTAGAAGTCGAGGACGATCTCCCCGAGCGGGAGGTCGTAGCGGAGCTGGACCCGCTCGGGACTGAGGTAGTGCATGTCGACGTGGGATCCGCGCCGCTGCTGGCAGAGCTCCATCACCGGGCCGACGTATTCCTTCGGGCAGATCAGCGATGCACGGATGTAGGGCTCGGTGATCTCCGCGATCGAGCCCGGATCCGGCAGGTCGGTCGGGCTGTGGACGATGACCTCCTCCCCGTTCGTCAGCGTGACGACGTACTTGACGTTCGGCGTCGTGGCCAGCAGGTCGAGGTCGTACTCGCGCTCCAGCCGCTCGCGGACGATGTCCATGTGGAGGAGGCCGAGGAAGCCGCAGCGGAAGCCGAAGCCGAGGGCCTCGGAGGTCTCCGGCTCCCAGGAGAGCGCGGCGTCGTTGAGGGCGAGCTTCTCGAGCGCGTCGCGGAGGTCCTCGTAGCGATCGGTGTCGATCGGGAACAGCCCGCAGAAGACGACGGGCTGGACCTCGCGATAGCCGGCGAGCGGTTCGGCGGCGGGATGGTCGCGATCGGTGAGCGTGTCGCCGACGCGGAGCTTGGCGACGTCCTTGAGCCCGGTGATCACGTATCCGACCTCGCCCGCCTCCATGCCGGGCGCGGGCGCCATCGCCGGCCGGAAGAACCCGATCTCGTCGAGGTCGGCCTCGGTGCGGTTCTGCATTGCGAGCAGCGGCTCGCCCTTGCGGAAGCGGCCGTCGATCATCCGCACGTAGGCGACCACCCCGCGGTACTGGTCGAACTCGGAATCGAAGATCAGGGCACGCGCCGGCGCCTCGGGATCGCCGCTGGGCGCCGGCACGCGCTCGACGATCGCCTCCAGCACCTGATCGACTCCGAACCCCGTCTTGGCCGAGATGCGGATGGCATCGTCGGGATCGGTGCCGAGCAGGTCCGCCACCTCGGCGGCGACCCGCTCGGGGTCGGCCCCGGGCAGATCGACCTTGTTCAGCACCGGGATCAGTTCGAGGCCCGCCTCGATCGCCGCGTAGGTGTTGGCGACGGTCTGCGCCTCGACGCCCTGCGCCGCATCGACGACGAGCAGCGCCCCCTCGCACGCCGCGAGGCTGCGCGAGACCTCGTAGGAGAAGTCGACGTGTCCCGGAGTGTCGATCAGGTGCAGGTGGTAGCTCTCTCCATCGGCGGCGGCGTACTCGACCCGAACGGCCTGCGCCTTGATGGTGATGCCGCGCTCACGCTCGAGATCCATCGAGTCGAGGAGCTGCGAGCGCATCTCGCGCGGGTCGACGGCGCCGGTCAGCTCGAGGATGCGATCGGCCAGGGTCGACTTCCCGTGGTCGATGTGGGCGATGATCGAGAAGTTCCGGATGTTTTCCATCGGTGCTGACATGGCGGTGCGGCCGGAGCGCTGCCGGCGGAGCGCGAAGGGTAGAGCGCCTAGCGCCTGACGACCGCGAGGAGCTGTCGCGCCTCGGGCACGCGCAGCGCCAGGATTGCGCCGAGATACACGAGCCCGCCGGCGGCGAGCGCCACCCCCAGCGAGATCGCCTGCGCGATCGTGCTGCGGCCCAGGGCCGCGTCGAGCTGGTCCCAGATCAGCCACGAGACGCCGGCCAGTGCTGCGGACGCGAGGGAGATCCGGACGGCGGCGTCGACGAGGCGGGGGAACTCGATGCCCTTGAGCGGCCGCCGCAGCACGACGACCTGAGCGACGACGCTGGCGGCGGTCGCGATCGCGGTGCCGGCGACGATGCCCGCGACGCCGAACGGCTCGTAGAGGGCGAACGCGGCGGCGGCCGTGATCGCCAGGTTCACGGCGGCGATCCAGGTCGGCGTCCAGGGTCGCTGGAGGCTGAAGAACGTCCGCGTGAGGATCAGGAAGAGACCGTTGAACGGCAGCGAGAAGGCGAACCAGAAGAGCGCGGTCGCGACCAGCGGGGTCTCCTCGGGCGAGAATTCTCCGCGCTGGTAGACCAGGCGGATCATCGGCTCCGAGAGCACGAGGATGGCCGCCGCGGCCGGCACGAGGACCAGCAGGATCATCCGCATGCCGTTGGCCATCGTCCGCCGGAGGTCGTCGTAGTCGCGGCGTGCCGCGTATCGCGACAGGGTCGGGAAGATCACGGTCGTCACCGCGACCGAGAACATGCCCTGAGGCAGCATGTAGATCCGGAACGCCTTGTCGATGGCGGCCGGCGCGTAGTTGGCCAGCGCCTCCCCGGTCCCCGCGAGCGTGCCCGGAACGAGCGCGCCGACGAGGCTGTTGATGACGAGGTTGACGTTGATCAGGCCGAGGCTGATCGTCACCGGCAGCATCAGCAGCAGGACCTTCTTGACCAGGTCGCTCCGCCACTCGAAGACTCGGAGCATCCGGAAGGGGGTGTGGCGGAGGTCCCAGGAGACCATGCCGAGCTGCAGAGCGGTGCCGACGAGGACGCCGATCGCATAGGCGTAGATCCGGTCGTCGCCGCTGAACAGCGGCGAGAGCGCGACGAGGACGCCGATGATCGCCAGGTTCCAGAACAGCGGCGCGATCGCGAAGACGGCGAAGCGGTTGTAGCTGTTGAGGATGCCGACGACGATCCCCGAGACCCCGAGCATGATCAGGATCGGGAACAGCAGCTGGGAGAGGGCGACGGTGAGGTCCTGGGTCTCCGTGCCGAGGTCCGGGACCAGGGCACGCACGAGCACCGGCGCGATCAGGATGAACAGCGCCGTGATCACCCCGAGGACGGCCGTCATCAGGAAGATCAGCGTCGATGCGAGCCGGAACGCCTCACGCTTGTTGCCGGCCTCGAGCTGCTCGGTGAAGACGGGCACGAACGCCCCCTGAAGCGCCGCATCGGCGAACAGGCTCCGGACGAGGTTGGGGATCTGGAAGGCGATCGTGAACGCGGTCATCGCCGGGCCGACGCCGAAATAGCCGGCGGCGATGATCTCGCGAACGAGCCCGACGACGCGCGAGGCGCCCGTGGCGATGCTGAAGAAGACGGTCGACCGGCCGATCCGGCGGTCCTGCCCGGTCGGCTCGGGCCCGAGCGCCGACCCGGCGAACTCCTCGTCGATCGGATCGATCGCGTAGGCCGGGTTGAAGCGCTGCGCCCGCGGCGGGAGCGGCGGCAGCTCCGTCGTGTCCGATGATTCGGCCATCAGTCGCTACAGTGTGCGGCCGCTGATGGCCAACATCGCCTCACAGAAGAAGCGAATCCTGCGCTCCGAGCGCGAGCGCGACGAGAACCGCCGGTTCACCGGTGCGGTCAAGACGCAGTTCCGGCGCCTCGAGGAAGCGGCGGAGTCGGGCGACTCCGACGCGGTCGAGTCCGAGCACCGGACGCTGATCTCGCGGATCGACAAGGCCGTCCAGAAGGGCGCCCTGCACGCGAACACCGGCGCCCGCAAGAAGGCCCGCGCCGCGCGGATCGCCGCCGGCTCCTGACCGTCACAGCGATCGGTCTCATGCCTCCGGCTCGCCGGTCGCGCGACGCACTGCCAGCGTGAGCGCGACCTCGTCGTCGTAGTCGGAGCCGCCGCGCGTCCACCACTCGAGGTCGGCGACGGCTCCGATCGCCGCCGACAGCTCCGCGGAGTCGACGCCCTGCACCGAGCGCACCAGCATCTTCGAGGGATAGGGCGCCATCGGCAGCGAGGCCTCGATCCTGGCGGCGGGCGTGCCCGCCTCGAGCGCGACGGCCGCCGCATAGGCGCTCCGCAGGCGGGAGGCCATCCCGTAGACGAGCGGCGTCACCGCCTCGCCCTGCTCGATCAGCTCCTCCGCGACAGCGACCGAACTGTCGCGGTCGCGGGAGACGATCGCATCGGCGAGGGCCCACCCCTTGCGCTCGGAGTTGTCCGTCGTCATCGCCTCGACGTCCTCCGCAGAGACCTCGCCCCCGTCGCCGGCCCACACCGCCAGCCGGTCGAGCTCCACCGCCAGGCGCTCGGTGCTGTCGCCGATCCGCGCGATCAGCGCCCGGGCGGCCTGGGGAGCGAGGGCGAACCGGCGCTCACGGGCGCCGGCCACGAG
Source organism: Solirubrobacterales bacterium (assembly GCA_020438445.1). GTDB lineage: Bacteria > Actinomycetota > Thermoleophilia > Solirubrobacterales > 70-9 > RHKX01. The sequence goes on from JAGQUO010000064.1 coordinate 11,907, forward strand.
CCAGCCGGGAAGATCGCGCTTGCTCGGGGCCTCGAAGCTGCGGACCTCCCCCCCGGCCTTCTCGACCGCCTCCGGGAGTCCCTTCGGCGGCTTGCCGCGAGCCACCAGCACCACCGTGACGTCCGCCGTCGCCTCGGCGAGGCCGGCGGCGACCGCGTCGACGTCCGCCGCCTTCCAGCGCTCGACCCCGTCGGCCAGCAGGTAGCGCCGGCTGGCCGTCAGCGACATCGCCGGGATCGAGCCGACGAGGGCGTCCACGTCGGGCGCCGCGCCGCCGGCCGCGGCGCTGAAGTCCTCGAGCGCACCGGGACCGCCCTCGCGCTCGGCGCGGGAGCGGAGCCGGTTCAGCGTCGCCGACAGCTTCGCGGCGTTGTCCCCGGCGAACAGGTAGGCGGATCGCATCTCGTCTGCCACCGGGTTGAGTCTACGTCCGGGGGCGGTCCGATCACCGGCCCGGAGCGCACCCGGCCCGGCCCACCGTTCCGGCTCCGCGTGCGGTGTCGACCGCGATCCCGCCGGGCCCGAGCTCGACCGTGGCGTCGCCGTCGAAATCGGTCCGCAGGGTGCAGACGCCGTGCTCGGCGAGTGTGGTGAGCGTCGCCGGGGTCGGGTGCCCGTAGGAGTTGTCGGCGCCGACCTCGATCAGCGCCACCCGAGGGACGGAGCGGTCGAGGAGCGGACCGAGGCCGGCGTCGTCACTGCCGTGGTGGGCGACCTTGAGGACGTCGAACGGCCCCGGGACGAGGTGCGTCGCCTCGGCCTCGGCGTCGCCGGTCAGGAGCACGTCCCATCCACGCCACCCGGCTGCGAGGACGAGCGATACGGCGTTCGGGTCCGGATCGGCCGTACCGCGCGGCGGCCAGAGCACGTCGATGCGGAGCGCGCCGAAGCGGATAGCGCTGCCCTCGGACACGGAGACGACACGAGCGCCGGCCGCCCGCGCGGCCGCGTCGACGGCGGGTGCGGGCCGACCGCGGATGACCATGTCGACGCTGTGGGTCGCCAGCACCTCGCGGAGGCCGCCGGCGTGATCGAGCTGATCGTGAGTGACGAACACCGCCGCGAGGGAGCCGACGCCGAGCCGGTCGAGCGCCGCGACGGCGGGGCCGCCCGGCGGTCCGGCGTCGATCAGCACCGGGGCGCCGCGCGGGCGCTCGAGCAACGTAGCGTCGCCCTGGCCGACGTCGAGGGCCGTAACCCGCAGCCCGGAGGCGGCGGACCGGGCGCCCGAGGGGCCTGCGACGAGGCCGAAGGTGAGCACGGCGAGGACGGCCGCAGCGGCGAGCACACGGGTGGCCGGGGCAAACGCGAGGTGCCGGCGCCGGCGCATGGTCGCGAGGAGGACCGTGACGGCGGCTGATCCGGCCAGGTATGCGATCGCTACCGCGAGCGGCCCGCCCGCGCCGACCTCGGTCTCGGCCCAGCCCGGCGAGCCCATCACGCGGGCGACGAGCGCGATCCAGTCGACGAGGACCCCTTCGACGGCGCCGAGCGGCGCGGTCGGGACGCCCGGCACCTGGCCGAGGAGGCCGCTGAGCATGCCGATCCACATCACCGGCGCGACCGCGGGCAGGACGAGCAGATTCGCCGGTATCGACGCCAGCGAAATTCGCTCGAAGCCGTCGGCGATCAGCGGTGCCGTTGCGACCGTCGCGGCGAGGGTCATCGCGGCGCCGTCGGCGAGGGCGCGCGAAAGCGGCTCCGGGAGGCGTGCGGGCAGGCGCTCGGCGATCAACCCGCGCGCGGGCCCGGCCCAGAGCATGATTCCGGCGACCGCAGCGAAGCTGAGCTGCCATCCGACGTCACTCCCGAAGCGGGGGTTGACCACAAGCGTCGCGGCAGCAGCGAGCAGCGGCGGGTATGCGCGACCCGAGAGCCGGCCGGCGAGCGTCGCCAGGATCGCCGCGGCGCCCATCGCGCCGGCGCGCTGGATCGACGGCCCCGCGCCGGCGACCGGCACGTAGAGGGCGATGATCAGGACGGTCGCGACGAGCCGGCCCCGCAGCCCGATCCCGAACAGGGCCAGTCCGGCGCCGGCGAGGATGGCGAGCAGGACCACGTTCTGGCCGGAGACTGCCAGCAGGTGGCTGAGGCCGGCGCGGCGGAACTGCTCGCGGACGAGTGGGTCGATTCGGTCGTCCTGGCCGAGGACGAAGCCGCGGGCGAGCGCCTCCGCCTCCGGGTCGAGGCCCGCCCCGAGTGCGACCTCGGCGCGGGAGCGGATGCCGTCGATCGCTCCCGCCAGCCCGGCTCTGCTGCCGGGGACGGGACGGATTCGTTCCGTCGCCAGCTCGAGGGCCGCACCGGCGCGGGCGAGCTCGGCGGCGCGGAAGTCATCCGGCTCGCGGAGGACGCCGCGGGCGGACACGGCCTGGCCGACCGCGAGATCGGGCACCGGCTCGGGGGCGACGGCGACCAGCCGGCCGTCGTCGGTGTCGACCTGGACGCGGACCTCGCCGAAGGACCGGC
>JAGQUO010000065.1 GCA_020438445.1 Solirubrobacterales bacterium
CAACGTGACATCACGTTTCTGCAGGCTCGCGGTGAACGGTTCCATTGGAGCGCGTTGGCGGAGCTCGCGCGATGCCAGCACGGGGTCGTCTCCCTTCCCCAGCTGATCGACCACGGATTTTCCCCGGGCGGCGTGCGACGACTGGCGCGAGCCGGAAAGCTCCATCGCATCCATCAGGGGGTCTACGCCCTCGGGCCGGCTGCGCTCTCGCCGCTCGGGAACCGGATGGCCGCGGTGCTCGCGTGCGGGCCGGGGTCGCTGCTGGCCGGCCGCTCGGCCGGCGCTCACCTCGGGCTGATCGCGAACTCGAGCTCGTCGATCGACGTGATGACGCCCCGGCAGGTCCGGCGGCGGGGAATCCGCTCCCACGCCCTTCCCATCCTCGCTCCAACCGACCGGATCATCCACCTGTCCGTGCCCTGCACGTCGGTTGCACGAACGATGCTCGATCTCGCCGCGGCGAGGGGGACCGACGTCGGCGCCGCCCTCGAAGGGGCGGAGGCGCTCGGCACGTTCGATCTCCGCGCCCTCACCGACGTGATCGAGCGCAACGCCGGGCACCGCGGCGTCCGCCGGCTCCGCGAGGCGGTGGCGACCATGACCGCTCCCGGCCCCCGGTTCCGCAGCGAGTTCGAGCGCCGGTTCCTGCCGATCGCCGGCTCGGCGGGCCTACCGGAGCCGCTGATCAACCAGACGATCGCGCTGACCGGCGGAGCGATCGAGGTCGACTACCACTGGCCCGATCTGCACCTGGTCGTCGAGTGCGACGGCTACGAGTTCCACCGCCGCCGCCGCGACTTCCGCGAGGACCGCCGCCGCGACCGGCGGCTCGCCGCCGTCGGCATCCAGTGCCTCCGCTACGTCTGGGAGGACCTCGCCGACCCGGACGGGATCGTGCGCGAGCTGCGCGAGGTCGCGCAGCGGTCGTCGCCCGCCCGCGCCGCTACCCGACCGCCTCGCCGAGCAGGTCCGCCTGGGCCGGGTCGCTGGAGCAGGGGAACATGATCAGCTCCTTGCAGCCCGCCTCCTCGAACGCCGCGAGGTATGCCCTGACGGTGTCGGGGTCGGTGGCGGCGCCGGCGGCGATCATGTTCGCGGTCTCCTCGCCGAGGAATGCGTAGTAGTCGGTCAGGTAGTCGCGGGCGTCCTGCTCGGCGCGGTCGCCCAGCGCGAAGTAGGCGAGGCCGGCGAGATGCGGCTCGCCCTCGTTGCCCGCCTCCGACCAGGCGGCACGCGCCCGCTCGGCCATCTGCGCGTACTGGTCCGGCGGAACGCCGCCGGCGATCCAGCCGTGCCCGTAGCGGGCGGCGCGCTCGAAGGACGCGTCGGCGTGGCCGCCGATCAGGATCTTCGGGACGCCGGAGGTGCGCGGGCCGACCCGGTCATCGGCGAAGGTCTTCTCGAGGTAGTCGAGCATCGCCTCGAGCTTCTCGCCCGTGTCCCTGTACTCGACGCCGGAGGCCTCGAAGTCGTCGCCGCGGGCGCCGAGGCCGATGCCCAGCGTCAGCCGGCCGCCGGAGAGCTCGTTCAGGCTGAGCGCCTGCTTCGCGGTCTGGACCGCGTTCAGGCGGAGCGGCCCCAGCATGACCGTCGTCTTCAGCTCGATCCGCTCGGTGACGACGGCGGCCGCCGCGAGCGCGATCAGCGGCTCCCAGTTCCCGTAGAGCACCCGGTCGATCGTCCCGAGGCTGTGGAAGCCCCGCGCCTCCGCCCGCCCGGCGAAATCCGTCATGTCCGCGCCGCTCGTTCCGGGGACCGCGTTGGGCAGACCGATGCCGACCTTCATGTCCTTCCTCCTCGCTCGTTCACTCCTGTCCGGAGGGAAGGTTAGTTGCGCGAGCAACTGGGCTTCGGGAGTGCTCGTCGACGAGCGCAGCGAACTCGAGCCCGAAGCGGTGGCAGTCGCCGGGCCAGCGGGCCGAGAGGTAGTTGCGATCGCGGACGGTGAAGCCGAGGTCGAGCCGCTCCGGCGAGTCGCGGCGCGGCAGGCGCGGGCCGGCGTCGAAGTCGGAGGGATCGGCGAGCGCCGCCGTCACCTCGGCCTGAACGGTCTCCGGATAGGTCCGGTAGTAGTCGCGCAGCCAGGCCCGGGTCAGGTTCCAGGCGGTCAGCTCCATCGACTCGGTCAGCGCCGTCGTCCGCCGGCCGTGCAGGGGCGAGCGCCCGGTCTCGGGATCGGTCGCGCGAGCGAGCAGCAGGACCCCGTGGCAAACGGCGCCGAGCGGCAGGTCGCGGCCCATCGCGTCGGCGACGAGTCCCTGCGCCGGCTCGGACTCGATCAGCGTCCGCACGCCCTTGGCGTGGCCCCCGGGAACGAGGATCCCGTCGTCGTCGCCGAGGACGACCTCGTCGTGGCGGCTCGGCGCCAGGAACGCGGCGTCGGCCGCCATCTCCCGATAGGCGTCGAGCGGCCCGCGCTTGGTCATCAGAAACGGCGAGAGCAGCGAGAAGCCGTCGTCGGTCAGGCGCCGGTCCGCGTATGCCGGCTCGCCGTCCGGCGTCGCGAACCGGACATCGACCCCCGCATCGCGGAGCGCCCGCCACGGCAGCCCAGACTCGGTCGGGTCGTAGTCGCTCGCCGGGAGCAGGAAGTGGATCGTCGGGGTCACAGCGGAGAGGGAGGGATTCGAACCCTCGAGAGAGCTTGTCGCCCCCTACTCGCTTAGCAGGCGAGTGCCTTCAGCCGCTCGGCCACCTCTCCGGGGGGTTCGCCGCAGGCGTCAAGCCCGGCCCGCGAACGGCGCCGATTCTAGAGGCAGTGCGAGGACGCGCGGTCTCCGGCTCCGTCGGCGGGACGGAGCCCCCGGGGGCATCGGCTAGGCTCGCGCGGAGATGAGCCCGAACGGAGACGACGCTCTCTACGACCGCTACGAGGCGATCTTCGAGGGGATCGAGGCGCCGTTCGCGTTCGTCGACCTCGATGCGCTGGCGTCGAATGCCGACGGGATGCTGGCCCGCGCGGGCGCGAAACCGATCCGTGTGGCCTCGAAGTCGGTCCGCTGCCGGGAGGTCCTCGAGCGGATCGACGCCCGCGACGATCGCTTTCGCGGCCTTCTCGCCTACACCCTTCCGGAGGCGCTGATGCTCGCGGGGTCGGGTCACCGCGACATCGTCGTCGCCTATCCGACGGTCGACCGTCACGCCGTCTCCAGGCTCGCCGAGCTCGCCCACGCCGACCCCGCGGCGGCCCCCGTGCTGATGGTCGACGAGGCCGCCCAGCTCGATCTGATCGAGGGCGCGGTCGGCGGCGGGGCGACGCCGGTCCCGGTGGCGATCGACATCGACGTCGGCTACCGGGCGCTGCGCGGTGCGATCCACGCGGGCCCGAAGCGCTCGCCGATCCGGACGGCCGCGGCCGCCCGCGCCTTCGCCGAGGAGATCGCCTCGCGCCCCGGGCTCGAGCTCGCCGGGCTCATGGCCTACGAGGGCCAGGTCGCCGGCGTCGGCGATGCCGCGCCCGGCCGCGCCCTCCGCAATCTGGGCATCCGCCGGATGCAGCGGGCGTCGATGACCGAGCTCGCCGAGCGCCGCGCCGAGATCGTGGCCGCCGTCGAGCAGGTCGCACCGCTGCGGTTCGTCAACGGCGGCGGCACCGGGAGCCTCGAGCTGACTGCACGCGAGGACGCCGTCACCGAGCTCGCCGCCGGATCCGGCTTCTACGCACCGGCCCTCTTCGACGACTACAGCCGTTTCTCGCTCACTCCCGCCGCCGGGTTCGCGCTGCCGATCGTCCGCCGCCCGGCACCGGGAGCCGTAACCGCCCTCGGGGGTGGATACGTCGCGTCCGGGGCGCCCGCAGCCGACCGTCTCCCCCGCCCCTGGCTTCCCGACGGCCTCCACCTCGACCGCTTCGAGGGCGCCGGCGAGGTCCAGACCCCGCTGCTCGGCGAGGTCGCGGTGCGGCTCCGCGTCGGTGACCGCGTCTACATGCGCCACGCCAAGGCCGGCGAGCTCTGCGAGCACTTCGACTCGCTCTACCTGGTCGAGGGCGACTCCATCGCCGACGAGGCGCCGACGTACCGGGGCGAGGGCTACTCGTTCCTCTGATTCAGCGCCGGCGCCGACGCTTCGGCGCGGTCACCGGGCCGAGCACCTGCTCGAGGTAGGGGTTGGCGAACGCTCCGCCCGGATCGAGGCGCCCGCGAACCGCCTTGAAGTCCTCGAAGCGCGGGTAGAGCGGGGCGAGCTCGTGCGCGGTCAGTGAGTGCCGCTTGCCCCAGTGCGGACGCCCGCCGTAATCCGCCATCACGTGGGCGACCGCATCGAAGTAGGGCTGCCAGTCGCCCTTGTGATCGTGATGGACGGCGACGTAGGCGCTGTCGCGACCGTGGGCCGGGCTCAGCATGGCGTCGTCACCGGCGACGAACCGGACCTCGATCGGGAAGACGACCTCGAGGTCGCGGCGCCCCGCGATCTCGAGGACCCGCTCGACCGCCTCCCTCGCGCTCTCGCGCGGGATCGCGTACTCCATCTCCGTGAACCGGACGCGCCGCTCGGAGGCATAGACGCGGAAGCTCGAATCGAGCTTGCGGTTCTTCCCGGCACCCGCGGCCGCGAGGCGCGAGAGCGTCGGGATCGCCGCGGGCACGTGGCGGGCCGCCTGCGCGAAGGCCCCGGCCAGCCAGTTCTCGACGACGACCTCCTGCGCGTAGACGGCGGCCGGGCGGGGTGGCTCGGCCGGCGCCTGGGTCCGCGTCGACTCGCGGCAGAGCGCCGTGTCGGTGTGCGGGAACACGTAGAACTCGAAGTGGTCCAGCGATCCGGCGAAGTGGTCGAGGCCGTCGAGCACCTCGGCGAGCGGCCGGGCCCGGTCGGTGCGGTCGATCCGGAAGTTGGTGACGGTCCGGAGCGTCGCCGAGTAGACGACGCCGAGCGCGCCGATCCCGATCCGCGCCGCGCGGAGCGCGTCGGCGTCGGAGCCGTCGATCTCGTGCAGGGATCCGTCCGCGGTGACCAGCTCCAGCGCCTCGACCTGCGACGAGAGGTTGCGGAACGCCGCGCCGGTGCCGTGCGTGCCGGTCGAGATCGAGCCGGCGAGGGTCTGCCGGTCGATGTCGCCGAGGTTCTCGAGCGCCAGCCCGCGCCGGTCGAGACGCCGATTGAGCTCGTGCAGCGTGATCCCGGCCTCGACCTTCACCCGGCCGCCCGAGCGGTCCCAATCGAGCACGCGGTTCAGCAGCCCGATGTCGAGCATCACCCCGTCGGTGAGCGCGGCGCCGCTGAACGAGTGGCCCGACCCCGCCGCCTTGAGCGGGCGGTCCTGCTCGGTGGCCGCGATCGCGAACGCGATCAGGCCTTCACGGGTGCGCGGCCGCTGGATCAGCAGCGGCCGGCAGCGCTGCTCGCCCGACCAGTTCCGCCACCGCCTGCGCATCTCCTCCGCCATCGACCCGAACCCTAGCGACGCCGGGGATCCGCTCCGGGGGCGGGTCGGACACAATCAACCGACGGCACCGCCGTACCCGGAGGGGTGGCAGAGCGGTCGAATGCGCCGGTCTTGAAAATCGGTGACGGGCAACCCCCGTCCGTGGGTTCGAATCCCACCCCCTCCGCTCGCTCAGCCTTCGAGCCGGTAGATCTCCACGGGCGTGGTGATGCCGCGGAGGCGGCGGCGCCCGAGCGGCGACCACGCGAATCCTTCACCTGCGGTCGCCACGGCCGCGCCGGTCGCGAGCAGCTCGCCGCTGCCGGCGAGCGCGAGCAGCCGAGCGGCGAGGTTGACGGCGCCGCCGAAGTAGTCGCCCTCGAAGCGCACGATCTCACCCTGGTGGACCGAGCCGTGGAGTGCGGGGAGATCGTCGTCGTCCATCGCCGCGCGGAGGCGACGCCACGCTGCGACCGCACCCGAGGCGTCCTCGAAGACGAGCATCGCTCCGTCCCCCAGTCCCTTGACGACCCGTCCGCCGGGGCCGCGGTGGTCGAAGGTGGCGCGCGCGAAGCGGTTGGCGGCCGCCATCGCCGCGCCGTCGCCGTGGAGCTCGGCGTAGGCGGTGAAGTCCTTGAGGTCGCAGAAGAGCAGGCAGGCCTCGGTCGCTCCGGGGATCGATCCCTCGGCCCTGGTCTCGGCCTCGCTGACCGCGTACTGGGTGAGCTCGTGATCGACCCAGCGGCGATGGATGCCGAGCAGCAGCGGATCGGCGAGCGGCAGCAGCTCGGCGAGGGCGCGCTGGATCGTCGCCAGGGTCTCGGCCGGCGCCTCGCCGGCGGAGCGGACGCTCGCCTCGGTGCCGAACCGGAAGTTGTAGACCTCGGCGGCGGCGATCCGGGCGAGCGCCTGGCCCCACACCCGTGAGATCTCGAGCTGGACCTCGGCCGGCCACCATTCCGCCCGCCGTGCGGCCGCGATCAGCGCGTCGGCCTCCTCGGGGCTGAAGAACGGCTCGTCGGGCTCCGGGCTCGGAAACCCGAAGGCGTGGATGATCTGCTGCATCAGGTCCGCCGGCCAGCCGCCGCGGGCGGCGATGTCGTTCGCCGAGACGGTGCGCCGCTCCCGGTCGGGGTCGAGCACCGCGTCGAAGACCGCGTCCTCGACCCGGCTGCGCCCGGCGGCTCGCGCCATGGCCTCGGGAGTCACCCCGAGGGCGAGGAGCGCCGCGACGACGTCACGGCGCTCCTCCGGGAGCCCGAGCTCCCGGCACACCTCCGCGGGGTCGGCGGCCTCGGCCGGATCCGCGCTCAATCGATGACTGCCCGGCTCACGCCTCGCGCTCGATCACGACCTCGCACAGATCCACCGACTGGCGATCGCCGGGCGTCTCGCCCGGATCCATGGCCTCGAAGATCGAATCGGCATCGCGCAGGTCCTGCTCGCTCTCGAAGAACGCCACGAACACCGAGGTCCCCTGATCGGCGTCGAACAGCATCTTCATCGAGGTGGCGCGGACTCCCGGCGGCGGACCGTCGCTCTCCTCGATCATCGCCTTGACCGCGTCGATGGTCTCCTGGCCGACGCCGGTGAACCTGACCACTCGTGCATACATGGGGATCCCCTCCCGGTTGATACCCCTGCCTGTCGAGCCGAGCCTACTCCGGCGGGCCGGTCGGTTCCACCCCTCGCCCTGATCGTCTCTGCCATCGAGACGGTGGGCGGCACGAACCGGCGACCGGTTGGACGCTTCTCGCCACCCAGCGACCCGGATGCGGAAAGCGACCATCCGGTGGTCGCAATCAGCATCCGGGCGACAGGGCCGGACGCGGTAGCACCGTCTCTCCCGATTCCCGATCCGAACCGGCGCCACCCGAACCGCGAACTGATTTACTGCGGCCGAGATCGCGCCGGTTAGTGGGAATGATCGCCGGGAGGTCCGGCGGGGGAGGCCGGCGCGGGAGGAGAAACACATCTTGAAGACGAGGCTCGCTGCCCTGCTCGCCGCCATGGCGGGACTGTCGTTCGTCGGCGTCGCTCCCGCGATGGGGGCGATCGGCGACGTCGAGACGCCGACCGTCACCGGTCCCGTCCCCGTCACCGCCGACTCGACGCCGTGGGCGGCGACCGACAAGGCTTTGGACTCCTACGGCTACGTCGAGCAGGAGTTCGAGTACTCGGGCGACGCGTTCGCCTGGGACACCAGCGGGCCGTCGGATCAGACCGGCACGAGGATCACCACCGGAGGCCCGGGCGACGACGGCAGGTACCCGTACCGGACGCGGATGATCGTCCGCCGGCCCGCCAATCCCGCCGACTTCAACGGCACCGTGATCGCCGAGTGGCAGAACGTCACCGCCGGGTTCGACCTCGAGGCGAACTGGTTCGGCGATCCCGAGTACCTGCTGGACAACGGCTACGCCTACGTGGCCGTCTCCGCCCAGCGCGTCGGCGTCAACTTCCTCCGCGGCTGGGACGCCGACCGCTACGGCGACCTCGACGTGAGTGCCCGCGACAGCGGCGGCGCGGAGACGATCACCAACGACGCGCTCTCCTACGACATCTACGCGGCCGCGATCAAGGCGCTGCTCGACGGCGGGAACGGAGCCGACCCGCTCGGGCCGCTCGCCAAGCCGGACACCGTGATCGCCTCCGGCGAGTCGCAGTCGGGAGGCCGGCTGAGCACCTACTACAACAAGGTCCAGCCGGTCCACGACGTCGTCGACGCCTTCCTGATCACCGTCTCGACCGGGGCCCTCCGCCACGACACCGCAACGCCGGCGATCAGGGTGCTGAGCGAGACCGAGAACCGGACGCCGCGGACCGAAGCCGACGCGCCCAACTACCGCCAGTGGGAGGTCGCGGGCGGCTCGCACCTGCCGCGGATGGCGTTCGACAACTTCCAGGCGCCGATCGAGCGCGACCTCGGATTGACGCTGTCGGCGAGCTGCGTCGACTACCCGCTCTCACGGGTGCAGTGGCCGTTCGTGGTCAACTCGGCCTACGAGCACCTCGTGGACTGGGCGAACGGCGGACCGGCGCCCCCGACGGCGCCCCGCGGCGAGTACCAGGACACTCCCGCCGACCCCAACAACCAGCTCGTCCGCGATGAGCTCGGAATCGCCCAGGGCGCAATCCGGATGCCCGAGATGTCGCTGCCGGTGCAGGTCAACACGGGAATCAACGCCGCCGATCCCGCGGGCGGCGGGCTGTTCTCGGCGTTCTGCTTCCTGCTCGGCTCCAACACCGACCTTCCCGAGCAGGAGCTGTCCAGCCGCTACGACAACTGGGCGACCTACATCGACCAGGTCCAGACCGCGGCCGACGACCTCGCCGACCAGGGGTTCATCCTCGACCAGGACGTCCCGCGGCTGATGGCGCAGCACCGGCAGGTGCCGTTCCTGCGGCCGACGCCCGCCCGCCGGCAGTCCGGCGGCAAGCAGAACGCCGGCAACTTCACGCTCGCCTGGAAGGGGACCGAAGCCGACCAGTCGACCTTCGAGCTTCAGCATTCCGCCGACGGCGGCGTGACCTGGAGCCCGGTGCCCGGAGCCGAGGCGCTCGACGATCCCGCGTTCGAGTTCACCGGCAAGGGCGAGGGGGAAGGAGAGTGGACCTACCGGGTCCGCTCGGTCACGACCATCCCGGCCGATGCCGTCCGCGACGAGTACGCGGTGACGACCCCGTGGTCGGAGCCGTCCGGCACGACCACGGTCGACAAGACGGCGCCGAAGCTCGGGCTCTCCTGCCCGAAACGGGTGAAGGCCGGCAAGCGCGCGTACGCCCGGATCAGGGCGAGTGACGAGGGGGTCGGGCTGCGCAAGGATCCGAGCGGCAAGCGGAAGATCCGCACCGGCCGTAAGGGCGCCAAGCGGATCAAGGCGAAGGCCGTGGACGGGGTCGGCAACCGGACCGTGAAGTCCTGCCGGGTCCGGGTCGTCAAGGGGCGCCGCTAGCCGGGAGCCGCCGACGAGGGGCCGCCGGGCGGGCGGCCCCCGTCAGCGATGACCCGCCGGAAGTGCCGAGATGCGCTCCGCAGGTACAGTCGGCCGCACATGAGCACCTGCGTCGTCACCGGCGGGGCCGGATTCCTCGGCTCCCACCTCTGCGAGCGCCTGCTCGCTCAGGGTCACCGCGTGATCTGCCTCGACAACCTCGACACGGGGTCGTTGCGCAACATCGAGCACATCCGCGCCGGAGGCTTCGAGTTCCGCAACGTCGACATCACCGAGCCGGTCGAGATCGAGGAGCAGGTCGACTTCGTCTACCACCTGGCGTCGCCGGCCTCCCCGATCGACTACGCGCGGCTGCCGCTGCACACGCTCAAGGTCGGCTCCTACGGCACCCACCACATGCTCGGGGTCGCGAAGTTCAAGCGTGCCCGGTTCCTGCTCGCATCGACGTCGGAGGTCTACGGCGACCCGCAGATCCATCCGCAGCCGGAGAACTACTGGGGACACGTGAATCCGATCGGTCCCCGGGGCGTCTACGACGAGGCGAAGCGGTACGCCGAGGCGCTGACCATGGCCTACCACCGCCAGCAGGGCGTCGACACCGCGATCGTGCGGATCTTCAACACCTACGGCTCGCGGATGCGCGCCCACGACGGCCGCGCGATCCCGACGTTCCTCCGGCAGGCGCTTCAGAATCGGCCGCTGACGGTCTTCGGTGACGGCTCCCAGACCCGCAGCTTCTGTTACGTCGACGACCTCGTGAACGGGCTCGTCGCGCTGATGGAGTCCGACGCCCACCAGCCGGTCAACATCGGCAATCCGGACGAGTACACGCTCCAGCAGCTCGCCGAGACCGTGATCGAGGTGTCCGGATCGAAGTCGGAGATCGTCTACGAGGCGCTGCCGACCGACGATCCGCAGGTCCGTCAGCCCGACATCTCGCGCGCCCGCGAGATCCTCGGCTGGGAGCCGGAGGTCAGCCTCGCAGACGGGCTCGCCCGAACCATCGAGACCGCCGGGCGGGAGCGGCTGACGGGCGAGACCGACTGACCCTCCGGTGGCTTGAGACCGCTCAGGATCGCCCATCTGACCGCGACCTTCCCTCCCTACCCGGGAGGCGCCGGCAACACCTGCTATCGGTTCGCGCGCGGCCAGGCGGAGCGCGGGCACCACGTCGAGGTCTTCACGGCGACCGCCGCCGGCGAAGCACCGGATCCCGGCGACGCGATCGTGCACCGGATCGACCCGGTCATGGCGATCGGCAACGCGCCGCTGATACCGAAGCTCGCCCGGCTCGACTCCTTTGACGTCGTCCACCTCCACTACCCGTTCATCTTCGGGTCCGAGCTGACCCTGCTCGGGCGACTGCGCCGACGCACCCGCCGGGCGGCGCTCGTCGTCCACTACAAGAACCGGCTCATGGGCAAGGGGCCGCGCGGCGTCATGTTCGAGACGTACGAGCACACGGTCGCGCCGGCGCTGATCAGGGCCGCCGACCGGATCCTCGTCCTCAGCCCCGATCACGCCCGCTCGGTCTCCTACCTCAACCGTGCCCTGGAACAGACGCCCGATCGCCTGATCGAGATGCCGAACGGCGTCGACACCGACGTCTTCTCGCCCGGGACCGACGGGTCCGGGCTCCGTGCGCGGCTCGGGATCCCGGAGGACGCGGTCGCGGCGGCGTTCGTGGCGACGCTCGACCGGGCCCACCACTTCAAGCGCGTCGACGTCGCGATCGAGGCGCTGGCGAGGACCCGCAACCGCGACATCCACCTGATCGTGGCCGGCGGCGGGGAGCTGCTCGACGGCTTCCGATCGGAGGCCATCGCGGCGGGAATCGGCGGACGCGTCCATTTCCTCGACCGCGTCCCCCACGGCGAGCTGCCGGACGTGCTGCGGGCGTCGGACCTGTTCGTGCTGACGACCGAGCCGCCGGAATCGTTCGGCATCGTTCTGATCGAGGCGATGGCCTGCGGCCTGCCGGCGGTGGCGACCGACTATCCGGGCGTCCGCGCCGTCCTCGACGCGGAGACCGGGTTCCTGGTCCCGCCCGGGGACTCGGCGGCGGTGGCGGAGGCGCTCGACCGCCTCGACGACATGGGCGCGGACGGGCGCGCGCGGATCGGGGCCGCCGGCCGCTCGAAGGCGCTGCGCCAGTGGGCCTGGCCGGCGCTGCTCGATCGGATGGACGAGGCATACGCCGAGGCGATCGAGGCCCGTAACGCGAAGCTCGGAGCGGCGGCGTGAGCGAGCCGCCCCGCCTGCTTCTCGTCTCCTACTTCTACCCGCCCACCCGCGATACCGGCGCGCAGCGCCCGGCGGCGATGGCGAAATGGCTCGCGCGGATCGGCTGGGACGTCACCGTGCTGACGACCGGCGCCTTCGGGGGCGGGGCGGCGACGGAGCCCGGCGTGCGGGTCCTCCGCGCGCGCGACCTGCAGACCGTCCGCGCGCGGCTCTCCGGTCACTCCAGGGTCGACTCGCTGTTCGACTCCGACTCCTACTCCGGCCGGCCACACCCACTGAGCAAGCTCGTCGTGCCCGAGCCGCTGGCGCTCGCCTGGGCTCCGTTCGCCCGCCGGGCCGCGCTCGCCGCTCATCGCGACCGGCCGTTCGACGTCGTTCTCACGACTTCTCCCCCGGAGTCCGCCCACACGATCGGGCATGCGCTGCACCGCCGGGGCGTCCGCTGGGTCGCCGACGTCCGCGACGCATGGACCTTCGAGCCCCTGCGGCCGGCGTTCCCGACCGGCGTCCAGCGCCGCCTCGACGAGCGGCTCGAGCGGTATCGGCTGAGCGCGGCCGACCGCATCGTCTGCGTCAGCGAGCCGGCTGCGGCGGACCTCAGAGCGCGGGGAATCGGGGATCCCGTGGTGATCGCGAACGCGTGGGACCCCGACGGCGAGCCCGGACCGGCCGCCGGTGCCGCGGCGGACGGGCTCCTGGCTCCGGATCGGACCTCGCTCCTGTACACCGGGCGCTTCGGGAGCTACGGACGCGATCCCGGCGCTCTGGTGGAGGCCGCGGCAACGCTGGCGGGGAGCTCGCCCGAGCTCGCGGGGCGGCTCGAGCTGGCGATCGCCGGACCGCTCCAGCCCCACGAGCGCGAGCTCTTCGAGCGCCGTGACCTGGCGCCCGTCAAGGTCAGCCTGCTGGGCTCGCTGCCGCGCGAGACATCACTCGCCCTCCAGCGCCGTGCCAATGCCCTGCTCCTGCTCGCGCAACCGGCGCGCTCGCAGCTCGTCAACTTCAAGCTCTTCGAGTACCTCGCCGCGGGCGTTCCGATCCTCGCGCTCGCCGCGGGTACCGAGGCGGGGCGGATCGCCGCCGATGCGGGCGTGTCCCCGATCGTCGCCGCCGACGATCCGGAGGGGATCGCGACGGCGCTCGCCGAGCTCCTGCACGGAGGCCTCGAGGGGCCCGACCCGGACGCGGCGGCCCGCTACGGCTATCCGGCGGCGGCCGAGGCGATGGCGGCAGCCCTGACCGGCGGCGAAGCGAGCGGGTCATCGGGCAGCGCGGAACAGAATTTTCCTCGGTCCTGGTAGAGTTCTTCTCGCATGGCTACCGCCCCCGACACGCGCACCCGCCTGATCGATTCCGCGATGCACCGGTTCGCGTCCGAGGGAGTGCTGGCCGCCACGCTCGACGAGGTGCGGGCGGACGCGGAGGCGAGCGTCGGCGCCGTCTACCACCACTTCCCCGACAAGGGTGCGCTGGTCGACGCGGTGAGAGAGCGTGCGCTGGTCGACTTCCAGGACGCTTTCGCCGCCGAGCTCGAGCGCCATCGCGACGCCGAGGACGGGATCAAGGCGATGGTGCGGTTCCTGGTCCGCTGGTGCTTCGGCAACCGCGACGAGGCGACGCTCCTGCTGGAGGGACGGCCACGGCGCGCGGTCGAGCTCAACCGCGAGTTCTTCGACCGGGTCCAGGGCTGGTGGACGATCCACGCCCACTACGGGACCGTACGCGATCTCGACTTCGCGGTCGTCCATTCGATCTGGCTCGGGCCTGCGCTGGAGCTGACCCGCCACGGCCTCGGCGGCACCGCCCGCCGCCCCGACCGCGCCGCGATCGAAGCGCTCGCCGACGCCGCATGGGCCGCGCTGCGGGCGGACCGTTGACCACCTACGCGGACATGGTCCGGCGCGGCGCCGACGCCGCGAACGAGGCGGTGGCCGTGACGCGTCCCGCAGCCGACCGTGCGGTCGTCACCCTGAGCGAGCCCGAGCGCCTGAACGCGCTCAGCGCCGCCGTCTGCGTGCAGCTCGATGCGAGGCTCGCCGAGCTCGCGGGCGACCCGGAGCTGCGGACGATCGTGCTCACCGGCGCCGGCGCCGGCTTCTCGGCCGGCGGCGACCTCGAGATGATGGACCAGGCCTGCCGGGAGATCGATGAGCCCGCCGGTTCGACCGACGTCTGGCGCTGGATCCGCAACCGCTTCGGCGCCGTCGTCCGGCGGATCGCCAGGACCGACAAGGCGTTCGTCGCCGCGATCAACGGCCCCGCCGCCGGCGTCGGCCTCGCCTTCGCGCTGACCTGCGATCTCGCAATCGCCTCCGACCGCGCGGTTCTCGTCCCCGCCTTCGGCCGGCTCGGCCTGCTCCCGGAGGTGGGCACCAGCTGGGCGCTCACGCGCCGGCTCGGCTATCAGGGCGCGTTCGCGTTCTTCGCCGGCGGTCGCCACATCGACGCCCGCGAGGCGGAGCGCCTCGGGCTCGTCCACGAGGTCGTGGCACACGACGAGCTGCTGCCGGCAGCCGACGCCTGGGCCGACCGGATCTCGGCGCTCGCGCCCCACGCCCTCGAGATGGCGAAGCCGCTGCTGCGCG
>JAGQUO010000066.1 GCA_020438445.1 Solirubrobacterales bacterium
CGCCACCCGCTCCTGCGGCCGCAGCGCCTCGTAGTCGCGACTGACGAGCTTGCGGCGCTCGGGCTCGGCCAGCTCGTTGGCCGCGCGCCAGCGCCCGTCGGCGACCTCGTCGCCGGTGCCGTAGCCGAAGCGGACGGCGACGGCGCGCGCCGGGTCGACGTCGGCCACGTAGGGATCCCCGGCGGCCGTGCGGTGGGCGTGAAGCAGGCGGTTCAGCTCGGTGGCCGCCTCCCGGGCCAGCGTGCTCCAGAGCTCACGCTCGGCGCAGACCTCGGCGAGCCAGCGACGGGCGGCCTCCTCCCCGGCGAACGGGCGCGGCCGGATCAGCGTCGCCCGCGTCAGTGGGAGGGGGGTGGCGCCGGGGCCCTCGGCCAGGGGTTGCGCCTTCCCGCGCCGCAGCCTGGGCGCGGCGCGCGGCGCGCCGAGCGTCGTCAGCACGACGACGTCGGGCTCGGCGTCGGGGCGTCCCTCCGGGCGGATCAGGTAGCGGCCGTCGCCGGGCCCGAGCCGGCCCGGGAGGTCGAGCTGGGCGAAGGGGAGTAGCGGCGCAGCGGCCAGGGCGGCGCCCCCGCGGCTACTCGCCGATGTGCGCGTTGCTCGCCTTGTCGCCCTTCTTGGCGGGCAGCGAGTACTTCGAAGGCTTGACCGGGACCGTCGGCTGATCGAGCTCGGAGATGCGGTCCAGCAGCTTGTCCCACTGGTCGGGCTTGAGCATGCCGGTGAGCGGCTGGCCGCCGTTGTCGGTTCCGTCCGGCGTGTAGCCGACGTGGATGTGGTCGTTGTGGTCGGCCATCGCGAACGTCGGGCCGCCCATCTCCATCAGGGAGATGATCTGTGCCGGCTGCATCGGGCCCTGGAGCTTGAGCAGGTCGTTGATGACGGCCTCGGTGATCGAGCCCTTGCCCTGGTTGCCGAGGATCGGGATGCCGTTGACCGCCGCGATGTCGACCGCGTCGCCGGTCGAGTGGGCGCTGACGTTGCCGGAGGTGGTCATGATGCTGTGCCCGCACTTGAGCGAGGTGATGGTCAGGCGGTAGCCGCGTGCGACCAGGTACTCCAGGACCGCCATCACCCTGCGGTCGATCTGACCGGTCGCGACGTCCTCGCGGCCGCAGGAGTAGATCTCGAGGTCAGGGTCGGCGAGGACCTGGCGCTGGAGCTGCGACTTCGAGGCGAGCAGGACCTGGCCGACCGTGGCCCGGTCGTCGAACGGGTTCTTGCCGGCGGCGCGGTAGATGGCCGTCGCCTCGAGCAGCTTCCAGCCGTCGAGGATCGGCTTCGGGTCGATGCTGTGCGCGCCGCGCCCGGCCGGGGTGATCTCGAAGTGGAGATGCGGAGCGACGTCGGGATCGGTCTGCGCGATCTCGCCGAGGATGGTGCCGCCGACGACGCGGGAGCCCTTGCGGAGCGGCGCCGTGTCCATCGTCTTCGAGTCGAAGCGGAGAACGCCCGAGAAGTAGGACTTGAAGGTCTCGTAGCCGGGCAGGCCCTTGCCGAGGAGGTCGTCGACCTCGGCGCCGAGGTCGCCGCCCTTCTCCGTCGTGCGGTTGCCGCCGTTGCCCTTTCGCTTCGGCAGCGCGAAGAGGCGATCGCGGCTGTCCTCGGTGTTCGCGGGGCCGGCCGACCCCGTGGCACGCCAGTCGCCGAGGCCGCTCGTCTGCGGAGCCGGCTTCGGCTGCGCGGCCTTCTCCTTGCCGTTTCCGCCGGCCTTGCCTCCGCCGGCCTTCTCGCCCTTCGCGCCCGCGTCGGTCTCGGCCTCGTTGTGGATCGTCTGCGCTCGGGTCGTCTTGCTGGCCGAGACCTTCGGCTTCTGGTCCCCGTCGCCGGGGGTGACCAGGTTGAAGTCCTTGGCGCTCAGGCTCTTCTGCTTCGGCACCGGGATCGCCTTGGCGATCTTGCCGAGGCCGGCGTAGGTGTACTCGTTCCCGTAGGCGTCGCGCAGGACGATGAAGCGGCCGAGCTCCCCGTTCTGGCCGATCTTGGTGATGACGCCGTCGTTGGCGGCGACCACCGGGGCTCCGTCCTTCGAGTAGATGTCGATGCCGCGGCGGGTGGGGGAGTCGCTGACCACGTCGGCCGCATTCCCGCTCGAGCCGGGCGTCGGAGCGGCGCGCTTGATCGCGGCGCGCTCGGAGATGTCGTCCGCATAGCGGGCCTTGGCGGCGACCGGGAAGTGGGCGCCCTCGGTGAGCCCGGTGAGGGAGTCGACCAGGCCGCTCGGGAGGTTGCCGTACTGCTTGGCGTAGAGGAGGACCTCGTCGACGTACCAGTCCGCGTGGTTGTAGGCGAAGATCGCCTGGTAGAGGTCGTCGTCGGCTCCGGCGGCCTTGAGGTAGCGGGCGGCGGCGCAGATCGCGTCGACCGGGTTGTAGGGGTCCTTGCGCCCGTCGTTGTTGGCGTCGACCCCGTACATCTCCCAGGTGGCGGGCATGAACTGCATCCACCCGAGCGCGCCGGCCGTGGAGACGTTCAGGTTGGTGCCGAAGGCGGTCTCGATCCGGTTGATCGAGGCGAGGACCTCCCACGGCACTCCGTACTGGGTGCCGCAGGCCTGATAGATCGGCAGCAGGAAGGGAGGGATCGAGAACTGCTCGATGACGAAGTTGGGAACACCGATCGGAGCGGCGCCGGTGCTCCCGATCGTCACGGTCGGGTTCGAGTTGGTCGGCGAGCCGTCGGGGCGGCGGAGCTCCGGCGTCGGGATCGCGTCCGGGTCGCCCGAGGCGTCGGAGCCCTTGCCGGATTCGCCGTCGCCCCCGTCCTCGTTCTTGCCCGAGAAGGTCCGGCCGCCGTCGCCCTTGCCGTCACCGAACGGATCATCCTTGCCGGGGAGGTCGTTCGGATCGTCCCGGGGCGGCGGCATGTCGTCGTCGCCGGTCGAGGTCGTCGGGTCGGTGGTCGTCGTCGACGGAGTGGTGGTGGTCGTGGAGGGAGTGGTGGTCGGGGTCGTCGTCGTGGTCGACGGCGGTGCCGCGCCACCCTCATCCCCGTCTAGAGGGTTGGAGCATCCGGGGTCGGCGAGGTCGACGGCTCCGTCGCCGTCGTCGTCGCGGAGGTTGGAGCAGGCCGGCAGGGCCTGGCCCGGGTCGAGCGTGCCGCCGCCGGGCAGGTCCACGGACACGCCCGTCGACTGCGCGCCGACGGCGCCGGCCGCGAGTACGGCGAGCAGTGCTCCGAGCACCAGTGTTATGACCAGTCGGTTCCTCATTCCCGTGCACCCTTGCCGCGAGACTCGCTCAGCCCTGCCTGCTGGAAGCCGACCTCTCCAAGAGCAGGGAGAAAGCTATCCATCCGGGCAGCGGAATGCAACGGAGAACCACCGCTCGGCATCGAACGACCGCAGGGGTCGTTCCGCTCTTGGATCTGATCCATCACCCGGAACCCATCGGCAGTATCCCACCCATGCCTGAGAGCGGGGCTGCAAGCCGCTTTTCAGCAGGCGATCGGCTACCGTGGAGGCATGAGCCGCGGAGGCCGCGAAAGATGAGCGACGGGGCCGCTGAGCAGGGCGGCATCCGCTCGCGCGGCGAGCAGGCGATCGGCGAGCTCGCGCAGAGCCTGCTCGAGAACCCGCTCTTCAGCCAGGCGCTCGGCAAGGCACTCGGCGCCGGCGAGCGCGCGGCGGGCGCCCAGCGTGCGGCCCTCAACGCCGTCGACATCTCCAGCGCCGGCGACGTCGAGCGCCTCGCGCGCCGGGTGCGCGCCCTCTCGGACCGGGTCGAGGCGCTCGAGGACGAGGTCGATCGTCTGCGGCGGGCGCGGCGTGAAGCCTGAGGGGCTTTCCTAAGGCTCCAGTTGAGCTTTAGGGTCGGGACCGCCCCGAAGCGGTCGCTTCCAGCGCCGCCACGGCGGCGTCGGCGAGGCGGAGCAGGGCGGCGTCGAGCGGCTCGTCCTCGAGGCGGCGCCCGTCGAGGCTGCGGACGACGAGGGCGGCTGCGGCCGTGAGCCCGAGCCGCCGCGCGAGGGTGAGGACGGCAGCCGTCTGGAGATCGTGCAGGCCCGGTGCGGCCCCGGCCGCGGCGGCGCCTTCACCCGGCAGGAGGTCCGAGCTGCTCACTGTCGCCGCCGGCAGACCGCCGGAGCCGAGGGCGGCGGTCAGCCCGGGGTCGGCCCGCGCCTCACCGTCGGCGCCGAGGGCACGGCTCGCTCCGTCGGCCGTCTCGGCGGCGGAGACGACGACTCCCGCGCCGAGCTTCCAGAGCCGGCGGCCGACGGCGGCACAGGTCCCAACCCGGACGACGCGGGTCACGCCGAGGTCGGCGGACTCCGCGAGCACCGCGACGGCGCTGGGCGCCCCGATCCCGGTCGCCTGCACGGTCAGCGGCCGCCCCGACGGCGCTTCGCCGTAATAGCCCCAGAGCCCGCGATTGTGGTTGCTCATCCGCGGCTGGACCATCACGTGCTGGGCGATCGTCAGGGCTCGGGCCGGGTCGCCGCAGATCAGGGCGTCGGCTGCCGTCGGTGCGCTTGGCCGGAGATAGAACGGCACGACCGCGCGACGATAATGACCCCGGCCCGGCCACACCCCGGCCGGACCGCGCAGAGCCTAAGCTTCGGGGATGAGCGAACCCGAGAGAGAAGGACCGGGATCGGGCCCCGAAGCGGTCGGTGAGGCCCTGCGGAGCGCAGTCGAGCGGACCCTGGCGGCCACGGCCGAGTCGGCCACCGGCACCCGTGACCGCGCCCAGGGCGTCCTCGACGACGTCGTCCGCCGCAGCCGCAGCGCCCGTGAGGACATCGCGCGCCGGGGCGAGTCGGCCACGTCGCGGCTCGCCGACGCGATCGGCGAGCTCCGTGCCGCCGACACCGAGAGCCTGCGGAGGATCGAGGCGCGCCTCGAGCTGGTCGAACGCCGGCTTGGGGCGCTGGAGGGAGCCGCAGGGTCCGCGAAGCCTAACACTGAGTCTCAGGCTGAGGTAGAGACTTCTCCCTTGGAACCCGATGAACAAGGGGATCCGCGGGACTAAATGGCCTCCGGTCGCCGGATACTGATCGCCGGCATCGGAACCCACTGGGGCACCGAGCTGGCGCTGCGTCTCGAGCGTGAGCCCGCCGTCGAGCAGGTCCTGGGCATCGACACGACGCCGCCGCTCGCCGCGCTCGAGCGGACGGAGTTCCTCGAGGCCGACATCCGCAGTCCGCTGCTCGCGCGGCTGGTGCCCGCGACCGAGGCCGACACCCTGGTCCACGCGGGCATCCTCTGGTATCCGGAGCCGGGAAAGCCGAAGCGGGTGCTCCACGACGTCAACGTCATCGGGACGCTTCAGCTCCTCGCCGCATGCGAGCGCTCCCCCTCGCTCGAGCGGGTGGTCGTCCGGGGATCGGCGGCGATCTACGGCTGCGAGCCGACCGGCCCGTCCTTCTTCACGGAGTCGATGGCTGCGGACTTCCCGCTGCGCACGAGGTTCCAGCGGGACATCGGCGAGCTCGAGGGCTACTTCTCGAACTTCGCCCGCCGCCACGCCCACCTGACCTGCTGCATGCTCCGCTACCAGCCGGAGATCGGCCCCGGCCTCGACGCGCCGATCGCCCGCTACCTCTCGCTGCCGGTCGTGCCGACGCAGCTCGGCTTCGACCCGCGCCTGCAGCTCCTTCACGCCGAGGACGCGACCGGGGCGCTGCTGGCCGCGACCCTGGCACCGATCCGCGGTCCCGTCAACGTGGCCCCGAGCGGATCGATCTCGCTGTCGCGGGCGCTGCGGCTGATCGACCGCCCGCAGATGCCGCTCCCGCACCCGCTCTTCGGCCCGGCCCTGGCGCAGCTGGGCGACCGGCTCGGAGCCGGCAGCCTGTACGGGGATGCGGTGCGCCTGCTCCGCTACGGCCGCGGCGTCGACAACCGCCGGCTCCGCGAGGAGCTCGGCTACGAGCCGAAGTTCGACGCCGTCGGAGCGATCAGGGACTTCGCGGCGGCCGACCACGGAATGCGGTTGGTCTCGATGCCCGGGATCGGGTCGGTCCTCGACCGGCTCGCGGGGACTGTGAGATGAGCGCCGCGGCCGAGTCGGCCTCGATCCCGGAGATCGGGGTCCGCTTCCTGCGCAGCGTCAGGTCCGCAGTCGACGGCGGCGCCGACCCGGTGACCGCGGCCGAGGCCGCTTCGGCCGATCTCCCGAAGTCGCTCCGTGACGCGATCGAGCGGATGGCCAGGCGGCTCCGGGGCGAGTACCACGAAGACGAGTGGGGCTTCGACGAAGAGTTCGCCGAGGCGGCATATCCCTTCTTCGAGCTGCTCTACGACCAGTGGTGGCGGGTCGAGGCCGAGGGGGCCGGGAACGTGCCCGCGCACGGTCGCGCGATGCTGGTCGCCAACCACGCCGGCGCGCTCTTCCCGTTCGACGCGTCGATGATCACCGGCGCGATCATGAAGGAGCACCCGCTGCCGCGCTGGCCCCGGTTCATGGTCCTCGACTGGGCCTTCTCGCTGCCCTTCCTCTCGGCGTTCATGCGCAAGGTCGGCGGGGTGCCGGCGAGCCCCCACAACGCAACCAGGATCCTCGAGGACGACGGGCTGATGATGGTCTTCCCGGAGGGGGTCAAAGGCACGGGAAAGCCGTTCGCGGATCGGTACCGGCTGCAGCGCTTCGGCCGCGGCGGCTTCGTCGAGGTGGCACTCCGGACCCGCTCGCCGATCGTTCCGATCGCGGTCGTCGGCTCCGAGGAGATCTATCCGAAGATCGCCGACAGCTCGCTGCTCGCGCGCGCGATCGGCGCGCCCTACGCACCGATCACGCCGACGTTCCCGTGGCTCGGGCTCCTGGGCCTGATTCCGCTGCCCTCGAAGTGGAGGATCGAGTTCTGCGAGCCGATCGACGTCGGCCATCTCGGCCCCGATGCCGCCGACGACCGCCAGCTCGTCTTCGAGATCTCCGAGCAGGTCCGCGAGACGATCCAGCAGAAGCTCTACGAGAACCTCGTCAAGCGCGGCTCGGCGTTCATCTGAGGCGAAGCGTGCCGTGCGTCCGCTCCCCGGAGGGCCCGGCTGGTAAAGGTTTCCCGGAATGGCGACGGACGAGCCGATCTCGATCAGCGAAGCGGCGCGGCGCTCCGGGGTGTCGGCGTCGACCCTGAAGCGCTGGGCCGCCCAGCGGATCGTCGCCGTCGAGCGGGGAGAGTGGACCTCCGCCGCAGCCTCACAGGCCCGCCTCGTCCGGCGGATGCGCGAGCGCGGCCATTCGCTCGCCGAGATCAGGAAGGCGGTCGCGGACGGCCGGCTGGCGACCGGATCGGTCGAGGAGCTGCTGCCGGCTCCGGACCGCATCCACTCGCGGGCGGAGGCGGCGGCGATCGTCGGCCTCGAGGAGGATCTGATCGAACGGGTGATGGCGCTGCTGGGGACGCCGATGGCCCTCAACGATCGGATCAGCGACGAGGACATCGCCGCCCTCCAGCGGCTGGCCGGCGCCCTGCGAAACGGCTTCCCGCTGATCGCCCTGCTCCAGCTCGTCCGCGTCTACGCCCAGGCCGGTCGCCGGATCGCCGAGGCCGAGGTCCGGCTCTTCCACCTTTTCGTCCACGAGCCGATGATCCGGGACGGGGTGCCCCCGCTCGAGATGGCGGCGAACATGGAGCGGATGGCCTCGGAGCTGCTGCCGACCGTGGCACCGGTCCTCGAGTACATCCATGGCCGTTACCTGCGCTTCTACATGGAGCAGGACGTCGTCGGTCACATGGAGGCGGACCTGCCCCTGACCCGGAGCCATCCCGACCGGGTGACGATGGCCTTCTGCTTCGTCGACCTCACCGGGTTCACGCGCTTCACCGAGGAGGAGGGGGACGAGGAGGCCCTCGACCTCGTCGAGCGCTTCGTCGAGACCGTCGAGGCGACCCTCCCGGCGGACGCCACGATCGTCAAGACGATCGGCGACGAGGTGATGATCGTCTCCTCGGAGCCGCGGATGCTGAGCGAGTGGGCGGTCGGGTTCCTGACGCTCTTCGACGAGCGCCCGCGCCCGCGGGTCGCCATCCACTGCGGCGGCGCCGTCTACCGCGACGGCGACTACTTCGGAAGCGACGTCAACCTCGCCCATCGCGTCGTCACGCGGGCGCTGGCGGGTGAGGTGCTGGTGACCCGGCCGGTCGCCGAAGCAGCCGCGGACTCCGGCTACCTCGATCTCGAGCCGATCGGCGAGGTGACGTTGAAGGGCGTCCCCGGGCCGACCGAGCTCTACGTCGCGACGGCGGCGAACGTGCGCACGCGATGAGCGGTTCCCGCCGTGGCCGTTCGTATTCTGCGCCCGTGCAGAGCTCGCCGGCCATCGAGGCGCTGGCCGACGCGGTCGAGGCCGGCGGTCTGATCGGCCGTCGGTCCGCGGGCGTCGTCCTGATCTCCGGCGGGCCCGACTCCGCCTGCGCCGCGGCGGCGCTCGTCGCGCTCTGCGGCCCCGAGTCGATCTCGGCCGTCCATCTCAACTACGGGCTCCGAGACGACTCCGGCAACGACGAGCGGGCGGCCCGGGAGCTGTGCGCGAAGCTCCGGATCGACCTCCACGTCGACCGTCCCCAGCTCGGCCGCGGCAACCTCCAGGCACGGGCTCGCGAGGCGCGCTACGCGGCCGCCGAGGCGCTGCGCGCGAAGCTCGGATACGAATGGATCGCAACCGGCCACACCCGGACCGACGTCGCTGAGACCTTCCTCTACCGGCTCGCGGTCTCACCCGGCACCCGGCCGCTGCTCGGCCTGCCCGCGCGCAGCGGCGACGTCGTCCGGCCGCTGCATTCGATCTCGCGCGAGGAGACCCGGGCCGTGGCGCTCGAGGCGGCGTTGCCGTTCGTCGACGATCCCTCGAACGCGAGCCCCCGGTACGCGAGGAACCGGATCCGCAACGAGATCCTGCCCCGCCTCGCCGAGATCGGTCCGGAGGCCGAGCGCAACATCGCCGCGACCCATGCCGAGCTGCACGAGGAGGCCGAGCTCCTTTCGGCGGTCGTGGACGAGGCGCTCGCGGCGGCCGGGATCGGCGCGGGCACGAGCACCATCGGCGCCGCCGAGCTCGAGCGCATGGGGCCGGGGTTGCGCCGCCTGGTCCTGCGCGAGCTCGCCGAGCGCGCCGCCGGGCGCAGGGTCGCGCTCAACCGCGGTCACGCCTCCCGGATCCTGGCACTGGCGAGCCGTCCCGAGGGCGGTGAGGTCGAGCTCGGCGGCGGCCTCAGCGCGGTTTGCGAGGCCGGCTCGGTCGGGTTCGGCCGGGCGGCGGACCCGGCTCCGGCCCCGGTGCGGATGACCGTCCCGGGGGTCGCCCGGTTCGGCGACTGGGAGGTCCGGGCCGAGCTCCGCGAGGGACCCGTGGACCCCTCCGGCCCCGGCCTCGCGACCCTGGACGCCGGCGCGATCGGCGGCGAGGTCGAGATCCGGGCCTGGCGAGCCGGTGACCGGATGCGCCCGCTCGGGCTCGGGGGCACGAAGACGCTCCAGGACCTCTTCACCGATCAGGGCGTACCGCGCTCGGTCCGGTCGCGGATCCCCGTCGTCACCGTCGGCGACCGGGTCGCCTGGGTGGCCGGCGTTGCGGTCGGCGACGAGTTCCGCCTGCTCGAGAAGTCGACGGAGGTCGCCGTGATCACGGCGCGCGCCGTCGGCCGGCAGCCCTGAATACACTCGGCCGCGATGGGCGATCCATCTGCGAGCAGCGGCGGCAGCCGGATCGGCGAGACCCTGATCGACTCGGCACGCCTGCACGAGCGGGTGACCGAGCTCGGCGCCGAGATCAGCGCCGACTACGCGGGGCGTGACCTGGTCATGATCGGCGTCCTCAAGGGCGCACTGATCTTCATGGCCGACCTGATGCGCGAGCTGACGGTGCCGTGCGAGATCGACCTGATGGCGGTGTCGAGCTACGGCTCGGAGACCGACTCCTCCGGCGTCGTCCGGATCCTCAAGGACCTCGACACCTCGATCAGCGGGCGCGACGTCCTCGTGGTCGAGGACATCGTCGACTCGGGCCTGACCCTGCAGTACCTGACCCGGAACCTGAACGCCCGCGATCCGGCCTCGCTGGAGGTCTGTGCCCTGCTCACCAAGCCCGAGCGCCGGAGGGTCGACACGCCGATCCGCTACGTCGGCTTCGAGATCCCGAACCGGTTCGCGATCGGCTACGGCCTCGACCACGGCCAGCGTCACCGCAATCTCGACTACGTCGCCGTCCTGGATCAGGGCTGAGCCGGGATCCGGACGCTTTGTTGCCGCCGC
Organism: Solirubrobacterales bacterium; assembly: GCA_020438445.1. Lineage (GTDB taxonomy): Bacteria > Actinomycetota > Thermoleophilia > Solirubrobacterales > 70-9 > RHKX01. The sequence continues at coordinate 10,190 of JAGQUO010000066.1, forward strand.
GGCAAAGCGGGCGGAGCGGAGTCACCTCCCTGGTACGCTCAACGTTCGGCTGAGCCTCGACTGAGCCCCCATTCCCATGCGGATTGCACCCGAAGGACAGAAGCGATGAAGCGGATCTCGCGCAGCGGCGCCCTCGTGCCGATCCTGATCGTGATCGTTCTCGCCTTCTTCGCGCAGCGGATCATCTCGCCGCCGCAGCAGGACAGCGATCCCACCTACTCGGACTTCATCGCCCAGATCAACAACGACCAGACGGCGCAGCAGATCAAGTCGGTCGAGATCAAGACGAACGACAACACGATCAACGTCACCGAGGAGGACGGCACCGAGTACTCGACCGGCTACCCGGACAACACCGAGGAGCAGCTCGTCAACACGCTCGAGCGCCAGGACATCAGCACCACGGTCCAGGGCAAGGGCGGCTCGTCGATCCTCTCGCTGCTCACCTACATCCTCCCGTTCGTCCTGATCTTCGCGTTCTGGATCTTCCTGATGAACCAGATGCAGGGCGGCGGCTCGCGGGTCATGAACTTCGGCAAGTCGCGGGCGAAGCGGATGTCGGTCGACGCCCCGAAGATCACCTTCCGCGACGTCGCCGGGGCCGACGAGGCCGTCCAGGAGCTGCACGAGATCAAGGAGTTCCTCGAGAACCCGAAGAAGTTCCAGTCGCTGGGCGCACGGATCCCGAAGGGGGTCCTCCTCTACGGGCCTCCGGGAACCGGCAAGACCCTGCTGGCCCGCGCCGTCGCCGGGGAGGCGGGCGTGCCGTTCTTCTCGATCTCGGGCTCCGACTTCGTCGAGATGTTCGTCGGCGTCGGCGCCAGCCGCGTCCGCGACCTGTTCGAGCAGGCGAAGCAGAACTCGCCCTGCATCATCTTCATGGACGAGATCGACGCCGTCGGACGCCACCGCGGCGCCGGCATGGGCGGCGGTCACGACGAGCGCGAGCAGACCCTGAACCAGCTCCTCGTCGAGATGGACGGGTTCACGATGACCGACAACATCATCCTGATCGCCGCGACCAACCGGCCCGACATCCTCGACCCGGCGCTGCTCCGGCCCGGCCGCTTCGACCGCCAGATCGTGGTCGACCGTCCCGACCGGAAGGGCCGGAAGAAGATCCTCGAGGTGCACACGCGCGGCAAGCCGCTGGCCGCCGACATCGACCTCGACGTGCTCGCCGGCCAGACGCCCGGGTTCACCGGCGCCGACCTGGCGAACCTGATCAACGAGTCGGCACTGCTGACGGCCCGCAAGGGCAACCGCGAGATCACCATGGTCGAGCTCGAGGAGGGGATCATGAGGGTGATCGCCGGCCCCGAGAAGAAGTCGCGGGTGATGAGCGAGAAGGAACGCCTGATCACCGCCTACCACGAGCTCGGCCACGCGATCGTCGGCCACCTGCTGCCGAACTGCGATCCGGTCCACAAGGTCTCGATCATCAGCCGCGGTCAGGCGCTCGGCTACACGATCTCGCTGCCGACCGAGGACAAGTTCCTGACCACTCGCGCCGAGCTCGCCGACACGATGGCGATGACCCTGGGCGGCCGCGCCGCCGAGGAGATCGTCTTCAGCGAGATCACGACCGGCGCGTCGAACGACCTCGAGAAGGTGACGCAGACCGCCAAGCAGATGGTGATGCGCTACGGGATGTCGGAGCGCCTCGGCCCGCGCGTCTTCGGGCACGACCGCGGACAGCCGTTCCTGGGTCGCGAGTTCTCCTCCGAGCCCGACTACTCCGACGAGATCGCCCGCGAGATCGACGACGAGATCCGCCGCGTGGTCGAGGAGGCGCACCAGACCGCGAAGGACATCCTCAACGAGCGCCGCGACGAGCTCGAGTCGCTGACCAAGATCCTGCTCGAGCGCGAGACGATCGACTCCAAGGAGTTCATCGCGCTGCTCGACGGAGCCAGCGAGGAGGAGGTCTTCGGGTCGGCCGACGACGAGGGCGGCTCCGAGCCGGCCGCCGACGAGAAGGAAGACGAGCGCCGCGAGTCGGAGCGCGACAAGCCGCGCTCGATCACGCCGCCTCCGCGCCCCGGGTTCGCCGGCGGCACGACGGAGATGCGCGGCGACGATCCGGCCTAGGCCGGGACGACCTGCGGGGCGATCGGCACCGAGTGCGATGTGCGGCTGCGGGTGCTCGAGCTGACCGGAGCCTGAACCGGAGCGGACGTCGCCGTCGCCACCGCTCGCCGATAATGGCGGCGTGACCGAGATCATGGGAATCGTCAACGTCACGCCCGATTCGTTCTCCGACGGCGGGCGGTTCCTCGACTGCGACGCCGCCATCGCTCACGCTCGCCTGCTGCGCGAGCAGGGAGCGGACCTCCTCGACGTGGGCGGCGAGTCCACCCGCCCCGGCGCGAGCGCGGTGACGGCCGCCGAGGAGCTCGTCGACGAGGGCTTCACCGTCCTCCCCTACACGACCGACGATCCGGTTCTCGCACGCCGGCTCGAATCGGTCGGCTGCGCCGCCGTGATGCCGCTCGGGTCGCCGATCGGCTCCGGCGCGGGCATCCGCAATCCCTACAACATCCGGATCATCGTCGAGGCTGCCGAGGTGCCCGTGATCCTCGACGCCGGCATCGGCACCGCCTCCGACGCCGCCCTGGCGATGGAGCTCGGCTGCGACGGCGTGCTGCTGGCCAGCGCCGTCTCCCGCGCCGCCGACCCGGCGCGGATGGCGGCGGCGATGAGGAGCGCCGTCGAGGCGGGGTGGGCCGCGCGCCACGCCGGCCGGATCCCGACCCGTCTCCACGCCCAGGCCTCCTCCCCCGAGTCGGGCGTGGCGGACCTCTCTTGACGGCGACGCTCCGGCCCCCCTCCGGCACCTCCGGCCCCGGCCGGCCCGTCGTCTGGCTCGCCCGCCACGGCGAGACCGAGTGGAGCCGGACGCTGCGCCACACCGGCCGCACCGACCTCCCGCTCACGGCCGAGGGCGAGCGCGAGGCGCGCGCCCTCCGCGAGCCCCTCCGCGCCGTCCGCTTCGACCGCGTCCTCTGCAGCCCCCTCTCCCGCGCCCGCGAGACCTGCGAGCTCGCCGGCCTCGGCGATCGCGCCGAGCTCCGCGACGACCTGCTCGAATGGGACTACGGCGAGTACGAGGGGAGGACGAGCGCCGACATCCACGCCGACCGCCCCGAATGGCTGCTCTGGCGCGACGGCTGCCCCGGCGGCGAGTCGCCCGAGCAGGTCGGCGCCCGCGCCGACCGGGTCATCGCCGAGCTCCTCACCATGGAGGAGGGGATTCCGGGAGGCACGACCGTCGCCGTCTTCGCACACGGCCACGTCCTCCGCGTCCTCACTGCCCGCTGGCTCGACCTACCGCCCGCCGACGGTCGTCTCTTCGGCCTCGGCACCGCGACCCTCAGCCGCCTCGGCTGGGAGCACGACTACCGCGTCATCCAGCGCTGGAACGCCCCGGTCTGAGCCGCGACCTCCGCCGGGAAGTCGATCGCGAGTTGGCACGGCGCCGGAATGTCTGGCTCCCGACCGACCAGCGCGGGCTCCACGGCCACCCACTCCTCGCCCCATTTCGCCTGCGGAGGAGGCGAGGCAATCAGGCCCGCCTCGATCTCGCCGTGGCAGTTGGCACAGACGAGTACGCACTTCGTGGCCTCGGCGCGCATGGACTCGAGTGACTTTCCGCGTGCGGTGGTCAGGGCGAAGCTCTTGGTCGCCGGGTCGACGTGGTGAAAATGCAGGTTCACGACGGTGCGGTCGTAGCCGCAGACCGCGCATCCTCCACCCGCCTCCT
>JAGQUO010000067.1 GCA_020438445.1 Solirubrobacterales bacterium
TCGACTCCGGCCGGATCGCATTCGATCCATTCGACCCCGGGCTGATCCAGCCGTCGAGCGTCGACATGCGCGTCGATCGCCGGTTCCGGGTGTTCCACAACGCCCGCCACCCCTACATCGACGTGCGCAAGAAGATGGACGACCTGACCGAGCTCGTCGAGGTGCCCGAGAACGAGCCGTTCATCCTCCATCCGGGCGAGTTCGTGCTGGGGCAGACCCTCGAGCGCGTCCGCCTGCCCGACGACATCGTCGCCCGCCTCGAGGGCAAGAGCTCGCTCGGCCGTCTCGGGCTGCTGATCCACTCGACGGCCGGGTTCGTCGATGCCGGGTTCGCGGGCAACCTCACCCTCGAGCTCTCGAACGTCGCCAACCTCCCGATCACGATCTACCACGGCATGCCGATCGGCCAGATCTCGTTCATGCGGATGGACAGCCCGGTCGAGCACGCATACGGCTCCGAGGAGACCGGCAGCAAGTACCAGGGCCAGGAAGAGCCCACCGCGAGCCGCTACTACCTCAACTTCGACAAGTAGCGGCGGGCGGCGATCACCGCCGCGGCTAAGCTCCGGGCATGGCCGACGCCGTCCCCGAGGGCAACATCGTCAAGCTGAACACCGCCCGCCGGCGCCAGGGCACGCTCGCCCGGATCCACGCCTACGGCGCGATCCTCGACGCGATCGTCCGCTCCGAGTTCGAGCCGGGGCGCCAGCTCTCCGAGAACGAGCTGGCCGCCTGGCTCGGCGTCAGCCGCACCCCGGTGCGGGAGGCGCTCGCCCGCCTCCGCGAGGAGGGGCTCGTCGAGATCGTCGCCCAGCTCGGCACGTTCGTCGCGCCGATCAGCCCCCGCGCCGTGACCGACGCCCAGTTCGTCCGCGAGGCGCTCGAGTGCGCCGCCGTCCGCAAGGCGGCCGAGCTGGCGACCGAGGAGGACATCGGCGAGCTCGAGGCGATCGTCCGCAACCAGCACCGCGCCGTCCGAACCGGCGATCACGACGCCTTCTACGTCCTCGACGACGACTTCCACCACGCCCTCTGCGACCTCAGCGGTCACACGGCGGTCTGGACCCTCGGGCAGCGGATCAAGCCCCATCTCAACCGCGTCCGTCGGCTCAGCCTGCCGGCGCCGAGCTACCTCGAGGAGATGGTCGCCGAGCACGAGCAGGTGCTGGGCGCGGTCGAGCGCCACGAGGCGGATGCGGCGGAATCGGCCATGCGCCACCACCTGCGGATGGTCCTGCGCGAGATCCCGCGGCTGCGCGATCAGCACCCCGAGTACTTCGACGAGTAGCCCCGGCGGGCGATCACCCGGACCGGGTGAGGCGAACCGGCTCACGCTCGGAAAGGATCGGTTAGCATCGGACCGCGACTTTGGGGATCGTCGTTTGTTGATGTCCATGGCGGCCTTCAGGCGGTCGCCGGAATTGACCCAAACAGGAGAGCTGATGAACCGTCGTCTTGCAGTCCGTATCGCCGCCGCGCTTCTCGCAGTCGCGATGCTCGCAGTGCCCGCTTCCGCCGTCGCCGGCAAGGGCAACAAGCACAAGAAAACTTCAGTCACCGTCTGCAAGCACGGCTGCAAGTACAACAAGATCCAGAAGGCGGTCAAGAAGGCCGGCAAGGACAAGAAGATCAAGACGGTCAAGGTCAAGCCGGGCAAGTACGTCGAGGGCGTCGTCGTCGACGGCAAGAAGTACAACGGCCTGACGATCATGGGCACCAACAAGAAGAACCCGAGGAAGACGATCCTCGAGGGCAAGAACGCCCAGCTCCCCGGCGGCCTCGGCATCGCCAACAACGGCATCGAGATCGACGACGCCAAGAACGTCACGGTCGAGAACATGTGGGTCCGTAACTTCGCCACCAACGGCGTCTTCTGGCGGGACACCAACACCGACGACAACAAGAACACCTGCAAGAACCCGGTCGGCAAGAACATGGCGGTCTCGTTCAACCGCAGCTACGGGCTCTTCACGTTCGGCTGCGTCGGCGGGTCGTTCGTCAAGTCCGAGGGCTGGGGCCACGGCGACTCCGCCTACTACGTCGGCGCGACCCCGTTCCAGGACAACCCCGAGAAGACCATCCTCAACAAGCTCGAGAGCTACGAGAACGTGCTCGGCTACTCCGGCACGAACTCGAAGTACATGGTCATCAAGAACTCGAACTTCTACAACAACGGTGTCGGCGTCGTGCCGAACACGCTCGATTCCGAGCCGTTCGAGCCGACCGGCGACAGCGTCCTGAAGAACAACAACATCTTCTGGAACAACTTCAACTACTTCCTGGACGCGTCACCGGTGAAGACCGTTTCGAACGGCCTCGGCCAAATCGGTGATCTCACGTTGCAGTACCCGACCGGCATCGGTGTCGCTCTGTTCGGCTCCGACGGCTGGACAGTCAAGGACAACCAGATCTTCGGCAACTTCATGTGGGGCCTTGCCGAGTTCTCCGATCCGTTCAATGACGGCGATGATGCCACCAGCCAGAACAACCAGGTGCTGAACAACGCCATGGGCAAGAACGGGACCGACACCAACGGCAACTACGACTTCTGGATTGACGGATCGGGTGGCAACAACTGCTTCTCCGGTAACAACAGTTCGACGTTCGCACCTACCACGGATGCCAGCGCCACAATTGCCCAGCTGTACCCGCCGTGCCCAGTGCCGGACGGAAGTCAGCCGAATCCGGGGGCGACGGGGGGCAGCCTCGGGAACAACAACATGGTGTTCAACCAGCTGGTTCCCTACGTCACAACCGATCCGCCGGAGAACCAGGAGTGCTCGTGGACGCAGCACCCGCATCCGGCATTCAAGAACTACGAGCCGGTCGACATCACGCCCGGCCCCGACTGCCCGTAGGGCGAAGGAAGAAAGCAGAGAGATGAAGCGCACATTCACGGTCGCCGCTGCCCTGATCGCGGCCCTGTCCCTGGCGATGCCGGCCGCCGGCATCGCCGGCAAGACCAAGAAGGTCAAGGTCGTCGACGACTACTTCGCGCCGACCAAGATCACGGTCAAGAAGAACACGAAGATCGCGTTCAAGTGGGACAAGACCAACCTGAACACGCACAACGTGACGATGAAGAAGGGCCCGAAGGGCGTCAAGAAGACGAAGAAGCCCTGCGCCAAGGGCAAGATCACGAAGTGCAACAAGTCCGCGAGCGGATCGATCGGCATCAACTTCAAGCCGACGTTCAACAAGCCGGGGACCTACAAGTTCACCTGCACGATCCACCCGACGGTCATGAACACGACCGTCAAGGTCAAGAAGTAGACGCTGCTGGAGCCCTGCGCGCATGAGCCTCCCCCCGATCGGTAGGCGAACCTTCGTCGCCGAGGCGGCGGGAGGGCTCCTGCTGTGCACGCTCGGCGGCAAGCGCTTCAGCACCAACGAGGAGGTCTCGGTCGAGACCCTCAACGAGGGGCTGGAGGTGCCGCCGAAGGTCGCCGCCGCGCGCGCCAACGGCGGCACCGCCCCTGGTCAGGCCGTCCTCGCGAAGGCCACGGCCACCAACGAGTACTGGATCCAGGCCGAGCAGATGAAGTGGGACATCGTTCCCAAGGGCCGCGACCAGATGATGGGCGTCCAGGTCAAGGGGAAGACGACCTTCAAGGCCTGGGGCTACCGCCTCTACTCCGCCAACTTCGCCCAGCCGCTCGGCAAGGCGACCGTGCCCGGGCCGCTGCTCGAGGCCAACGTCGGCGAGACCGTCACCGTCCATTTCCGCAGCAAGCTCGACACCCCGGTGACGATGCACCCGCACGGCCTGCAGTACTCGGTCGACATGGACGGCGCCTACAAGGGCAAGTACACCGATCCCGGCGGGTTCGTCCAGAAGGGAGACGAGGTCACCTACATCTGGGAGGCGGTGCCGAGCGCCGAGGGCGTCTGGTGGTATCACGACCACGGGCCGAGCGAGCCCCTGCCGGTCTACAAGGGCCTGTTCGGGCCGATCATCGTCCGCGATCCGAACAAGCCCCGGCCCGACAAGGAGTTCTTCGTCGCCTTCCACTCGTTCCAGCCGGCGGCGACCGGGCTGAACCAGCCCTTCTACTGCATCAACGGCCGCGCCTACACCGGCAACACGCCCAACCTCAAGGCGAACGTCGGCGACGACGTCGCCTTCCACGTCTACGCGGTCGACGACTACTTCCACACGTTCCACATCCACGGCCACCGCTGGGTCCCGCCCGTCGGCGGGCCGACGATCGACAACGTCACGCTCGGCCCCGGAGACGTCACGACCGCCCGCTTCACCGAGGACAACCCCGGCCGCTGGCTCTACCACTGCCACGTCTGGAGCCACATCGTCCAGGGGATGAGTGGCTGGTACATAGTCGAATGAAGCGCACCGCGATAGGACTGGTGCTGCTGGCGGCGCTGCTCCTCTTCGCGGCGCCCGCCGACGCGGCGAACCGCAGGATCTCGATCAGCGACTATCAGTGGTCCGACGACCAGGTCGACCTCGACCTCGGCGAGCACGTCACCTGGTACTGGACGGGCCCCGACACGATGCATTCGATCACCGGCCAGCCGCCGAACGCGAGCCAGTGGGACTCCGACCCCGGGTCGCTGCCGACCCACAACATCGGCGACAACTACCAGCTCACCTTCGATCAGCCCGGCATCTACCACTTCCAGTGCAAGATCCACTCGCTGGTGCGGGGGACGGTCGTGGTCTCGAACACGCCCGGCGATCCCGAGTCCGAGCCCGATCCGGTCCCGAAGAGCAACGTCGACCTGAAGGCGCCGAAGATGCGCAAGCTCTCGCTCGCCCGCAAGTTCGGCCCCAGCGGCTCGCCGCTGCGCTACTCGCTCGACGAGGCGGGCAAGCTCGACGTCGAGTACTACCGCCTCAGCCGCAAGGGCAAGAAGCGGTACGCCGGCTACGCGACCTACAAGGCCTACGTCGGCTACAACCGCGCCCGCATCGGCAAGCGCAAGCCCCACTTCAAGCCGAAGCGCGGCCGCTATCTGGTCGAGCTCCGCGTCACCGACAAGTCACAGAACGTCTCGAAGGCGAAGAAGAAGCGCTTCCGGATCTGGTGAGCACCGCCCAGCGGCGGTCGCCAACTCGCGAGCCGGGGCGCGCATCGCGCTAGGATCGTCTGTCGATGCCGAACATCGGCCCCCTCGAACTGGCGATCGTCGCGATCATCGCGCTGATCATCTTCGGACCCAAGCGCCTACCGGAGCTCGGGCGCTCGCTCGGCGACGGCCTCCGCGAATTCAAGTCCTCGGTCAGCGGCGAGGACCGCGAGGACGACGACGAGGAGGACGACGACGAGGAGATCCCGCCGACCATCGACAACGGCGTCGCCGACGAGGTCGAGGACGCCGAGACCGTCGACGAGGACACCGCCGCATCCGAAGAGAACGCCGAACGAACGCCCTCCTGACCTTCCCGGTGGCCGACGCCGACCGGGAGGCGAGCTGAATCGTGGCGAAGATCAAGGCAGCGAGCTTCGACGACCGGATGACGCTCGTCGAGCATCTCGACGAGCTCCGCAGCCGGCTGATCATCTGCGCGGTGGCCCTGGTGATCGCCTCGGTCTTCTGCTTCTGGCAGAACCACCTGCTGCTCGACATCGCGAACGGGCCGCTGCCCGACGACGTCGAGCCGCTGACCTTCTCGCCCTCGGAGCCGTTCATGACGACGCTGACGCTGGTCCTCTACAGCGCCGTCCTGCTGACGCTCCCGATCCTGCTCTACCAGGCCTACGCCTTCATCCTCCCGGCGCTGACGCCCGGCGAGCGGAAGGTGATCTTCCCGGTCCTGCTGATGGTCCCGCTGCTCTTCATCGCCGGCGTGGTCTTCGCCTACTTCGTCGTCGTCCCCGCCGCGATCAAGTTCCTCCTCAACTTCAACGACGACCAGTTCAACATCCAGATCAGGGCGCGGGAGTACTACAGCTTCTTCTCGCTGTCGCTGATCTCCGTCGGCATCCTCTTCCAGATCCCGATCGGGATCCTCGCGGTCACCCGGCTCGGGATCGTCACGCCCGACCAGCTCGCGAAGAACCGCCGTTACGCGATCCTGATCATCGCCGTCCTCGCGATGCTCCTGCCCGGCACCGACCCGATCACGATGCTGATCTCGATGCTGCCCCTGATCCTGCTCTTCGAGTTCAGCCTGGTCGTCGCGAGGGTGCTCGGGAGGCCGCGGCAGAGCGACGAACGGGACCTCGCCCCGGCTGAACCGCCGGCAGAATCGACCGGCTAGGCTCTCGCCATGCTCTTCGAACTCGGCGGCAAGCGCAAGCGCCTGATCCAGGTCATCTACGTCCTGCTGGCGTTCCTGATGGCGATCGCGCTGGTCGGCTTCGGCATCGGGGGCGGCACCCAGGGCGGGATCTTCGACGCGCTCGGGCTCGGGGGCGACGGATCCTCGACGCCTCAGTACGACGCTCAGATCCAGCGCGCCGAGGACGCTCTGCAGGCCGATCCGAAGGACGAGAAGGCGCTGATCCAGCTCGCGAGGACGCACTTCCTCGCCGGTCAGTCGGCCACCGAGCAGGACGCTCAGGGCCGGATCACCTTCACCGAGGAGACGCTGGCTCAGTACCGCGATGCGACCGACGCCTGGGAGCGCTACCTGAAGACGAAGCCCAAGCAGCCGGACGACGGCGTCGCCTCGCTGATGCTCCAGGCCTACACGGCGCTCGCCGGCACCGATCCGGCGCGCGTGCAGCAGGACATCGAGGGCGCTTTCGAGGCGTCCCGGATCGTCGCCGAGGCGCGCCCCAGCTTCGGCAGCTACCTGCAGCTGGCCACCTACGCCTATTACGCCGGCGAGAACGAGGCGGGCGACGAGGCGACCAAGAATGCGCTGAAGGAGGCTCCCGATCCCACCTCCAAGAGCCAGGTGAAACAGCAGGTCAAGCAGGCGAAGGCCCAGGGTGAGGCGATCGCGAAGGCGGTCAAGCAGAGCGCCCCCGATCAGAGCCAGCTCCAGAACCCGCTGGGCGGTCTCGGCGGGACCCAGCCGGCCCTGCCCGGCGGCTGATCGGGCCAGCGGGCGCGGCACCTCCGGGTTCCACCGGTTGGGTCGCTCTCGCTACCATCCGCGACCCGGGCGATTAGCTCAGTTGGTAGAGCAGGAGACTCTTAATCTCAAGGTCGTAGGTTCGAGCCCTACATCGCCCACTCATCGGGGGAAGCCGTCCACCGGACCGGGGAGGATCCGACGCGGTGAACGGCGTCATCGGTGATCTGCTTCCGGCGGCTCTTGCGGTCGCGCTGAGCCCGATCCCGATCGTCGGCGTCGTCCTCATCCTCGGCTCGCCGCGGGCGCGCACGGCCGGGGTGGCCTTCGCCGGCGGCTGGGTCGCGGGTCTGCTCGCGGTCAGCGCGATCGTCATCGTCGTCGCCGGGGGCGGCAGCGGCTCCGGCGGGGACGACGGCCTCGGCTGGCTGAAGATCGCGCTCGGAGTCCTGTTCGCGGGCCTGGCTGCCAAGCAGTGGAGGGGGCGGCCGAGGCCCGGCGAGCAGGCGGAGCAGCCGGCCTGGATGGCGAGCATCGACCAGGCCTCGCCGGCACGCGCCGCGCTGCTCGGGGCGGCGCTCTCGGCGGCGAACCCGAAGAACCTCGCGCTCACCCTCGCCGCCGCCGCGACGATCGCCGACAGCGGGCTGGACTCCGGCGACGAGGTCATCGCCGTCGCCGCCTTCACCGCGATCGGGTCGGTGAGCGTCGTCGGGGCGGTCCTCTTCCGGCTCGCGGCGGGGGAGCGGGCGGACCGGCCGCTCGAGGCGATCCGCCGGTTCATGGCCGAGCACAACGCCGCGATCATGATCGCGGTGCTGCTGGTGATCGGCGCGAAGCTGATCGGCGACGGGATCGCGGCGCTCTGAGGCGCCGCCGCGGGGCCCGGGGCTCAGAGCGCCCGGAAGCCCTCCCGCCAGGAGGCGATCGACGGCTCCCAGCCGAGCTCCCGCCTGGCCTTCGCGTTCGACGCTCCCCGCAGCTCGCACATGTAGGCGACCCCGTAGGCGCCGACCAGCGGGCGGGCGAGCCAGGCGGGCAGCCGCCGCGGCGTGCGGCCGCCGAGCGCGTCGGCGAGGACGGGCAGCCACTCGGCGACCTCGGCCGGGTCGTCGTCGACGACGTTGAAGATCCCCCGCGCCCCGGTTCGCAGGGTCGCCGCGATCGCGGTCGCGGCGTCGCCGGTGTGGAGCATCGAGAAGACCGAGGAGCGACCGTGCCGGGTCAGGACCGGCATCCGCCCGGCGGCGGCCATCGCACCGATACCGCCGTCGCGCGCGAACGCGGTGTCGGGCCCGTAGAGCTGGCCGAAGCGGAGGACGGTGCCGCCGGCATCGAGGGTCAGCCGCTCGAGCTCCGCCACGGGGGCGACGATCGGCGCGAGGACGTCGTCCTCCCGGTTCCGGAGCGGAACCTGCTCGTCGGCCGGCCCGGAACCGGGAGCGCTCATGAAGGCGATGCTCTCGGCGATCAGCCAGGCGTCCCCGGCGGCGTCCGCGGCCGCGATCAGGTTCCGCGTGCCCTCCGTGCGCAGGCGGTTGGTCGGCGCGAACTGCTCGACCGCCCGGCGCGGCTCGAGGTCGTGGGGGATGGCGGTCGCCAGGTGCAGGATCGCCTCCGGGCGCCATTCGCGGGCGAATCCGACGACGGCATCGCGGTCGAGCAGGTCGACGGCGACGAGATCCTCGGACCCGGCGGGAACGTTGCGGGCGAAGCCGCGGACCTCATGCCCGTGCTCGCGGAGCAGCGGCAAGCAGGCGCGGCCCAGAACACCCGTCGCCCCCGCAACCGCTACCCGCACGGCCTACGGGCTCAGCGCGCTTCGCCGGACATCTGGTAGCTGACGTACCAGGCGAGGTGACGGGCGCACGCGACGCCGAAGGCGGCGGGAGCGAGCGCACGTCCGATCAACTGCGTCATCAGGGGGAAAGTTTACCCTCAGCCCGCCCGTTTGAATCCAGCAGCGCCGACCACCGCACCTAGACTGGAAAGCCATGCAGATCGGAATCGTGGGACTCGGATACGTCGGCCTCCCCTTGGCCGTGGCGTTCGCGCGGGCGGGCCACGACGTGACCGGGTTGGACGTCGACGCGGCGCGCGTCGACCGCCTGAACCGCGGCGAGAGCGACATCGAGGACGTGCCGTCCTCCGAGCTCGAGGAGCTCGCCGACCGCCTCTCCGCGTCCGCCGATCCCGCGGTTCTCGCCGAGTGCGAGGCCGTGATCGTCTGCGTGCCGACGCCCCTCGTCGCCGAGCGCGAGCCCGACCTGACCTTCGTCCGCCAGTCCGCCGAGACGATCGCCTCGGTCCTGCGCGAGGGTCAGCTCGTGGTGCTCGAGTCCACCACCTACCCGGGCACGACCCGCGAGGAGCTCCTGCCGCGCCTCGAGCGCAGCGGGCTCGAGGTCGGCGAGGGGTTCTTCCTCGCCTACTCCCCGGAGCGGATCGACCCCGGCCGGAGCAACCACACGATCGCCACCACGCCCAAGGTCGTCGGCGGGATCACTCCCGCGTGCCTCGACCGGGCGCGGGAGCTCTACGCCGACGTCTGCGAGGAGGTCGTGCCGGTCTCCTCGCCGGAGGCGGCCGAGCTCTCGAAGCTGCTCGAGAACACGTTCCGCTCGGTCAACATCGCCCTCGTCAACGAGCTCGCCCAGCTCACCGATCGGCTCGGCATCGACATCTGGGAGGTGGTCGATGCGGCGTCGAGCAAGCCGTTCGGGTTCATGCGGTTCGAGCCCGGCCCTGGGATGGGCGGCCACTGCCTCCCGGTCGACCCCTTCTACCTCGCGTTCAAGGCGCGGCAGCACGACTTCGCGACCGAGTTCGTGGAGCTCGCGGGCAAGATCAACCAGTCTCATCCGCTGTTCTGCGTGACCAAGATCCAGCGCGCGCTCAACGACCGCGAGAAGGCGGTGAAGGGCTCGCGGATCCTGATCCTCGGCGTCGCCTACAAGTCCGGCGTCGCCGACCTGCGGGAGTCCCCGGCGCTGAAGATCATCGATCACCTGCGCGAGCTCGGAGCCGAAGTGTCCTACCACGACCCGCACGTGCCGGCGCTGACCGGCAAGGGCCTCGAGTCGGCGCCTCTTGACGAAGCGGTGGCGGCAGCCGACGCGGTCGCGATCGTCACCGCCCACCCCGAGGTCGACTACGCCGAGCTGGTCGGCTCCGCGGCGCTCGTCGTCGACTTCCGCGGGGTCACCCGCGATCTCGGAGCCGACAACGTCGTCCTGCTCTGAAGTGATCCCGCGGCGCCGCAGCAGGCAGCTCCGAGCTTTCGAGGACCGGCTGACCCGGATCCTCGCGCCGACCGCGGGCGTCGCGACCGTGGCGGTCGTTCTCGGCGAGGTGGTGCGCCGGTACCGGGGACGGATCGCCGATCGCCATCCCGAGGACCATCACGTGATCCCGCGCGCCGACTCGCCGACCGAGGCCCTGGAGATCGCGGGGCTGGCATCGCAGGACACCCTGCGGGTGGCCCTCACCGGCTATCGCGCCGCCTCGCGGGCCGAGACGGCGATGTTCAACATCTTCAGCGGCTTCGTCGGCGCGTCGCTGTTCGCCCGGGTCTCGACCCTCGGGATCAGGGAGGGCTGGTGGCCGTTCGGGAACGTCCGGGTCGGCGGGCGTCACATCCACCACTTCGTGCCGGGAATCCTGCTCGCGTTCGGCTCCGGGGCGGCGGCGCTGATCAGCGAGAACGAGAGCATCGAGACGACGCTCGCGATCCCGTTCGGCGCCGGCGTCGGGCTGACGCTCGACGAGGCCGCGCTCCTGCTCGACCTCCGCGACGTCTACTGGTCCGAGGAGGGGGTCCTCAGCCTCCAGGTCTCGCTCGCGGTCGCGTCGTTCCTCGCCGCCGTCATCCTCGGGATGCGGATGCTGCAGCGCGGCGAGACGCGCGCCAGCGAGCAGGGACGGATCCCGGCCTAGCGGCGGAACCCGTAGCGGGCGTAGAGCTCGCCCTCCGACTCGCAGAGCCAGAGCAGCTCGAGGTCCCGCGTGTGGGCCTCGAGCCCGGTGACCAGCCCGGGCCCGGTCCCCCCGGCCAGCCGCGGCGAGCGGGTGACGAAGAGCTCGTCGACGAGCCCGGCGGCGATCAGCTCGGCGTGGAGGGTGGGGCCGCCCTCGCACAGCAGCGAGCGGACGCCGCGACCCCGCAGCTCCTCGAGGGCGGCGACGAGGTCGACGCGGTCGCGATGGCGGACGATCTCGACCGGCGTGGCGACGTCGGGCGCCTCGCTCTCGGAGGCGGTGAAGATCACGACATCGCCGGCCCCCGCCGCGAACAGCGGTGCGTCCCAGGGGATCTCGAGCCGGTTGCTGACGAGGACCATCAGTGGATCGGGGGAGAGCCCGCGGCGCTCGCGCAGCTCGCGCTTGGCCGGATCGGCCACGACGCGGCCGTAGCCCTCCGCGCGCAGCGTCCCCGCCCCGATCATCACGGCGTCGGGATGGGTGCGCAGGGCGACCAGCATCGCCGTGTCGGTGTCGGAGCCGATCGCGCCCGAGCGGCCGTCGATCGTCGCGTGGCCATCGACCGTCAGCGCGAAGTTGGTGTAGACGAAGGGCCGCCGCTCGGGCGCCCGCCGCTCGGGCTCGTAGCCCTCGAGCAACTCGCCGACGGTCGTCCCGCCGGGCTCCGGCAGCAGGCGGCGGAGGGGCGATTCAGGCCCCACGGCCGCTCCTCAGCAGCCCAGCTTCTTGGCGGCGTCGCGGAGGTTCTTGACCTCCACCGTGGGCTTCTTGGCCCCGCTCTCGAGCTTCTCGCCGCGCCGGTTGATCCAGATCACGGGGACCCGCATCTTGACCAGCGGCTCGACGTCGGTGTAGTGGCCGCTGGTGATGTGGACCCAGCCCTTCTTCTTGCCGATCCGCCGCGCGCACTCCTTGAAGTGCGCCGGCTCCGGCTTGTAGCTGCGGACCTGCTGGGCGGTGACGACGAGGTCGAGGTCGGTGCGCAGGTGCCGGCGGGAGACGCCGAGCAGCTTGTCGTCGATGTTGGAGATGATCCCGAGGTTGTACTTCTCGCCGAGCCGGTCCATGGCGGCGTTGGCCTCGCGGAACGGTTGCCAGTCCCCGATCGAGTCGGGCAGGAACTGGGCGCGCGAGGGCTCGAGGCTCCATCCGACCTCGCCGGCGGCCTTGACCGCCGCCCGGCGCAGGACCTCGGCGTAGAGCTCGTAGGAGCCGGCCATGACCTCGTACTGGATCTCGTAGAACCGCATCAGCAGGCTCTTCACGTCCAGGGTCAGCCCGTCCTCGTCCGCCTCCCGCTGGAAGGCGTCGGAGATTCCCTTGTCCCAATCGATCAGGGTGCCGTAGCAATCGACGGTCACCCACTCGATTTCGCTGCGCTTCGGTAGGGGCATGACGGCGCGGGATTATGGCATCCCGCGCCGTCCGGCCCCAGCTGGCCCCCCTGCCGGGTCAGCTTGCGAGCGCCAGCGGGTTCTCGTTCTCGAGAAGCAGATCGACGAATTCGCCGATCTTCGTGCTCGTCGCCGGAGTCGCTCGCAGCCTCTTGTCCGGATGCACCGTGTAGGTGTTGCGGCGCCCCTCGCGCTTGCGGCTCAAGTACCCCTCATCGACCAGCTCGGTCACGATCCGCTGTGCGGCCCGCTCGGTGATGTCGAGCGAGGAGGCGATGTCGCGGAGCCGAACCGTCGGATCCTGCGAGATCACCATCATCACCCGAGCATGGTTGGTGATGAATGTCCATGTGCTCATTTGAGTCGATATCCCTTCTTTGTTTGTCCCGTCTGCGACCCGCATTACCCCGTTTGACCGTCCGTAATCGAGGTGCCGTCCGAAATTCGGAATGCGCGGCCACGCGACCTTCCCCCGGGTTTCGGATAGGGTTCCCGGCCGCCGCCCGGGCCGGCGGCGCAACCCCTACTTAACCATGGACCTTCTCGAATTCCAAGGCAAGCAACTGTTTTCCCGTGCCGGCATCGCCGTCCCGGCGGGCGAGCCGGCCGACACCGTCGAGGAGGCTGTGGCCGCCGCCGAGCGGATCGGCTACCCCTGCGTGATCAAGGCCCAGGTCCTGATCGGGGGGCGCGGCAAGGCCGGCGGGATCAAGGTCGCCAAGGATGCCGAAGAGGCACGGGCCCATGCCGGCGCGATCCTCGGGATGGACATCCGCGGGCCCCGCGGCGAGGGGCCGTTCCGCGTCCACAAGGTCTGGGTCGAGGAGGCATCCGAGATCGACGCCGAGTACTACGCGTCGGTGATCCTCGACCGCTCGGCCAAGAAGCCCCTCGTGATCCTCTCCCGCATGGGCGGCATGAACGTCGAGGAGATCGCCGAGACCGATCCCGACGCGCTCGTCCGCCGTCACGTCCATCCTGTCGCCGGCCTCTCGCTGGAGGACGCGAAGGCGATCGCGCTCGACGCCGGCATCGACGAGGACGTCGTCGACGGCGTCGCCGAGACGCTCGTCGCCCTCTACGGCGCCTTCAACGACAACGATGCCACGCTGATCGAGGTCAACCCGCTGATCGTGACCTCGGGCCGCGACGTGGTCGCGCTCGACGCCAAGGTGACGATCGACGGCTCGGCCCTGTTCAGGCACGAGGAGCTGGCTGCGACCGAGGATCCGCCGGAGGACCCGCAGGAGCGGCTTGCCAAGGAGAAGGGGCTGACCTACGTCAAGCTCGACGGCAACGTCGGCATCCTCGGCAACGGCGCCGGGCTCTGCATGTCCACCCTCGACGTCGTCGCCAACGCCGGCGGCAGCCCCGCGAACTTCCTCGACGCCGGCGGCGGCTCGAAGGCCGACGCGATC
>JAGQUO010000005.1 GCA_020438445.1 Solirubrobacterales bacterium
CGAGCGAGCGGACGAGCTGCGGCCTCTCGGCGCGGGCCTGTCGCTCTGGCCCAACGGCGTCGCCGCGCTCAGGTCGCTCGGTGCCGGCGAGGTGGCCGACTCGCCGCGGGTCCCGCGCAGCGACGGCGCCCTGCGCCGGGCCGACGGGGAGCCGCTCGCGGGCTTCGACCCCGCGGGCATCGAGCGCCGCTTCGGTGCTCCGCTCGTCGGAGTCCATCGCGGCGACCTCCAGGATGCCCTGCTCGCGGCGGCGGGACCTCCGCCCCGCACCGGGGCCGAGGTCACCGAGGTCGGAGACGGGCGGGTGCACCTGGCATCGGGCGAGGAGCTCGAGGGCGAGCTGATCGTCGGGGCCGACGGGCTCAACTCGACGGTCAGGTCGTGGACGATCGGCTCCGACGGACCGGTGGACTCCGGGATCGTCGCCTGGCGCGGTGTCGCTCCGGGCGAGGGCGACCTCCCCGCCGGCGAGTGGTGGGGGGCGGGCTGCGTCGCCGGGCTGCTTCCGCTCGCGGGCGCGCGCACCTACTGGTACGTCGCCTATCGGGGCGAGGAGGGCGACGCCGCAGAGCTCGATCGGCGCGTCTCCGGGTTCGGGGAGCCCGTGCGGCGGACGGTCGCCGGCACCGCCGAGGGCGACCGCCTCTGCCACCGGCTCTTCGACCGTCCGCCCGCCGATCGCTGGAGCCGCGGCAACGTCACCCTGCTGGGCGATGCCGCCCACCCGATGCTCCCGTTCCTCGGCCAGGGCGCGTGCTCGGCGCTGGAAGACGCCGTGGCGCTGGGTGACGCCCTGGGCGATGGATCCTCGGTCGAGGAGGGCCTCGCCTCCTACGAGGCCGCCCGCCGTCCCAGGACCGCGGCGCTCGTCAAGGGATCGCGACAGGCCGCCCGCGTCGCCCTGCTCGAGCCGGCGGCACTCCGCGCGCTGCGCAACTTCGCGGTCGGCCACACTCCGGAGGCGCTGCGGATGCGACAGATCGAGAGAATCCTCGCGGCGTGACGGCCCTCGACGGCCCGCCTTCGCGGCGTCAGCCGCGATCGCGTCCGGCGCGGTAGGCCCTGATCAGCGCATTCGTCGAGCTGTCGTGTTCGAGCTCCGGCTCTTCCCGCGCCTGCAGCTCGGGAACGATCCGCTTCGCCAGGGTCTTGCCGAGCTCCACCCCCCACTGGTCGAAGGAGTCGATGCCCCAGATCGTGCCCTGCGTGAAGACGCTGTGCTCGTACAGGGCGACGAGCTTGCCGAGCGTCGCCGGATCGAGCCGCTCCGCCATCAGGACGTTCGTCGGGCGGTTGCCCTCGAAGGTCTTGTGCGGCACCAGGTGCTCCTCCACGCCCTCGGCCCGGACCTCGTCGGCGGTCTTGCCGAACGCGAGAGCCTCCGCCTGGGCGAAGACGTTTGCGACGAGCAGGTCGTGGTGATCGCCGAGCGGGTTCAGGCCGCGGGCGAAGAAGATCAGATCACACGGGATCAGGTGGGTCCCCTGGTGGATCAGCTGGTAGAAGGAGTGCTGGCCGTTGGTGCCGGGCTCGCCCCAGAAGATCGGCCCGGTCGCGTAATCGACTGCGGTTCCGTCGAGGCGGACGTGCTTGCCGTTCGACTCCATCGTGAGCTGCTGCAGATAGGCCGGAAACCGCTCCAGGTACTGCTCGTAGGGCAGGACCGCGACCGTCTCGGCGCCGAAGAACTCCGCGTACCAGAGTGTCAGCAGGCCCATCAGCGCCGGCAGGTTCCGCTCGTAGGGAGCCGTCCGGAAATGCTCGTCGATCGCATGGAAGCCCGACAGCATCTCGGCGAAGCGCTCGGGGCCGATCGCGATCATCGTCGTCAGGCCGATCGCCGAGTCCATCGAGTACCGGCCGCCCACCCAGTCCCAGAAGCCGAACATGTTGTCGGTGTCGATCCCGAAGCCCGCCACCTCCTCGGCGTTGGTCGAGACCGCGACGAAGTGCTTGGCGACGGCGGCGTGATCGCCGAGGGCGGCCAGGGACCACTCGCGCGCCGATCTGGCGTTCGTCATCGTCTCGAGCGTCGTGAACGTCTTCGACGCGATCACGAACAGGGTCTCCTCGGGATCGAGGTCGTGCGTCTTCTCGACGAAGTCGGTCGCGTCGACGTTGGAGACGAACCGGACCGTCAGGTCCCGGTCCGAGTAGTGGCGGAGCGCCCGGTAGGCCATCACCGGGCCGAGATCGGAGCCGCCGATGCCGATGTTGATCACGTTGCGGATCGGTTTGCCGGTGTGGCCCTTCCAGTCACCGCTGCGGATCCGGTCGCTGAACGAGGCCATCCGGTCCAGCACCTCGTGGACGTCGGCGACGACGTCGTGCCCGGCGACCTCGATCACGGTCCCCCGGGGTGCCCGCAGGGCCGTGTGGAGCACCGCCCGGCCCTCGGTGACGTTGATCCGCTCGCCGCTGAACATCGCCTCCGTCCGCTCTCGCAGCCCGGCGTCCTCGGCGAGCGCCACCAGCCGCGGCACGGTCTCGGAGTCGATGCGGTTCTTCGAATAGTCGAGGCGCAGGCCCTCGGCCTCGGCGACCATCTGCTCGCCGCGCCCGGGGTCGCCGGCGAAGAGCTCGCGCAGATGGCGCCCGGAGACGCCGGCGCGATTGTCGACGAGGTCCGGCCAGGAGGCGAGCGAGCGCATTCCCGACTCGCCGGCCGGGCCGACGGGTCCGTCCATCAGCCCGCCGCCCCGACGGCGCTCTCCTTGCCGGAGATCACCTCGAGCAGGTCGTTCCAGGAGTCCTCGAACTTCTTGGCGCCCTCCGACTGCAGCCGGGACGCCAGCTCGTCGAGGTCGACGCCGGCATCCTCGAAGCGCCGCAGCAGCTCCTCGTTGTCGCCGCCGTCGGCCGGCAGCACTCCGCCGATGTCGTCCCCCTCGGCGAGGGCGAGCAGGGTCTCCTCGGGCATCGTGTCGACGGTGTCGGGCGCAGCCAGCTCGAGGACGTACTTGGTCTTCGGCAGGGCCGGATCCTTCGTCCCGGTCGAGGCGAACAAGAGCCGCTGCGGACGCGCGCCCTCGTTCTCGAGTCGCTGCCAGCGATCGGAGTCCAGCAGCCTCCGGTAGGCGACGTAGGCGCGGATCGCGGCCGCGGATCCGAGCCGGTCCTTGAGGTCGGCCGGAACCTCGTCGGCCACCGCCACGTCCCACCGGCTGACGAAGATCGACGCGACCGAGGCGACGCTCGGGTCCTCGCCCCGCTCGATCCGCCTTTCGATGCCCTTCAGGTAGGCATCGGCCTGCGCTTCGTACTGCGCGGCGTCGAAGAGGAGCGTGACGTTCACCGGGATCCCGGCCGCGATCGACTCGGTGATCGCCGGAAGCCCCTCCGGAGTCCCGGGGATCTTGATGAACAGGTTCGGGCGGTCGGCCTGCCCGTGCAGCCGGCTCGCGGCCTCCGCGGTTCGCTCGCCGTCGTAGGCGAGCTCGGGCGAGACCTCGAGCGAGACGAATCCGTCGACGCCGTCGGTCCGGTCGTAGACGGGCCGGAAGAGATCCGCCGCTCCTCTCAGGTCGGTTATCGCCAGCTCGAAGAACAGCTCCTCGCCGCGCTTGCCTTCGCCGAGCAGCTCAGCGATCTGCCCGTCGTAGCTGTCCCCCGAGCCGAGTGCCTTGTCGAAGATCGTCGGGTTCGACGTCAGGCCGGTCAGCGAGAGCTCGTCGATGTAGCGCTGCAGCGTGCCGTCCTCGACGATGTCGCGGGTTATGTAGTCGAGCCAGATGCTCTGGCCGGCATCGTGCAGCTTCCTCGGTGCGGTGCCCATTGCTCACTCCTTCTTTCAGCTGTCTCCATCGGTACTACCCGCTTCCGGCAGCCGCCAGCGGTAGGGCGAGACCAGGTCCTGCGCCGCCTGCGGTCCCCAGGACCCCTGCGGATAGGTGTGAATCGGCCCCGGGTGCCCGAGCACGTCGGCGCTGATCGCCCACAGCCGCTCGATGCCTTCGGCGCTGGTGAAGAGGGTCCCATCCCCGAGCATCGCATCGTGGATCAGCCGCTCGTAGGCCTCGAGCTGACGATCGGTCTGAAACGACTGCTCGTAGCGGAAGACCATCCGCGCCGCGCCCAGCTCCATCGTCGGGCCCGGCACCTTCGCCTGGAAGTCGGCGGTGATCGACCCCGGCTCGGTCAGCTCGAAAACGAGCTGGTTGGCGCCCTGATGCTGGACCTCGTTCGGGAACATCCGCATCGGCGGCTCGTGGAAGTCGAGCACGACCATGTGGCGCGACTCGGCCATGCACTTGCCGGTCCGCAGGTAGAACGGCACCCCGGCCCACCGCCAGTTGTCGATCTCGACCTCGACGGCGACGAAGGTCTCGGTCTGCGACTCGGGAGCGACTCCCGGCTCGTCGAGGTAGCCCTCGTACTGGCCGCGCACGACCCTCGCGGGATCGATCGTCCGGAAGGCCTGCATCACCTTGTTCTTCTCCTCCCGCAGAGCCTTCGCCGACAGCGCCGCGGGCGGCTCCATCGCGATGTAGCTCAACAGCTGCAGGAGGTGCGTCACGACCATGTCGCGGTAGGCGCCCGTGCCCTCGTAGAACCCGGCGCGATGGCCGATCGAGAGCGTCTCGGGGACGTCGATCTGCACGAACTCGATGTTGTGACGGTTCCAGAGCGGCTCGTAGAGGCCGTTGGCGAACCGCAGCGCGAGGATGTTCTGGACCGCCTCCTTGCCGAGGAAGTGATCGATCCGGAAGATCTGCGAGTCGTCGAAGGCCCGATGCAGGGCCTCGTTGAGCTCGACTGCGGACTCGTAGTCGTGTCCGAACGGCTTCTCGAGGATCACCCGCGAGTCGGGGCCGTTCAAGCCGCCCTCCTCGACCGCGTCGATGATCGACTCGAACGCGGAGGGCGGAACGGCGAGGTAGTGGAGGAGGCGCGACTCGGCGCCGATGTCCTGGCGGGCGCGCGAAACGGCGTTCGCGAGCGCACCGGCCCCAGCGCTCTCCGGAACGTACGACAGCCGGGCCGCGAACCGCTCCCATGCCTCGTCGGTGACCTCGGTCCGGGCGAACTCGTCGAGCGCTTTGCGGGTGTGCTCGACGAAGCCGTCGTCGTCGATGTTGTCGATCGACGTGCCGACGATCCTGTAGGCCTCCGGAAGCAGCCCCGCTCCCTCGAGGTGAAAGAACCCGGGCAGGAGCTTGCGCGCAGCGAGGTCCCCGGTCGCGCCGAAGAGAACGATCACGTGAGGGTCCGGGATCGCGGCGCCGCCGATCCCGCCCGGCACCGTCGGCAGCGTCGCGCTCGAGCTCGAGCTCAAGCCCCCTCCCCGGCCGGCTTCTCGTCGTGGCCGCCGAATTGCTTGCGCATGGCCGAGAGCAGCTTGTTTGCGAACTCGTCCTCGTTGCGGGACGCGAAGCGCTCGTAGAGGGCGGTGCTGAGGACGGGCGCCGGGACGCCCTCGTCGATCGCCGCGTGGAGCGTCCAGCGCCCCTCGCCGGAATCCGACACGCGGCCGCCGAACCCCGCGAGCGTCGGCGAGTCGTGGAGCGCCGACGCGGTCAGGTCCAGCAGCCAGGAAGCGATGACCGAGCCGCGGCGCCAGACCTCGGCGACGTCGGCGACGTCGATGTCGTAGGGGTAGTACTGCGGATCCCGCAGCGGCGCGGTCTCGGCGTCGATCTCGTGCTGTCGCTTGCCGATGTCGGCGTTGGCGATCACGTTCAGGCCCTCGGCATAGGCGGCCATGACCCCGTACTCGATGCCGTTGTGGACCATCTTCACGAAGTGCCCCGCGCCGGTCGGCCCGCAGTGCAGGTAGCCGTTCTCGGCCGGCGTCGCATCGCCGCCGCGTCCCGGCGTGCGCTCGGCGGCGTCGACGCCCGGTGCGATCGTCGCGAAGATCGGATCGAGCCGGCCGACCGCCCCGTCGGGGCCGCCGATCATCAGGCAGAAGCCGCGCTCGAGCCCGAAGACGCCACCGCTGGTGCCGACGTCGAGGTAGTCGATCCCCCTCGGCTCCAGCGCCGCAGCCCTGTCGATGTCGTCGCGGTAGTAGCTGTTGCCGCCGTCGATGATCGCATCGCCCGAGTCCATCAGGCCCGCGAGCTCGTCCAGGGTCTCCTGGACGTAGCCGGCCGGGACCATGATCCAGGCCGCCCTGGGCGGGTCCAGCTTCTCGACCAGCTCCGCCAGCGAGGAGGCCGGCACCGCGCCCTCGCCCGCGAGCTCCTCGATCGCGTCCGCGTTCACGTCATAGACGACGCACTCGTGGCCGTCCCTCATCAACCGGCGGACGAGGTTGGCGCCCATCCGGCCCAGTCCGATCATTCCGAGCTGCAACTCAGTCCTCCTCGCTGCGACGTTCTTCCTCCCCAGCCTCTCACAGCGAGGCGACGGGCCGGGGAGCGGCCTCGATCCGGACCGCGACCCCGTTCAGATGCGCCATGCCGGCGAGCCGCTCGAGGTCCTCCGGGCGCGACGACATCAGCAGGTTGACGTTCGCCCCTCCGGCCCGGTTGGCCGTCTCCCAGCCGCCGCGATGGCCCCAGCCGTGCGGAACCGCGATCGTTCCGGCGACGACCTCGTCGGTCAGCTTCGCCTCGGTCTCGATCTCGCCGTGGGCCGATTCGATCCGGATCCGGTCGCCGTCGGCGACCCCCGCCGCCTCGGCGTCCACGGGGTTGATCCGGGCGCGGTGAGCCCGGTCGCCGGCCATCAGCTTCCGCGAGTTGTGCATCCACGAGTTGTGCGACCGCAGCTCCCGGAGGCCGATCAGCCGCAGCGGATACCGGTCGTCGCCCGCATCCGCGCCCGCGATCCTGCCGATCTCGTCGGCGATCTCGGGCGGGCACAGCCGGACCCGCTTGTCGGTGTGCCTGATCTTCCCCATCAGGACCCCCTCCTCGAGGTGATCGGCGAGAACGATTCCATGCTCGGCATCGGCGAGCCTGCCGAGGTTGAGGCCGCCGCGGCGAAGGCCGAAGCGGTCGCCTTCCGGCCCGACGCGGAGGAGCAGGTCCATCAGCGTTCGCGGAGAGAGCTTGATCCCAGCCCGGCCGGCCCAGCGCGCGAGCTTCACGCTCTGCGGGACGATGCCGATGCGTTCCGAGACCGCTTCGATGATCTCCCACTCCTGGCGCGCCTCTCCCGCCGGGTCGACGACCGCCTCGGTCATGTTGATGAACGGCTTCGTGAACAGCGAGAGGAACGGCAGCGGCAGATCCTCGCGCTCGAGGAACGTCGTCGCGGGCAACACGAAGTCGGATTGGAGCGCGGTCTCGCTCATGTAGAGGTCGATCGAGACGCTGAGCTCCAGATTCCTCATCGCCGCGGCGAGCTCGTCCCCGTTCGGGACGCTGAGCACGGGATTGCCGGCCGAGACGAACAGCGCCCGCATCCGGCCCGCTCCGGGCGTGGTGATCTCCTTCGCCATCAACGACGCCGGCATCGCGCCGAGCACCTCCGGGAAGCCGCCGACCCGCGATCGCCGCCTGCCGTAGTCGCCGGCGCCGATCAGCTCCGCGATCCGCTCGAACGGGATCGCAGGGCGGCCGAACATCGACCCTCCCGCCCGGTCGAGGTTGCCCGTCGCGAGTGCGAGCGCGTCGAGCAGGAAGGAGACGACAGTCCCGTGCCGCCCGAGGCAGGAACCGGTCCGGCCGTAGATCGCCGCGCCGTCGGCGGCGGCGATGTCGCGGGCCAGAACGCGGACCGTGCCGGGGTCGGCGCCGGTGGCGGCGGCGGTCGCATCCGGTGTGAACGGCGCCACCAGCTCGCGGAGGTCGTCGGCCCCGTCGGCCGCGGCGAGAGCGTCGCCGTCCTCGAGCTCCTCGGCGAAGGTGACCTGCAGGATCGACAGCAGCAGCTCGGCGTCGGAGTCGGGGCGGATCGGGAGGTGCTCGAACTCGCGCGCGGTCTCCGACCGCCTCGGGTCGACCACGACGACCCGCCCGCCGCGCGCGGTTATCGCGTTGAGCTGGTCCTTGATCCGCGGGGCACTCATGACCGAGCCGTGGGAGACGAGCGGGTTGGCGCCGACGACGAGAAGGAGCTCGGTCCGCTCCAGGTCGGGGATCGGGAGCAGGAACGGCGAGCCGTAGAGCAGCGAGCTGGCGGCGAAGCGATTGGAGACGTCCTGTG
This sequence comes from Solirubrobacterales bacterium, assembly GCA_020438445.1. Taxonomy (GTDB): domain Bacteria; phylum Actinomycetota; class Thermoleophilia; order Solirubrobacterales; family 70-9; genus RHKX01. The sequence goes on from JAGQUO010000005.1 coordinate 8,098, forward strand.
ATGAGGCCGTGTAGTAGTGCTGGGAGCCGAGGGCGTCGACGAAGCCCTTGACCCAGAGCGGATGCGAGTAGCTGAACGCGCCCGGGTTCCCCATGTACCAGCCGATCGACCCACCGCCGTGCTCGCGCCTGATCGCCCCGAGCCGCTCGCCGATCTCGTCGAGCGCGGCGTCCCAGCTCACCCGTTCGAAGCCGCCGTCGGGCCGGCGCCGCTGCGGGTGCAGGACGCGATCGGGGTCGTTCTGGACCTCGGTCATCGCGATGCCCTTCGGGCACGCGAAGCCGCGCGAGAGCGGATGGTCCTTGTCGGGCCGGAGCTTGGTGACGCGGCCGTCCTCGACCGTTGCGACCATCCCGCAGAGCGGCTCGCAGATCCGGCAGTAGGTGACGTGCTCGCTGGCGGTCATCGACCCTGTCCACGCAGCCTACCCGGGTGGTGGACAATGGCGACCGCGAAATGCGAGTCCTGTACGGAGTCAACGGAGAGGGGATGGGCCACGCGACCCGGTCGCAGGTCGTCGTCGAGTCGCTGCTGGAGCGTCACGACGTCCGCGTCGTCGCCTCCGGCGCCGCCTACGGCTACCTGAGCGGGGTGCTTCCCGACGTGCAGGAGATCATGGGGGCCAGGTTCGTCATGGAGGACGGAGAGATCCGGCGATGGGCGACGGTTCGGCAGAACCTCACCGACGCCGCCGGCGGCGCTCCCGACTCGGTGCGAAGCTGGATCGAGATGACCCGGGCCTGGCAGCCGGACGTCGTCGTCACCGACTTCGAGCCGCTGGCCGCCATCTACGCGCGCATCGCCCGGACGCCGCTGGTCGCGGTCGACAACATCAACATGCTCGATCGCTGCCGGCACGACGCCGAGATCCTGGCCGGATGCCGCGACGACTTCGCCATCGCCAGGGCCGTGACCAGGTCGATGGTCCCGAACGCCGTCCGCTACATCGTCACCACCTTCTTCCGTCCGCCCCTCGCCAAGAACCAGACGACGCTGATCCCGCCGATCCTCCGCGAGGCGATCGTCGCCGCCGAGCCCGAGGAGGGCGAGCATCTGATCGTCTACTCCAGTGGCGAGGAGGGCGCCCTCGCGGCGCTCCGGGCGAGCGGCGTGCCCTGCCGCGTGTACGGCATGCGCGGCGGCCCGGCCGAGGGGACGACCGACGGCAACCTCGAGTTCAAGCCGCGATCGAACGAAGGCTTCGTCGAGGACCTGCGAACCGCTCGCGGGGTCGTCGCCGGCGGCGGATTCTCGCTGATGAGCGAGGCGGTCTACCTCGGCAAGCCGATGCTGGCGATGCCGCTGGTGGGGCAGTTCGAGCAGACGATGAATTCCCGGTACCTGGAACGGGAGGGATTCGGCGTCGCCGCGGGCGAGCTGACCGCGGACGAGCTCGGGCGGTTCCTCGACGGCCTCGACCACTTCCGCGACCGGCTCGCCGGGTACGAGCAGGACGGCAACGAGGTGGCGCTGCGGACGATCGAGGAACGGGTCGAGGTTGCCGCGGGCAGCCGGCCCGCCGATCTGAGGAAGGCCCGGCGCCGGTCGCGCACGCCTCCGATCGGCAGTCAGAGAGAGAAGGCGAACGAAGAGGGAGCGAGCTGATGAGGAAGAGGACGATCGGGGCGGCCGCGGGCATCGGGCTGGCCGGAGCGGCGGGCATCGCCTTCTACGGCGGCCAGGTGCCGACCGCGCAGATCTACGGGCCGACGATCCACCGCAACCCGGGCGCGGGCAAGAAGATCGCGCTCACCTACGACGACGGGCCGAACCCGGTCCACACGCCTCAGCTCCTCTCCCTCCTCGATCGATTCGGGGCGCGGGCCACGTTCTTCTCGATCGGCATGTGGGCCGAGCGCGAGCCGGGCCTCCTGCGCGAGATGGAGGCCGCCGGACACGCGATCGGAAACCACACGCACACCCACCCGACGATGCCGCTGCTGTCGTCGGCGGAGGTGAAGGACGAGCTCCGCCGGTGCCGAGCGGCGGTCGAGGCGTCCGGGATCGAGTTCTCGCGGGCCAACGGCGGCATGCTGATGAGGCCGCCCTACGGCCGCCGCCGCCCCGGCACCCTGAGGGCGATGCGGGAGGAGGGCTACGAGCCGGTGACCTGGTCGGTCACCTGCTTCGACTGGCGGCGGACGGCGACGCGCCGCTCGATCGCTCGCCACGCCTCTCACGCGGGCCCCGGCGACATCATCCTCATGCACGACGGCAACAACCACGTGCCCGATGCCGACCGCTCCCGATCGGTCGGCGCCACCCAGGACACCCTCGAGCGTTACTCCGCCGAGGGCTACGAGTTCGTCACGGTCCCGGAGCTGATGGCCTAGACAAGTGCGCGCTCGCAGCCCTCTGAGCTGCTCGACTGCGCCGGCCCGGTGCTATCCGCCGCCCACGGTGCGACCGGCGTGAGCGCCCGCCAGGTCCAGGGCGACGGCGAGGATCAGCGTCCCGAGCCAGGCGTTGACGGGATCGGCGACCAGCGGCTCGCTGCCGCCGACGTTGTTGCAGATGAACCAGACGATGAACCAGGCGATCGTCACCGGCCCAACCTACGACTCTGTGGCGAAACGTAAACCGTGGCGACTACGCATCGCCGGCCAAGCTCTCAGCGATCTCGATCGCGCGCTCGGCCTCGATTCCGGCGGAGCCGGCGATCCAGCAGGCGATCGGGGCGGCGATCCGCTCCGACGAGTGCGCGGCGACACTCGCGAGCTTGAGCAGACGCGCGATCTGCTCCTCATCGGGCGCCTCCGCGTCGGCGGCCTCCGCAAAGGCCTCGATCCAGTCGATTCCGCTCGTTTCCGCCATCGCTCGGGCCTCCCGGGTTCGGTTCGGTCGAACCTATCGTGGCGCCAGGCGGGTCGCGGTCGCCTTCCAGCTCGCGATCACCGGCGTCCCGGGCCCGAGGCCGAGTCGCTCGATCGAGGCTGCCGTGACCTCGGCCGCCAGCGGTTGCGGCACGGCGAGACCGATCCGGGCACGGTTGCCGAACTCGGTGACCCCGGTGACCTCGCCTGCGAGCCGGTTCAGCGCCGATCCGGCCGGCGCCGGAGCGCCGGCCGGATCGATCGCTATCTCCCACGGGAAGACGCCGGCGGAGACCGGCCCGCTCGCCTCCTCGGTGCTGTAGATCGTGCCCCCGCCCGTGAGCTCGACCCGGGTGAGCCCGCCCTCGCCGGGTGCGGCGACACCGTCGAGGACCGTCGCGCCCGCGAGATCGGCGACGAGCCCGCTCGCCGGCGCCGCCGCGAGCTCGGCGGGCGATCCGCGCTGGATGATCCGGCCGCGATCGAGCACCGCGACCGAGTCGGCGAGCTGAGCCGCCTCGGCGAAGTCGTGGGTGACGACGATCGCCGGGACGGCGGCGGTGTCGAGCACCGAGGCCAGCTCGCGCGCTGCGGCCGCGCGCGTCCGCGCATCGAGCGCCGACAGGGGCTCGTCCAGCAGGAGCAGCCGAGGCTCCGCCGCGAGCGCCCGGGCCAGCGCAACCCGCTGGCGCTCGCCCCCGCTGAGATCGGCGGGGACGGCTTCGGAGCGATCGGCGAGGCCGAGCCGGCCGAGCCCGGCGACGGCCGCCGCCCGCCGCGAGCGCCGCCGCCCGGGAAGGCCGTAGGCGACGTTTCGCCATGCGGCCATGTGCGGGAACAGCGCGTAGTCCTGGAAGACGAACCCGATCCCGCGCCTCTCGGCGGGCACGTTCTTCCCGGCCCCGGAGTCGAACCACGGCTCGCCGCCGAGGGAGATCAACCCGGCGTCGGGATCGAGGAGCCCGGCGATCAACCGCAGCAGCGTGCTCTTCCCGGAGCCGGAGGGGCCGACGAGCGCGAGCCGTTCGCCGCGGCCGACCTCCAGACCAGCATCGAGGCGGAACGCGCCTCTCGCCTTGACGAGCTCAGCGGTCAGCATCGACGACCTCCGGTCTTCCGCCGACGAGCTTGACCGCGAGCAGGATGAAGGCGGAGACGACGAGCAGCACGGCGGACAGAGCGAGGGCGGCATCGAAGTCGCGGGCGAGGAACTCGAAGATCGCGAGCGGCGCCGTCTGGGTGCGGCCCTCGAGCGAGCCGGCGAACATCAGGGTCGCCCCGAACTCACCGAGTGCCCGGCCCCAGGCGAGCGCGGCACCCGACGCGAGCCCGGCACGGGCGCCGGGGATGCCGACCCGCAGGAACGTCCTCCCCTCCCCCGCCCCGAGCGTCCGCGAGGCGTCGAGCAGGTTGGCGTCGATCGCCTCGAACGCCGCGATCGCACCGCGCACGAAGAACGGGGCGGCGACGAACGTCAGCGCTACCACGACGCCCGCCGTCTGCAGCACGAGCTCGATCCCGAGGCTCTCGATCGCGCCGCCGGCGATGCCGTTCGGCCCGAAGGCTGCCAGCAGCGCGATGCCGGCTGCCGCCGGCGGCAGGACGAGCGGAAGCTCGATCAGCGTCAGGACCAGCGCCCGGCCCCGGAAGTCGCGGCGAGCGACGAACCAGGCTGCGGGGGTGCCGACCGCGACGATCAGCAGCAGCGCGGCGAGCGACGTCCGGAGGCTGAGCCAGAGAGCTTCCGCGGCACCGCGCTCGCCGAGGCTGGAGACGAGCTCGCGCGGCCCGGTCTCCGCGAAGAGGGCGATCATCGGCACGACGAGGAAGCCGAGCAACAGCGCCAGCGCGCCCGCGGCGGCGATCCGGAAGCCGATCGAGCCGCCAGAACGGCCCGACCGGCTCATTCCGGGGGGGGCCCGAAGCCGGAGTCGAGGAGGATGTCCTGGCCTTTGCCGTCGACCGCACCGTCGAGGAACCGACGAGCGAGCTCCGGTTGGGCCGCTTCAGTGGTAACGGCGATCCCGTAGGCGACATCCGGGCTCGCCTCCGGCGGGATCTCGACCTCTTCGATCCTGCCGGCGGCGGCATCGACGTCGCTCCGATAGACGAACCCGGCATCGACGGCGCCCTGCGTCAGCTTGCCGACGATCCCCGCGACGTCGGGCTCGCTGCTGGCGACGTTGCCCAGGATCGCCTTCGAGGCGTCGGGCCCGAGCGCATCGAGTACCTCCCTCGTGTAGATCCCGATCGGCACGTCCTCGTCGCCGATCGCGATCGTCACGCCGGGCTCTTCGAGGTCGGCGACGTCGTCGATGCCGGAGCCGGCAGGAACTCCGACGACGAGCTTGTTGGTGACGAAGGTCGTCGGCTTCTCGACGAGGCCCTCCTCGTGAAGCTCATCCGGCAGCGAGGTGTTGGCCGCTGCGTAGACGTCGGGGGTCACGCCCTGCCGGATCTGCGCAGCCAGGTCGTCGGAGCCGGCAAACGAGAACTTCACGTCGGCGCCCTCGATCTCGTCGCCGTAGCGCTCGAATGCGGGGGCGAGCGATGCGGCACCGAAGACGACCAGCTCCGGCTCGGTCGAGGCGCTCGACGACGAGTCGTCACCGGAGCTGCCGCAGCCGGCAAGGACCGCGGCCAACAGCGCGAGCGGCAAACCCGCGAAGCGTCTCAAGCCTCTCCTCCGCGCTGGATCATCACCGACGTCGCCTTGACGAGCGCGGTCGCCTCGACTCCCTCGGCGAGGCCCAGCTCCTCGACGGAGTCGCGGGTGATCGCGGCGGTGACGCGATGCGGGCCCGCCTCGATCTCGACCAGCGCCATGACGCCGTCGACCTCGACGGACACGACCCGCCCGGGGAACCGGTTGCGCGTCGAGAGCTCGTCACCGGTCCGGTGGCGCTCGGGGGTCGTGCGCAGCCGCTCGACCTCGGCGACCGGCACCCGGCGGTTGCCGTTCGCGTCCCTTTCGGTCTGGAGCTTGCCGCCGCGGTCCCAGCGGCGGAGCGTGTCGACGCTGACGCCGAGCTGCTTGGCCGCTGCGCCGAGGCTGAGGTCCGCTCCCATCTGCCTAAGCATTGCATAGGCAGGTCGTCGAAGCTTCCCGGCCTCAGGGCGAGGAGATCAACTCGTAGTCGCCGGGGTCGAGGTGCTCGGTCCGGTCCGCGTACTCGCGCATGTACCCGGGCCAGTTGGCGACGATCCGGCCGCTCTCGTTCCGGTACCAGGAGTCGCACTCGAGCCAGGCGGTGCCCGCGAACCGGGCCTGCGTCTCGCGATCGCTCCGGGCTTCGACCTCCGGCCTCACCGCGATCGCGGCCGCGCCCGCGTCACGGACGCGCTGCAGCGCCTGGCGGATGTAGGCCGCCTGGGCCTCGAGGTAGAAGACGATCGAGCCCCCGGAGGTGTTCGTGTTCGGCCCGTACATGAGAAACAGCGAGGGGAACCCGGGGACCGCGATCCCGAGATGGGCGTGGGCACCTCCCTCCCACTCCTCCCTGCGCCGGCGTCCGCCGGCGCCGGTGATCTCCATCGGGAACATGAAGTCGTTGGTCCGGAAGCCGGTGCCTCAGATGATGCCGTCGACCTCGCGCTCGCGGCCGTCGGGTGTCCTGATCCCGCGCGCGTTGACGGCGCCGATCGGATCGGTCACGAGCTCCACGTTCTCGCGCTGCAGTGTGGGCAGGAAGTACGAGCTGAAGAGGACCCGCTTGCACCCGAACGTGTAGTCGGGCCAAGCCTTGCGGCGGACCTCGGGGTCGCGGAGCTGCCAGCGCATGAACAGCGACGAGCGCAGCCGTCCGAGGCGACCGAGCGTGCGCGGGTTGCGGATCATCGCCGTCAGCGACTCGCCGTAGTCGAAGACGAAGCGGCGCCTGAAGGCCTGCAGGCCGGGCACCCGGCTGATCGCCGCCGCGATCGGAGCGGGATAGGAGCGGTTGCGGCGTGGCATGAACCAGTTCCCGGTCCGCTGGAAGACGTAGAGCCGCTCCGTCTCGGCGGCGATCTCGGGGACGAACTGGACGGCCGAAGCGCCGGTTCCGACGACCGCCACCCGCTTGCCGCGTAGGTCGTAGTCGTGGTCCCACCAGGCCGAGTGGAAGCTGTGCCCGCGGAAACCCTCGAGACCCTCGATCCGCGGGGTCGCTTCGCGGTGGAGCTGCCCCGTCGCGACGATCACCGCGTCGCTCTCCCACGTGCGCCCGTCGGCTGCGGTGGTCGTCCAGGCCCGGCGCTCGTCGTCCCAGCGACAGGCGGTCACCTCGACGCCGGTCTCGATCCGGCGATCGACGCCGTGTTCGTGGGCGACCTCGCGCAGGTAGCGGAGGATCTCCTCCCTCGTCGAGCAGAGGCGGCGCCAGTCGCGGCGCTGAGCGAACGAGTACGAGTAGAGGTGGCTGGGGACGTCGCAGGCCGACCCGGGGTAGCCGTTGTAGAACCAGGTGCCGCCGAGCTCTGGAGCGCGATCGAGGATCGTGATGTCGTCGAAGCCGTGGGACTGGAGCTCGATGCAGGCGCCGATCCCGCCGAAGCCGGCGCCGACGATCAGGACCCGGGGGTTGCCCATGGTCGGAATCTAACCTCGTCAGCCCAGCGTCGCGCCCTTCTCCCGGTTGCATCGGTCACACAGCAGTTGCAGGTTCGCGGCCGCGCTCGACCCGCCCATCGCGACCGGGATCACGTGGTCGAACTGCAGCAGCGCCCGCGAGCCGCACTCGACGCAGCGGCCGCCGTCGCGCTCGAACACCTCGAGCCGCACCTTGCGCGGGATCGCCGGCCTCGCCGGGCCCGCCGCCGAGCGACTCCTCGCGCGCTCGAGCTGCCGCCGCTTGCGGTCGAGCCGCTCGTCCGCCAGCGCCTCCACGTCCGCCGGCCCGAGATCCTCGCGCTCCCACCAGATCCTGTCCCGGTAGAGCCAATAGCGCCGCCCGGCGAGCTCGCCGACCGCGACGGCTATCGAGTCCTGCAGCTCGTCGACCCGGCGCCAGGCCCGGCGGCCGATCGCCGGGCCCGCGACCTCGCTGCCGACCACGAGGCGGTAATGGCGGCCGACCAGGGACCGTCCCTCCTCGAAGGCCGCGTTGTGCGCCTCGTTCAGCATCGGCCCGCGAACCTAGGAGCCGAGGCGGCGGGTGCCCCGATCTGGGAGGGAAGTTGCAGGCCGGCCGCCCACTCCCGCCGGGTGGGCCGGCCTGCGGCGTCGTCAGCCGCCGATCGCGCTCATCGACCGCGCCGGCGGGCGGAACCCGGGCTCGTTGACGCGGTGCTTGAGCTCCTTGCGCCAGACGGCGTCGCGAACGATCTCCTCGAGCTCGGCATCGGAGGCGCCGGAGCGAAGGGGGTCGCGCAGGTCGGTCTCGTGGACCGAGAAGAGGCAGGTCCGGAGCTTCCCCTCCGCCGTCAGCCGCAGGCGATTGCAGTCACCGCAGAACGGCTCGCTGACCGGGTTGATGAAGCCGATCTCGCCGGCTCCGTCGGTGAAGCGGTAGACGCGCGCCGTGGCCGAGGGCTCACGCGGCAGCTCGGCCAGCTCGTGGGTGCGCTCGATCAGCGCCCTGATCTCGGCGCCGGTGAGCACTGATTCGGGCGTCCAGGCATGGTCGGCGTCGAGCGGCATGAACTCGATGAACCGCACCTGGTAATCACTGGTCCGGGCGAGCTCGACGAACGCGCCGACCTCGCGTTCGGTGAAATCGCGCATGGCGACTGCGTTCACCTTGATCGGCCGGATCCGCTCGTGGGCGGCGATCGCTTCCAGCCCGCGCATGACCTGCGGCAGCGCGTCGCGGCGGGTGATCTGGAAGAAGCGGTCGCGCGCCAGCGAGTCGATCGAGACGTTGACCCGGTCGACCCCGGCGGCGACGATCGCGCCGGCGTCGCGCTCCAGCAGGTAGCCGTTGGTCGTCAGCGACAGATCGCAGAGGCCGGGGATCGCCGAGAGCATCGAGACGAGGCGGGGGAAGTCGCGCCGGACGAGGGGCTCGCCTCCGGTCAGCCGCACGTCCTCGATCCCGAGGCCGACGAACAGCCCCACCAGACGCTCGATCTCCTCGAACGACAACACCTCCCCCCGCTCCAGCCACGGCAGCCCGTCCGCGGGCATGCAGTACTGGCAGCGGAAGTTGCAGCGGTCCGTGACCGAGACCCGCAGGTCCGATATCGACCTCCCGTGTGCGTCACGGAGCTCGTCCTTCTCGCTCTCCATGCCCCGATGATCGCGCATCGGCCCGGTCGGGCTCGCCTCCGGCCGGGCTCGACGCGCGGCGGGCGGACGCTCAGCGGCAGTTGTCGCGGCGGGGGACCGGCGGAAACGGGAGGTCGGCCACCACTGCCGTCTCGAGATAGTCGTTCTCGCGGGCGTCGCCCGATCCCGGCGCCAGGGCAGCGCCGATCGCGCGCAGCTCGGAGCGGGGGCCGTCGGGGGCCGCCCAGGGAGCGAGCCCGAGGAACTCGCGCTTCGGGCCTGCGTAGACCTCGTAGGGAGCGGGGTCCTCGGGGAGGAAGCGGTCGTTGCCGACGTAGTTGCAGCTCGCCTTCGCGGGCTTGACGCCGCGCGGCCCCTTCAGCCCGCGCTGGGTTATCGCCGTCTGGCCGTCGAAGACGAGGTCCGCGAGGTTCCCGACCATGTGCGGGGTGACGTTGTAGTCGAACCTCACCGTCGGGTCGGCAACGGCCCTCCAGGTCGACGACATCCACTCGAGCGGCTGCCACTCGCCCGGCGTGGCCCAGAGCCCGGGGTTGGCCTCGTCCTGCATCACGACGTTGGCACCGAGCGCGTCGAGGCAGTACATGTAGTAGCTGGACGTGTCCGAGCAGGGATCGATGCCGGGTCCGGGAGCCTCGCCGAACGGGGTCACCGGGCCGCCGTCGTAGACGAACGCGGGCAGGCTCGTCGCGAACGACATCCGCGCCTGCGTGCCGGGGATGCGATAGGGCCGGACGTTCTCGATCGCGTCGGGGCCCGTGCTCGGCCCCGGGGTCAGGCTGATCAGGTTCTCGATGTCCGTCAGCGGCACCTTCTTGTTGCTGGCGACGACGTTTCGGAGCGGTCGCGGCCCGTCCGGCGTCACGTTCTCCGGTCCCCACATGAACGCCTCGTTGTAGACCTCCGGGCCGGTGGCGACGAAGGCGCTCTGCGGGTCCTTCACGTCCGGGTCGGCGAACTCGTCGATCTCCGCCGGATCGACCGATTCGCGGAACTCGGCCTGGTTGTTCGAGCCGAGGATGTAGACGCCGTAGCGGCGCGCGAGATCGCTGAACGTCTGCATCCAGCCGCGCGCGAACGTGTCGGTGCCGGCCACGAACGCCTGCGAGAAGCCGGGGACCCCGTCGAAGCGGTCCGCATAGGCGGATTCCTGGGAGGCGTAGGCGGCATCGAGCGTGCCGAGCGCCACCGCTACGCCGCACGGCGACGGAATCCCCTCGCAGCCGGGGATGTTGCCCGGATCGGAGAAGATCTCGCGCGTCTCGGCCCCACGCGAGCCGGTCGCCAGCGTCATCAACCCGACGTCCTCGTTCAGCGCGACCACGTTCGGTCGCTTCCCGGCCAGGTGCGGCACGACGTAGTCGCGGATCATGCACTCGATCTTCCGGCGGAAGGACCGGTAGCTGACGACGTTCGTCAGGTCCTGCTTGTACTGCAGCGCGAAGACCCGCGGCGCCCCCTTGGCGGGGTGGAGGTTGACGACGGGCCTGGCGAGGTTGTCGGCGCGCAGGCCGGCGCATGCGCGCTTCGACGGCGCCCGGGGGACCGGGGGCGGGTCCGGCTCGACCGCCTTCGCCGCGCGGCGCGCGACGGCCGGATCGTTGGCGATCAGCGCGTCGGCGCCCGAGCGCGTGGCCTTCCGGACCGGAGCGCGCTCGTCGAACGTGAACGGGACGACCTGGAGGCCCTTCGCGTGGGCTTCCGTGATCAGCTCGCGGCTGACCGGCCACTGCGGAGAGATGTAGTCGAACCCGCTCGCATCCGCGATCGCGGCCGCCACGCCGTTGGTGCTCTGGAAGCTGAGGTACGAGTATTCGACGGCATCGAAGTACGCGTCGGCCTGGAACGGCGTCAGGTTCCCGGGCAGGAAGCTCTGGAGGATCAGATCGGAGGGTGGGAACCCGCTCTGCTCGATCTGCTGCGCCATCGCGGTCACGAAGCCGCTCGTCGGGTCGTAGTCGGGATCGGTCGGATAGTTGTTGACCTCGAGGTTGACCCCGACTCCCTTGCGCTTCGCCAGCGCGAGCGCCTGGACCATCGTCGGCACCTTCGCTCGGCGATCATCACGCCGGCCGAGGTGCCGAGAGACCTCGTCGGTGCCGAGGATGTCGATCTCGCAGTCGCGGCGGATCTCGGCCAGCGTCCGGTCGGAGACGAGCCCCGTGCAGGTCGTCGTCCGCTTCAGGGAAGCATCGTGCATGATCACGGCGCGGCCGTCGGCCGTCATCCGCGTGTCCATCTCGAGGACGAAACCCTTCTTCGCCGCATGCCGGAAGGCCGGCAGCGAGTTCTCGGGGTAGGCCGGACGCAGCTCTCCACGGACGGTCTTGAGCGGCCCGCCGCGATGGGCGTGGACGTAGGGCGAAGCGAGCGCCGTGGAGGCGCAGGCCAGCGCCACGACGATGCCCGCGATCATTGCGCCCGCGGTCCGGGCGGCTCCGGCACTCCTCATTCCGTCTCCTCTCCCCACGAAGTCGCTCGAGTCTAGTCGGGCCGGCGCGGATCGACGTCACTTGATCTCTCGCCGAGGGCGGCTAGCTTCGGCGTCGTGCCCTTCCTCCTCCCGGCCCTGGTCCTGCTCGCCGTGGCGGCCCTCGTCGCGGTCGTGATGCAGGCCGGGCTCCCCCGTCTCGCCGAACGGCGGATCGCGACTCGGCTGACCGAGTCGGGAGGGTCTGCGGAGGTCCGGGTCGACGCGATGCCGGCGCTGCGCCTCCTCCGCAACCGGGGTGACAGGCTGCTCGTCCGCGGCGGCGGACTGACGATCGGCCTGACCGGCGGATCAGGGTCTGCGGGCCTCGGCGCCCTCGACGGCTTCGGCGAGGTCGACATCGAGCTCGTCGACCTCGCGGCGGGGCCTTTCGATGTGGCCGCCTTCGTCCTCGTCCGCCGCGCGGGCGGGCCCTACGCGATGGCCGCCGAGGGATCGGTCAGCGGCGCCGGGCTGGCCCGGATCGGCGAAGGGTGGTTCCGCGAGATGGTGCCCGGCGGTGCCCTGATCAGCTCCGTCGCCGGCACCGTCCCGATCGGCTCGCGACGCCTGCCGGTGGCGATCGAGGTCGAGCTCCACAGCGAGGCCGGAGGCCTCCGGGTCGGCTCCGGTGGCGGGCGGGTCGCAGGCTATCCGGCGGGCCCGATCGCGACCGCGATCGCCGCCGCGGTCGCGCGCCGGCTCGAGATCGCCGCGTAGGAGGTCCGGCCGGCGTCGTGAAAACTATCCGCCCGGAGTCGTGTTGCAGCACTCGATGAGACGAACCACCATCCTGGCGCTGGCGCTGACCACGCTGCTCCTCGGCGCGGCGCATCCAGCCGCCGGCGCCGAGCGCAGGCCCGTCAAGGGCATCGACGTCTCCCGTTTCCAGGGCAGGATCGCCTGGAATCAGGTGGGCAAGTCGAAGATCCGCTTCGCCTACCTCGCCGCGAGCCGCGGCTACGGCCGCGACTGCACGGTGGTCCCCGAGGAATGCGGCCGCGACCCGTGGTTCGACCGCAACTACGGGAAGGCGAAGGACGCCGGGCTGCGGGTCGGGGCCTATCACCGCGCGTTCGCCGCCGGGCCCGGCCGCGAGAACGCGAAGCTCGATGCCCGCCGCGAGGCCAACCGCTTCGTCAACGTCGTCGGAAAGGTGAGGCGCAACGACCTCCGCCCCGTTCTCGACGTCGAGCACCCGTTCCGGCGGCTCGACGAGGCGACGCTGCGGATCTGGATCCGGACCTGGATGAAGCGCGTGGAGAAGAAGTTGGGGGTGAAGCCGCTGATCTACACCAACGCCTCGAGCTGGGCCGCCACCGGCGACACCACCTGGTTCGCCGACAACGGGTATCCGCTCTGGGTCGCCAACTTCGACGTGCCGAGGCCGCTGGTGCCGGCGCAGAACTGGGCCGGGAAGGGATGGACCGTCTGGCAGTACACGAGCAGCGGCCGCGCCCGCGGCATCGATGGCCCGGTCGACCGCAATCGGCTCCGGAAGGGCTTCGGCAAGCTCGAGCCGCGCTGAGGCGGCCAGGGGCGCCGATCTGCCAAGGTTGGCGCATGAGCAGCGAAGAACAGGGGACCCAGGGTGAGTCGATCACTGCCGACGGCCTGCGGGAGCTGAGGGCCGAGGTCGAGCACCTCGAAGGCCCGGCCCGCAGGGAGATGGCCGAGCGGATCAAGGCGGCGCGCGAGCTCGGCGACCTCAAGGAGAACGCCGACTATCACATCGCCAAGGAGGATCAGGCGCACCTCGAGACCAAGATCAAGCGCCTGCGCGAGCGGCTCCGGGACGCGGTCGTCGTCGAGGTCGACGACGACTCCGACACGTTCGCGTTCGGGCGGACGGCCGAGATCCTCGACGACGCCGGCAAGACGCACACCTGGACGCTCGTCGGTCCGACCGAGGCCGACATGAGCGCCGGCAGGCTCTCGGCCGAGTCGCCGGTCGGGCAGGCTCTGCGCGACGGTCGCGTGGGCTCCGACATCGTCGTCGAGACGCCGCGCGGAAACCGGACCTTCACGATCAGCAAGCTGGTCGGCTGACCGAGACGATCCCGGCGGCTCGATGAGGATCCAGCTCGTCACCCAGATGTGGCCGAGCCCGGAGAACCCCGATCTCGGCAGCTTCCTCGTGCCGCTGGCCGGTGAGTTCGAGCGCCGCGGGCACGACGTCGAGGTGTCCGCGATCAGCCGCCGGGGCGGAGCGCCGACGAAGTACGCGCGACTTCTCGGCGCCGCCATCGCCGACGCGAGACGGATGCGGCCGGACGTCGTCTTCGCTCACTTCCTGTTCCCGGCCGGTGCCGCCGGGATCGCCGCCTCGGTCGCCGGCCGCTGCCCGCTGGTGGTGATGGCACACGGCACTGACGTAGCGAACCTGACCGAGATCCGCGGCGTCCGGGCGGCGACCGGGCCCGTGGTTCGCCGCGCATCCGCGGTGATCTCGAACTCACGATGGCTGGCCGAGCGGCTGGCCGCCTCGATTCCCGCGGCGGCGGCGAAGACCGAGATCGCCGACTGCGGCATCGACCTCGAGGCCTTCGCGCCCGGCGATGCCGGCGCCGCCCGCCGCGAGCTCGGCTGGGAGGGCGACGGGCCGGCATTCCTCTGCGTCGGCTCGCTGATCGAGCGTAAGAACGTGACCGCGCTCGCGGACGCGTTCTCGAAGCTCGGCCGCGGCCGCCTCGCCTTCGTCGGCGACGGCCCGCTGCGGTCCCGGCTGGAAGGGCTGCCCGGGGTCAGGGTCGTCGGCCGGATCCCCCAGAGCGAGGTCCCACGGTGGGTGGCGGCGTGCGACGTGCTCTGCCAGCCGTCACTGATCGAACCGTTCGGTCAGGCGACGCTGGAGGGCATGGCGATGGAGCGGTCGGTCGTCGCGACGGCGAACGGCGGGCCTCCGGAGTTCGTCCCGCCCGAGGCGGGCGTGCTCGTCGATCCCGGCGACCCGGGAGCACTGCTCGCGGCCCTCGAACGGGCCGCGGCGATGCCGTCACCGAATCCGGCGGCGCGCGAAGCCGCCCGCCGTCACGACGTCAAGGTCGAGGCGGCGAAGATGCTGGAAGTGCTCGAGCGCGCTGTCGCGCGCCGTTCGCCTCAGTAACGGTCCTGCGGATACCGCGGGTCGGGCGGGACCTCGTCGCGCCGCCGCGAGTAGCCGAAGGCGTAGATGGCGCCGACGACGAAGGCGACGACCCCCACGATCATCAGGATCAGCCCGACCACGGTGAGATCGACGGCGTCCCACTGATCCTTGACGGCGTAGCGGAGGATCGCGCCGACCGCAATCAGCAGCAACCCCATTCCCATCGTCATTTCCCTCTACCTCCCGTCGCCGTGGTGCGGATGCAGGCCAAGGCTACCCGGGGGAAGCGACGCGAAACCGGTGCCCCCCGGCGGCGGCCGGTCAGGCTGCGGCGGCATGCGCCCCCGCTTCGAGCAGGGCGGCGACGAGGAGGTGTGCGCCGGAGCCGACCCCGAGGGTCCAGTAGCGGCGGAAGCTGCGGCGGGCCCGGAGGTCGGTGGTGGCGGTGCGCATCGTCCCCCGGAGCTGGCTGCGTCCGCCCGGAAGCGGGACCGCCGAGAGCGCGTAGACGGTCTTGGCCCACCCCGGCTCGGCGAAGCCGGC
Source organism: Solirubrobacterales bacterium (assembly GCA_020438445.1). Taxonomy (GTDB): domain Bacteria; phylum Actinomycetota; class Thermoleophilia; order Solirubrobacterales; family 70-9; genus RHKX01. The sequence continues at coordinate 23,220 of JAGQUO010000005.1, forward strand.
GAAGTCGCCGGGCGCCACGCGCCGGTACTCGATCACGGGCCGCCAGAACCGTCCCACGAGCCCGAGCGCGATCTCTCGCGGGCGCTCGCCGAGCAGCACCCAGTCGCCGTCGCCGGGCTCCGTCCCGCCCGCCATCGCTCGCAGGCTCAGCGTCTCGGGGCGCGGTGGCATGCCCCGACCGCGCGCCACCCGCGCGACCAGCTCCGGCGCAGCCCGGGCGGCGCCGAGGATGCCGACGAGCGGCCGGCTGCGCCCGAGCGCGATCAGGTCGACGTCGAGGAGCGCCTGCCAGGCCGCATCCGCTCCCGCATCGGACTCACGGGCGATGGTGTCGGAGACGTCGAAGCGTGGCAACAGGACCTGCTCCAGCGGAGCTGCCTCCACCTCGTCCGCCTCGATCTCCCCGGTCATCCGGAGAGAGTCGCAATCCTCCGATTCGCCCTCATCAGTAGCCAGTACCGAGCGGATCGCGTCCTCAGTTCCGATGATGCCCCGGACCCCGGTTCCTAGGCTCGCCGGTATGAGCACCGACATTGATCCCAGCGCCGAGCGCACGCTTCCCGAGTGGCTCTCCGGCCGCTACGTCGACGACTTCGCCAACGTCGGAATCCTCAGCTGCCCCGCCGAGGCGCCGCTCGAGGAGGTCGCATGGCTGATGGCTGACAACCGGGTCCACGCCCTCGTCGTCGAGGGCGACGACCGGAACCCGCCCGTCATCTCCGACTCCGATCTGATCGCGGCCGTGGGCTCCGGGCACTTCGACGAGCTCAGCGCTCGCGACGTCGCCGGCACCGAGGCCGTCAGCATCAGCCGGAGCGACACCCTCGAGCGTGCGACTCAACTGCTCACCGAGCACTCGGTCACCCACCTGGTCGTCCGCGATGACCGCTGGCAGCCCGTGGGCATCCTCTCGACCCTCGACGTCGCGAAGGCGATCTCGGGACGCTGATCGGCCGTCGGGCTCAGCGTCCGAGGGTGCGCTGGAACTCGCGGGCCTTCGCCGCCAGCCCCGACAGGAGGCCGCGCACCTCGGCGATCCCCGCCCTGAGCTCGGGATCGCCGGCTTCGATCGGAAGCATCGAGTCCTGCAGCTCGGCGAGAATCAGGTCGGCCTCGCCGGCCGCCGCCACCGCCCGGTCGACGAAGGACTTGACCCCCTGGGAGGGCCGGCCGGCCTGCGGCTCCTCGGCGTCAGGAACCTCCACTCCGGTCCGGTCGGCGAACTGGGCCGCCGTCCGCTTGCACCTGCCGAAGGCCTTCTGCACCGGCGCAAACAGCTCGGCCTCGAGCCGGTCCGCGGGTGCGACCGTCAACAGCTCGTAGGCCTCCGTCAGACACGCTCTCGCCAAGGCGAGCTGCTCCCCGGCCGAGCCGAGCTCGGCGAGGATCCGCTCTCTCGACTCGCCGAGGGTGATCGCCATGGGCGGAAAGTGTTGGGAGCACGCGGGCGGCCGGGTCGGCACAGACGGACCGCCCGCATCCCCGGCGGGGAGCCGGATCATCTCCATCGACACCCAGACCGGGCGGAAGCCGAGTCTGCCGTAGAGCTCCTTCGGGCGGTCTTCGTCGTCGGCCCCGATCCAGAGATCGGTGACGGCCCCCGCCGCGCCGATCGCCACGTGGGTGATCGCCGTCCCGAGCCCCTGCCCGCGGTGGGCGGCATCGACGTAGACCTGCGTGATCTCAGCCGATCCGCCGATCTGCTCGAGCTGGGCGAACCCGGCGAGCTCGCCGCCGCGGCGGACCGAGAACACGCGGGCGCCGTGCCGGCGCGCCACCTCGCGCGCCTGGGCTTGGTACCCGCTCGGTTCCTGACCGGGGAAGTCCTCCTCGTGCCATGCGCGCCGAAGCCGGTTGACCTCGTCGTAGGCGACCTCCACGACCTCGAGCTCCGGCGCCGGCCCGGGGTCGACCCGATGCCGCATGTAGACGAGCCGGAACGTCCGCCATCCGAGAGCGGCGAACTCGGCGCGATGCGGCTCGGCGGCCTCGACGTCCTCGAAGTCGATCTTGCGATGCGCGGCATCGGCGAGCGCTGCATCGGCCGCCGCGACCAGATCGGCGGTCCCCATGCGCGGCTCTTCCTCGACCCGGAGGACGTTGTAGTCCCAGTAGTCGGGAAACCCGGTCGCGCGGAGGACGGTCCCGTGTGCCCAGGGCTCGGCGATGTCGCATACGGCCGCCTGGCGCTCGTGTGTCCAGGCGATCGCCCGCTCGCGCTCTTCGTCGCCTCGCATGGCCATGCCAGGCAGACTATGGCGCCACGCCCGGATCATGAGCCCCCGCCGGAAACATGCGGAGACCCACCTCAGCTACCGCTCGGGCTGGCTCCGCGCGGCCATCCTCGGGGCCAACGACGGGATCGTCTCCACCGCCAGCCTCGTCCTCGGAGTCGCAGCGTCCGGTGCCGGCGGCGCCGCGATCGTCACCGCGGGAGTGGCGGGGCTGGCCGCAGGCGCGCTCTCGATGGCCGCCGGCGAGTACGTCTCGGTGAGCTCGCAGCGGGATTCCGAGCAGGCCGATCTGCGGCTCGAGCGCCGCGAGCTTCGCAGCGATCCGGAGGGCGAGTTGCTGGAGCTCGCGGGCATCTACGAGCGCCGTGGGCTGGCCCCGGAGCTGGCCGCGCAGGTCGCGGCCGCCCTGACCGAGCGCGATGCCCTGGAGGCCCACGCCCGCGAAGAGCTCGGGCTCAGCGAGGAGCGCCGAGCGCGCCCGTTTCAGGCCGCATGGGCCTCCGCCCTCTCCTTCTCCGCGGGCGCGATCCTGCCCGTGATCGCGGTCGCGGCGGCGCCGGCCGCGCTCAGGGCCGGCGTCTGCGTGACCGTGACGATCGTCGCGCTCGCGATCCTCGGCTGGACGGGCGCACGACTCGGGGGCGGCTCGAGGTTGAACGCGACGGCGCGCGTGGTCGCATGGGGAGCGGTCGCGATGGCAATCACCTCGGGAATCGGGGCGATCGTCGGCGCGGCGGTCTAGACGACCTCGATCCGGGCAACGGTCGTGATCGACTGGTAGTAGAGGTCGCGCCGGAATCCCGGAGCGGGAAAGAGGAAGCCCTGGGCGGCGGACGGAACCTGCACGCGCGCCTTCTCCTCCCCGCTGTCGAGATCGAGGACGACGAGGCTGTCGCGGCCAGACCGCAGCGAAGCCCGCCTCGCCGCCGCCCAGCGGGAGCCGACGCGGCCGAGCGCGGCGGTCAGCGGGCGCACCCCGGGGCGCCGGAGCAGCGGGCGGTCGGCCCAGTCCCCGGTGACGAGCTCGCGGGTGTCGCCGAAGACGATCAGATGGCCGGCTTGCGCGTGCCCGTCGCGCCGCCACAACGCCTCCGGCCCGGACGATCCGAATCTCCACGCACGGATGACGGCGTTTCCGGAGTCGTAGGCGACCGCGATCCGCGACGCGGGCTCCCACGCCGGCGGATTCGAGACGGTCCCGTACGGCAGGCCGCTGATCTCGGACGAATCCGCTTCGCCGTCCTCGCCCGCCCACCAGAGCCGGACCGGGTCGGGGCACTCGCCGCTCCCGAGCATCGTCCTGTCGGTGTGGTTGCGCCCCTGGTCGATCCAGAGGACGAGTTCTCCGGTCATGACCGGGTCCCAGCCGTAGCTGCGCCCCGGGGCCGGGCCGTAGGAGGGGCGCCAAGCATCGTCGATCTCGAGCCGTCCCCGTGCCCGATCGAGCCGCAGCCGGAAGAGCCGCGTCGTGCCGACGGCGACCACGCTCTCACCGTCCGACGACAGGCGGGCGATCGACGGCTCCGGCAGCCGCAGCGGCTCGGCGACGGGCATGAGGCTCTCCGGGTCGAGCGCCGAGACCGTCGAGGGAGCGCGTCCGCTCGGCGCGTCGCAGTCCTTGAGCACGAGCTCACCGCCGTCGAGGACCACGAAGGAGTTGTAGGGACGGTCGACCGGCATCCGGTGCGAGGCCAGGACGTCGAGCCCGGGAGCGAGCCGGTGGGCCCAGCGGCCGAGGACGACGTGGAGATCGCCGCTCCGGTGGGCGGCGATCCCCCCGGGCCAGAACGGGCCGGCCGGCAGCCGCGGAGAGGACGCGAGAACCTCGAGCGAGACCGGGTCGAGTCGTTCCACCCACGCCTCGACCGGGGTCGTGTGCGGGTTTCGCACGGGAACGTCGTGACGGAGCGCATAGAGCTCCCCCGGCTCGCGGCGAACGAGCGCGCCGACGGCGAACTCGTCCCTCACGGCGGCGACCCGCAGGCTCTCGCCCGGACCGATTCCGAGGCCCGGGACACCCGCAGCGAGTCCCCAGCGGCGGGGGCCGCCGTCCTCGCAGGTCCACGGCTGCGGCCAGTAGCCGCCGGTCGTCGGCTCCGGGAAGCGCATCTCGCCGCCCAGTCTGCCGGGATCCTGCGCCCGCGGGGTCAAGACCCCGCGCTCAGGTTCCGATAGGGGTTGGGTGGAAGCCTCGACGGGGGAAGATCACGCCGCTCAGGCGGCCCAGGTGGCCCATCCCGGCGGCATCGTGCCGCCGCGAAGGCGGCTCGGCGACGTAGTCGTCGAGCTCGGGTTCGCCGAGCGCGGGGTCGTCGAGGCGACCGTCGCGCTCGCGCGCGAGGACGGGAGACCGATCGGGCAGGCGCTGGTCGAAGGCGGCGTCGTCGATTCCGGTCAGCTGGCGCGGGCGCTGGCCGAGCGCAACGGGCTCGAGTACGCGGACCTGAACAACTTCCAGGTGGACCATGGCGCCGCGAACCTGATCAGCGCCGCCGAAGCGAGCCGCTACCGGGCGATCCCGATCGGATTCGCCGACGACGACACGCTGCTCGTCGCGACGGCCGACCCGGCGAACCTCGTCGGCCTCGACAACGTCGCCATGGCGACCGAGCGGCGGGTCCAGCCGGTCGTCACCTCGCCGGAGGACCTCGAGGCTCTGATCAGCCAGCTCTCCCGCTTGATCGACTCGGTGCACGAGGTCGACCAGGAGGCCGAGGAGGAGGCCGAGGCGACGCCGGAGATCGAGCTCCGCGAGTCGGCCGACGAGGCCCCGGTCGTCAAGCTCGTCCACACGATCATCGCCGACGCGGTCCGGCGGGGCACCTCCGACATCCACCTCGACCCGGGTGACGGCGACCTTCGCGTCCGCTACCGGGTGGACGGAGTCGTCGTCGACTCCGCAACCGTGCCGAAGCGCCTCGCGACCGGCTTGATCTCGCGGATCAAGATCATGGCCGAGCTGGACATCGCCGAGCGCCGGCGCCCTCAGGACGGCCGGATCGGGCTGACGGTCGACGGCCGGTTCATCGACATCCGCGTCGCGACCCTTCCGGTCATGCGAGGCGAGTCGGCCGTGCTCAGGGTCCTCGACAAGGGGCGGCTGGTGATGGAGCTCGACCGGCTCGGGATGCGGCCGGAGGATCGCGCGGTCCTCGAGCACGCGGTGACGCGGAGCCACGGGTCGGTGCTCGTCACCGGTCCGACCGGTTCGGGGAAGACGACCACGCTCTACGCGACGCTCGCCCGGATCAACACCCCGGACAAGACCGTGATCGCGATCGAGGACCCGGTCGAGTACGAGCTCCCGGGAATCAAGCAGATCCAGGTCAACACGAAGGTGGGGCTCACGTTCGCGGCGGGACTCAGGTCGATGATCCGCTCCGATCCCGACGTTCTCATGGTCGGGGAGATCCGTGACCGCGAGACTGCCCAGATCGCGACCGAGTCGGCGCTGACCGGTCACCTGGTGCTGTCCACCCTCCACACGGGTGATGCGCCGATGGCGGCTGCCCGCCTGACCGAGATGGGCATCGAGCCGTTCCTGGTCGCGTCGGCGCTCGAGTGCGTGGTCGCACAGCGGCTTGCGCGGCGACTCTGCGACGACTGCAAGCGACCGGTCCAGATCACCGCCGGTGAGCTCCACCGCAGCGGCTTCGAGATCCCGTGGGGCTGGATCGATGCCTTCGAGCCGGTGGGATGCGTTCGCTGCAAGGGCTCCGGCTTCCGCGGCCGGATCGGCGTCTACGAGGTGATGGCGGTGACCGACGCCCTGCGCCCGCTCATCCTCGAGCGCGCTTCGAGCATCGACATCGGTCAGGCCGCAGTGGCCGGCGGGATGAGGCGGATGCGCGACGACGGCCTCGAGAAGGTCCGCCAGGGCCTGACCTCCGTCGCGGAGGTCCTGCGGGTGCTCGGAACCTGAGGGGGCGCGGCGCGGCGCCTCAGGCGGTCTGCTCCGTCGCCTCCGCCGATTCGGTCGCGAGCAGGTCGTGGACGAGCCGGATCGCGATCGAGCCCTCGCCGACCGCCGACGCGACCCGGCTCATCGAGCCGTTCCGCACGTCCCCCGCGGCGAAGACACCGGGCATCGCGGTCTCGAGGGGCAGCGGCGGGCGCTCGAGCGGCCATGCTCCCTCGTCCTGGACGTCGGCGCCGGTGCGGATGTACCCGCCCTCGTCGCGGATGATCTCGTCCGGGAGCCAGTCGGTGTTCGGCTGGGCCCCGATCATCAGGAAGAGCGCATCCGCCGCTACCTCCTCCTCCGAGCCGTCGGCGCAGCTTCTGATCACGAGCGTCTCCAGCGTGCCCTGCCCGCCGCCGCCGACGACCTCGGCACCGAGGCGGACGTCGATGTTCGAAGCGCGCTCGACCTGGCTGATCAGATAGTGGGACATGCCCTTCTCGAGCGAGTCGGCACGGACGACGAGCGTCACCCGGCGGGCGTACTCGGCGAGGTGAAGGGCGGCCTGGCCGGCCGAGTTCGCGCCGCCGACGACGAACGCCTCGCCTCCCGCCACAGCCGGGGCCTCGACCGTGGGACCGCCGTAGAAGACCCCCGCTCCGGTCAGCTCCTCGAGCTCGGGGATGCCGAGGCGTCTGTACGTGGCGCCGCTCGCGACGACCACCGCGCGAGCCGTCATCTCGCTGCCGTCGGAGAGCGTGAGCAACAGGCTCTCCCGGTCGCGGCGGAGGGAGATCACGTCGAGCATGAACGCGAACTTGGCGCCGAAGATCCAGGCCTGCTCGTAGGCGCTCTCCGCGAGCCCGCGCCCGCTGACCCCTCGCGGGAAGCCCAGGTAGTTGCGGATCAGCGAGCTCGAGGTCGCCTGCCCGCCGATTCCGCCGTTGTCGACCACGAGGGTGTCCAGACCCTCTGATGCGCCGTACACGGCGGCGGAGAGCCCGGCCGGGCCGGCGCCGACGATCACGACGTCGAACTCGCCCCCGTCCGGCTCGATCGGGCCTCCGGTGGCCCGCGCCAGCTCGGCGTTGCTCGGGTCCTCGAGGACGGTGCCGTCGGGGAAGATGACGAGTGGCAGGCCCGAGCCGTCGCCGTGCTTCTCGATCCGCGCCTGCCCATCGGGTGAGTCGGCGAGCAGGAACGCGTGCGGGACGGCGCAGCGGCCGAGCACCTCCCGGAGCTCGTAGGCGCGGCCCGCCCAGGAGTCGCCGACGATGTGGACCGTCTTGGACGAGATCCGGAGCGAATGCGTCCACTCGAGCAGGAAGTTCGAGATCGACTGGTGGAAGACCTCGTCGGGCGAGCGCCGGGGACGGAACGCGTAATAGTCGATCTCCCGCCGCGCCATCGCGTTCAGGATCAGGCGGCCGGTCTCGACGTCGCCCCAGCCGCTGAGCTCGACGATCAGCCCGCGCTGCGCCCGCGGATGGAGCGCCCGCGCGCGCTGGAGGAGCTTCGACGCCCGGTCCGCACCGATCGAGAGACCGACCAGCACCAGCGCGACGGCCTCTCCCGACGATGCGAGGTCCACGAGCTTGGCGATGCCGTCACCCGAGGACGATGCGGTGACGACACGGTAGCTGCGGGAGTAGCGATCGACGAGCTCACGCTCGACGTCGGCGAGCGACTCCCCGTCCTCATCGACCGCCACGATGACCGGCATCGGCATTCGTCAACCGTACCGGTGGGAGGCTGCCCGGTCCAGCGGTGTCCCTCAGCAGTGCCCTGCGAAATCGCAATCCTCTGCGGGCATGCCACTTGACGCCGGCGGGATCTTTGGGCAGCTTGGGCGCGTGCAGATCCCGCCGCCGGTCCAGTTCGCCGAACGTGATGGCGGAAGCCTGGCCTTCCAGGTCCTAGGCGAGGGCGACCTCGACCTGGTGACGATCTCGGATCCACCGACCCATCTGGACCTGCTCTGGACGGACTCCGGCTACGTGGACGTCCTGCTCCGCTTCGCCGAGGGCCGGCGCCTGATCGCCTACGACCGCCGAGGGGTTGGCCTGTCCGACGGCTTCGACGCCGCTCCGACGCTGGAGGCGCAGGCTCTCGATCTCGAGGCCGTCCTCGACGCGGCCGGTTCCGAGCGCGCGGTGATCTTCGGCTACGGGGGCTCCGCCGCCATCGCGGCCTACTTCGCCGCGACCAGGCCCGAGCGGGTCGTTCGGCTGATCCTGCTGGCCCCATGGGACCGCAACTGGTCCCGGGACGGGGGCGGATGGGAGGAGGCGGAGCGGGAGCAGGTGTCGGCGCGCCTCGACGAGGCCGTCGACCACTGGGGGCAGGGCCTCATGCTCACGTTCGTCACCCCGCGCCTCGACTCGCCGCGCAACCGACGGCTCTTCGCGATGCTCGAGCGCGCGTCCGTCAGCCGCGGGCTCGTGCGATCCACGTTCGACTCGGCCATCGGGACCGACATCTCGGCCGTTCTGACCTCTGTCCGCGCGCCGGCGCTAGTCATCCGCCATCGCGACAACCCGATCCCGGCGGCGGTGGTCTCCAGGGTCGCCGAGCAGCTGCCTGAGTCGACGCTGGCCGAGGTCGACTACGACGGCGACCCACGGGCGATGGCTGACTTCTGGAACCCGGTGCTCGACGCGATCGACGATTGGCTGCCCGGAACCCGTTCACCCCGAGGCCACCACGCCACCTTCACCTCAGTCCTGTTCACGGACATCGTCGGCTCGACGACGCACGCCGCCCGGCTCGGTGACAAGGCCTGGCGAGAGCTTCTCGTACGCCACGAGAACCTGCTTCGAGAGCAGGTCGACCGGCATGGTGGCCGCCTCGTGAAGACGATCGGCGACGGCTCGCTGAGCAGTTTCGACGGTCCGGTGCAGGCCATCCGCTGCGCGCTCGGGATCGACCAGGCGATGGGGCGGCTCGGCCTTCGGGTCCGAGCAGGGGTCCACGCGGGCGAGTGCGAGCGGATCGGACTCGACCTTGCCGGCATGGCGGTCCACGTCGCCGCCCGGGTCGAGGCGCAGGCGAACGCGGGCGAGGTCCTGGTCACCCGGCCGTCGATGGATCTCTGCGCTGGATCGGGGCTCGAGTTCGATCCGCGGGGTCGCAGCAGCCTCGCGGGCGTCCCGGGCGAGTGGGAACTCTTCGCGGCTCACGACCCCCAAGGCGGACCGCCGGTCTCCGACGAGGGCCGGGCCCTTCGCAGGAGCGACCGCGCGGTTCTCGCCGCCGCGCGCCGCGCGCCGGGCATCCTCCGGGTCCTGAGCCGAATCGGGCAGCGGAGGCGCTGAGCGTTCGCCTCCGACTCGGAGAGGGTGATGCGGACGCGGATCGTCGGCCCGCAGGCCCGGGGTGATCGTCCTATCCGCTTTGCGGCCGCACCACCGGACTCTCAGCTTCTCCGTCCTCTGGATCGCAACGGCACGCTCGGGGGTGAAGATGCAGATGCCGGCCCTTCGATCGGCCGGGCGGCGGCTCGAGATTCTCTGCGCCGAGAGCCGACCGCACGTTGCGGCCGTCTAGGTCAGGATGCGGCACCGGGAGATGTCCGGGCAAGCGACCGACAAACTCTGGGCGATCCAGAACCGGCATCCCGGCGACCGCGAGGGTCTGTTCGCGGCGACTGCGGAGCTACTCGACGGAGATCGGGTGCTCTACCCTGGCTCCTACGTCGACGTTGCGGCGTCGTTCGTATTCCCCGACGTGACGTATGTGGACTCGGACGCGCGGGCGAAGCGGTTCTTCGCCGACGGATCGGGGGTCGAGCGGATCGTGGCCGCGAACAAGCGATACGGCGGACCGAGCCGCTTCACCTTCATCCACGCCGATTACGGATCCGATCTGGGATTCCCGGGAGAGGGCTTCGACCTGTTGGTGTCGCTCTATGCCGGCTTCGTCTCCCGCGCCTGCAAGCAGCACCTCAGAACGGGCGGCCTGCTGCTCGCCAACAACAGCCATGGCGATGCCGGCATGGCTTCGATCGATCCGGACTTCGAGCTCGCTGCAGTCGTTGAAAAGCGCGATGGCGCCTATCGCCCCTCGACGCAATCGCTCGATCGCTACCTGATACCGAAGCGCAACGAGCGCGTGACCGCGGCGCTGCTCCAGCGGATGGGTCGCGGGGTCGCCTACACTCGATCGCCAGCCACATATGTCTTCCGAAAGGCTTCGGGCTGAACGGTTCGTAATCGGGGCGACTGGATTTGAACCAGCGACCTTTCGACCCCCAACCAGCGACCTTTCGACCCCCAGTCGACGCGGCAAACGTGTAGATGCGTCCGAACGTGTCCCCCGCGTCCGATGCGTCCCCGGCTGTGCACATTCTGGACGGACTGGATGTATCGGTCGGTACCAAAGCGGTGCCGCAAGAGTCCCAGGGTCGGAGCAGGGACCCGCTTCGGCCGAGGCCGCCGCAAGGCATCCGGCCCAGCATCCTCAGCCACCGTGGCCCGCTCAGTAGCGAACACCGATACCAGCGCGTCGAAGTCAGCGGACAATTGAGCAATGAGAAAATGCCTTTCCATCATCGTCGGAATGGCAGCCGTTGCAGCCGCCGGAGCCGCGCTGCTCAGCGACGCGCCGGATCGTGCCGGGGCATCGTTCCCCGGCGCCAACGGTCGAATCGCCTATGTCGGAGAGAAGGGCATCTACGTCACCGGCTCGAAGGGGCATGGCCAAACCAGGCACTTGGCCGGGGAAAGGAGGACCGCTCCTGATTGGTCCCCGAGCGGACACCGGATCGCATACGAGCGGTACAGGGACGAAAACGCCGACATCTACAAGATGAAGGCGAACGGCAAGCACAAGGTGCTCTTGACGCACGGCAAAGCAGCCGCCTTCGATCCGTCCTGGTCGCCGAGCGGCAAGAAGATCGCCTTCATACGGGCCGCGGCGCCGGGGAACGCCATCTTCAAGATGCGCTCGAACGGTGCGAGGAAACGTCGCGTCACTCCTAAGGTCGGACCTTACGCCTACGCACCCGCTTGGTCGCCGGACGGCGACCGGATCGCCTACGTCTGCGATTTCGTACACCGTGGCGCCCAGATCTGCACGATCCGCCCCGATGGGACGCACCGCCGGATCCTGACCGATACGGGGAAGTCAATGGGCGCCCCAGACTGGTCGCCGGACGGCAAGCGGATCGTCGTCTCCGCCGCCAAACGCCACCATGCGGAACGTCTGAACTTCCACATCTACGTGATGAACGCCGACGGGAGCAGGCTGCACCGGGTAACGGGGAAGCGTCATTTCGATCTGATGGCAGTCTGGTCGCCCGACGGCAGGAAGCTCGCGGTATTCCGGCTCGGGCGCGGCATCGTGAAGATGAACGCCGACGGTGGCAACAAGCGCCTTGTCGTTGCCGGCGGCTCCTGGCCCGCTTGGCAGCCGAGGTAGCGGTTCTCGTCCAACGCGCTGTACCCGCCCCAAAGGCTCCCGTCGAAATCGGGGCGACTGGATTTGAACCAGCGACCTTTCGACCCCCAGTCGAATGCGCTACCAGGCTGCGCCACGCCCCGTGACGGTCGCGGAGTCTAGATCAACCCGTTCCGCCATCAACTGATCGGCGGCGGCCGGGCCGTCTCAGTACTTGCACCGGGCCTCGCCGGCGACCGAAACCCAGTTCGGGTTGGGCCCATTGCCGTCGTAGGCGATCGGGAATCCCATCCTGAGGGCCTTGCGACCGTTCGGGAACTGGAAGGCTCCGCCGACGACCAGGCGCGGGATGTCCGTCTTGGGCGCGAACTGATTGGTGAAGGATCGGCGCCCGTTGAAGACCGAGAAGTCGGCATCGCTGTCGTTGCCGTATTTCACCTTGTAGCGCTTGAAGCCGTCGAAGCTGTTGCGGTAGATCACCGCCCGGAACTTCCAGCCGTTGACGGCACCGTGATCGGCGTGAAAGCCGTGCCGCTTGCTGACGTCGCAGTCGAGCATCTTGTAACGGGCCAGAACCGCTCCATCCTCGGTGCGGACCTTGATCGCGCCGGCGGCATGTCCCGCGGGGAGGAAGAGCAGGACTGCGAACGTGGCTACAACCGCGACGACGCTCTTGTTGACCCTGACAGAAGGCAATGCGGACTCTGAACTTCCGAAGCGGGGTGAGCCTACCCGGTCCCACGTGCACCGATCAATCGGCGGGCGCTGTGGGGCGGCTCAGCGCTTGTAACCGAAGTCCATCGTGTACGTGCCGGCCTTTGAATGGCGGCGGGAGGGTGACCCCCACTTGACGCCCACGCCGACGTGGTCGAATGAGCCGAGGATGTTGCGCCGATGCTCGGGGCTGTGCATCCATGCCTTGACGATCTGCCGCGGCGAACCCTTCCGTCCGGGCCCCCAGCCGATGTTTTCCCCGGCCCCCCAGCTGCAGCCGCATGGCAGGTACCTGGCCCGCTCATAGCGTCCGGAAAGGCTCCTCTCGCCGGGGCAGTTGTGGCTGAAGCAGTTGGTCTTCTGCATCTTCCGCGTATGGCCGCGGGCGGCATTCATGAGATCGCTGCTCTTCTTCAGCGGGCGCATCCCGTGGTGGCGCCGCTTCTTGTTGACCAGGCAGACGACGACCTTGGCAGCGGTCTTGCTGGAGATCTGTCGTGGGTGCTTGTCGCCACCTGAGCAGGAGGCGGCCTCGGCCCGCCCGGGGGCGAACGCGGTCAGCAACACAGCGGCCAAGGTTGCGATGACCGCAATGAGCAGGAGAGGCGCGTTCGCCGTGCCCTTGTGGAGCCCGGCCGGGTGGGGCCCTCCGCTATTCGAGTTAAACATGTGTTAGAGAATGGTTAGCGACGATTGCAGAATACTAACAACCAGACCGGCGGGCGTCGGGCCGGCAGTGCATCGCTATTCGACAGCCTCCGCCGGACACCTCTTTCGCTCGATCGGAATCGGCACGTCGAGAGCGGCGGACGGGAATCGAACCCGCGTCATCAGCTTGGAAGGCTGAGGCTCTACCGTTGAGCTACCGCCGCGCGGTCCCCGGCTCGGCGCCGGGTACGGGAATAGTTTGCCGCAAGCGCCAGCGCGACCGCTGCCGCGGCGACGGCGATGAAAGCGTAGGCGGCGTCGGCGCTGAAGTTGCCGAGCAGCCAGCCGCCGAGCAGCGGGCCGATCGTATAGCCGAGCGCGTAGATCAGGTTGAGGCCGCCGTAGGCGAGCCCGCGGTTGAGCTCGCCGAAGGTCTCGTCGAGCCACGGGACCGAGGCCGCGAAGATCGTGCTCATGCCGACCGCGAAGACGCCGAGGGCGATCGTCGCGCCGGCGACGGTGCCGAGGGTGGCGAGCAGGACGCCCGAGGCGGTCATGACCAGCGTGCCGGCGAGCGCCACCGGCGGGCGGCCGAAGCGGTCGCCCGCCTTGCCGGCGGGCGGCGCCACGAGTGCATCGACAAGAGCGACCGCGCCGAAGATGATCCCGATCGCGGTCGCCGTCGTCCCGAGGCGGCGGTCGAGATCGAGGGGAACGACGAAATCGACGAGTCCCAGCAGCGCCGCTCCGAGGGCCGAGACGGCGGCCGGCAGGACGGCCGCCGGGCGCAGGAGCAGCCGGAGGGACGGTCGCTCTATGGGCACGCCGGGAGGAAGCGCCGCCGCGCGCGGAAGGATGAACCAGCCCGCGACGAAGATGCCGGCGGCGATGACGCTGACGAGGATGAAGGGCGCCTCGAAGGAGATCGTGCCGCCGACGATTCCGCCCAATGCGGGCCCCCCGATCGCACCGAGGCTGTTCGCCGCCAGCGCGAAGCCGATCGCCTCTCCCTTGCGCCCCGGCCGGGCAAGGTCGGAGACGAGCGCCAGTGCCGCGACCCAGGAGAGCGTCGAGCCGACGCCCTGGATCGCCCGCCCGGCGAGCAGGGCCGGCAGTGCGCCCGAGGTCGCGATGACGATCGAGCCGACCCCGGTCAGGATCAGGCCGCCGAGCAGGAGCGGGCGGCGGCCGGCGCGGTCGGCGAGTCGGCCGACCGGCAGCGAGATCAGGAGGATCGGGATCGCGTAGGCGGCGAGGGCGAGCCCGAGGGCTTCGTCGCCGGCGTCGGTCCGCAGCTCGATCTCGGGCAGTAGCGGAGCGACCATGCCGAGCAGGGCGGTCTCGAGCGCGATCGCGGAGATCGCGATCGTGAGGATGGCGCGGCGGGCGCCGGGATTGTGCGCCTGGGTGCCGGGCACCCGGGCACCGTACGACAGCTAGCGCTTGTAACCGAAGTCAGCTGTGAACGTGGCCGTGTCGCGACCGCGCCCGGCGGCCGGCGTCCCCGACCCGACGCCCACACCGACGTGCTCGTAGGCGCCATTGAGGATGTTCGCGCGGTGACCGGGACTGCGCATCCAGGCGTCGACGATCCGACGCGGCGTGCCTGAGCCGCCGCTTCCGTAGGCGATGTTCTCGGCGACGCCCCAGGAGCAGTTGCAGGGCAGGTAGCGAGTGGCGGTGAGGCGGCCGACGAGGTCCTTCTCCCCGGGGCACTGGTGCGAGAAGCAGCGGCTCCGGATCATTCTCCGGTTGTGCTTGCGAGCCGCCTTCGCCTGCGCCGACTGCTGACGCAGCGGCCGCAGGTGATGCTTCCGCCGCTCCTTGTTGAGCAGGCAGACGACGGCCTTCGCCGCCCGCTTGTCGCTCAGCTTCGCCGGGCCGGCGTCACCGCCTTTGCACTGGGCAGCACCGGCGTGGCTCGGAGCAAGAGCCAGCGCAGCGACGAGGAGAATTCCGAGGAACAGCGACTGAGCGGCGCGTGCCATACCCGACGCTTCGTCATGCTCGCCGCTTCGGTGAAATCAACCCCGCGTCGGTGGACCTTCGTCCGTTTCAGCGGGGCAGCCAGGACTCGAACCTGGAATCGCCGGTTTTGGAGACCGGAGCCTTATCCAATTTGGCCACTGCCCCTCGGGGCCGGTGATCGTAGCGTGCGGATCCCCGAGCCCCGCGGCGAATTCGTCCGAGAAGGCCCGGCGACCTGTTGTGGGCGGCGGCAGGCCCGATCAGCCGGTCGATGGCAAGAACCGACGATCCAGTGGACGCTTCCTGCCATCCACCCGATCTCGGGGTGCACCGGGCGGGCGTCGCGGCCCTCGACGGATTCGTCGGGGCGAAGCGGTGATGCGGGCGGAGGGACTCGAACCCCCAAGCTCTCGCGAGCACCGGCACCTAAAGCCGGCGTGTCTACCAATTTCACCACGCCCGCTCGCCGGGCCAGTCTAGGCGCCGCCGGCGGATGCAGCGAGCGACCGCGGAAGCTCATATGCTTGCCCTCGATGCCAACGCCACACGGTTATCAGGCACGGGAGGGGTACGAGCTCTGGCACCCGAACCGGGAGAAGGCGGAGACGAAGACGACGAAATCGATCGTCGCGTTCGTCCTCCTCATCTCGGCGGCGCTGCTCGTGATCATCACCCTCGGCGGCTGGGAGCGCCTGCAGAGCACCACGGTCGGCCTGATGACCCTCGGCTGGGCGGCCCTCTACGTCCTCTTCGCCTTCCTCGTCATGCGCTGGAACCGCGGAGTCCTGCCGGTCGCCGCGGCGCTGGCGGTGCTGATGATGATCTTCGCCGGCGTTGCCGCCGGCGGCTGGTTCGCCCGCGACAAGCCCGGCCTCGACTCGCCGGCGCTTCCCGAGGACCTGCTGGGCCTGCTGACGATCATCGTCATCCCCGTCCAGCTCCTGCTCCTGATCGTCGCGATGGTCGGGTTCAACCAGGCCTGGAACGTCGAGGAGGAGCGGCCGATCGGCGATACCCCCTCCTCCCCGCCCTCCTCCGGCGGCGGTGAGACCCTGGCCCGCCCGCGGCCCGAGGAACCGGTCGCGGAGCCCCTCCCCGAGGAGCGCTCGAATCCGGCGCTGATCGAGGAGGACGGCGACGACTGGGACGGCGCGCGTCCGAGTCCCGCCGTCTGACGGGGAACGCTCAGAACAGCTTCATCGGCGGCTCGAGCAGCTCCGGCCCGTCCCTGCGCACGTCGTTGACGGCGTCCCCCACCTCACGCGGGACCAGCGCATCGTCCGGCGCCGGGCGAAGCAGCCCGAGCAGGTCGTCGGGCTTCGTGCCGGGATCGATCCAGGCGCTCTCCGCCCCCCGGTCCAGCACCACCGGCATCCGATCGTGAACGGGCCGCATCGTCCCGTTCGGCGGGCACGTGATCAGCGCGCAGCTGAGAAGCGGCGGACGGCCGTTGCGCTCGAGGCGCGCCCAGACGCCGGCGAAAGCGAACAGCTCGCCGCCGGCCTCCCCCGACGGGCTGAACCAGATCGGCTGCTTTCCCTCCGGGTCCCGGCGCCATTCGTAGAAGCCGTCGGCGGGAATCAGACAGCGGCGCTCGGCGAAGGACTCGCGGAAGGCCGGCTGGGTCGCGACCGTCTCGGCTCGGGCATTGATCAGCGGCCGCTGTCCCTTCTTCTCCGCCCAGTGCCCCGGCACCAGCCCCCACCGCAGCACGCCCGCCTCGTTGCGCCCGGACTCGCCGTGGCGGATCGCGACGACCGGATCCGTCGGCGCGATGTTGAACCGCGGGCGATCATCGATCTCGAAGTCGGGATCGAGGTCGAAACGCGACGCCAGGCGCCGCGGGTTCGGGTTGGTGAGGGTGAAGCGCCCGCACATGCCGAGGGACGGTAGCGAGCGCTTCGGCTCAGGCGGTGCCGATGGCCGACGGCACGCAAGGGCCGGGACCGCCGGATACCGGAGGTGGGACTCGAACCCACACGTCCTTTCGGACAATCGATTTTGAGTCGATCGCGTCTGCCATTCCGCCACTCCGGCCGGTCGGTCAACACTAGCCGCGGCGCCGGGAAGCCGGCTTCATCGCGCGGCTCGCGGCATTGAGGATCTCGGCCGCATCGCCGCCGGCACGATCGAGCTCCGCCACGCCGACGTGGAGCCGGACGGGGGTGCCGTCCGGGCGCCGGCAGGCGTCGGCGACGGCGGCGTCGAGCCGCTCCGCGAACGCCGCGGCGTCCTCGGCATCGACGTCGGCGATGATCACGAACTCGTCGCCGCCCCAGCGGAAGCAGGCGTCGGGTGCGCGGACCGAGCCGGCGATCGCATCGGCGACGTCGCGCAGGAGCCGGTCCCCGGCGATCAGGCCATGCCCGTCGTTGATCGATTTGAACCCCTCGACGTCGGCGACGATCACGCTCACCGCCCGGTCCGTACGGCCGGCCCGGCTGCCGGCGATCGCGAGCGCCTCGTCGAACGCGCGCCGGTTACCGAGACCGGTCAGCGGATCCGCACGAGCGAGCTGGAACTCCTCGTCTCCCCTCAGCTTCAGCTCCGCCTGCTCGAGGCGCTGCCGGGTGAGCAGGATCGCGACGCCGAGTCCCAGTCCCGTCCAGATCAGCAGCCTGGCGACCTGGTCGATGACCAGCACGTCCGCGCCCCAGGCGAGCGGGACGAGCAGAGCGACTCCGACCACGACCATGTACGCCGGCAGCACGCGCGGAGGAAAGGCGGACGCCACGAAGATCGCGCCGATCAGAAGCAGCCCCGAGTAGGGCGCGTCGGGGCCGGCGAGCCAGTTCAGGACCGTCGCCAGCGCGATGCCCAGGTAGCTCGCCGCGAGCATCGTCTGCCACCCCGACCGGACGATCGCCGAGCCCCTGAGCATGACCAGCCCCGCGACGCCGGAACCGGCGACGATCGCGCCCGCAAGGATCCAGCCCGCGTCGCCGGCCGAAGACTCGTCGGGAGGCGCGAACGGCAGGATCAGGGCGGCGATCAGCGCGCCGCAGACCCAGAAGATCCCTCCGGTCCGGCGCACCCGCTCGGCGTCCATGATCGAGTACAGCTCGGCGCTGCCGATCGAGAACAGGCGCCGCCACGTGAGATCTGACTCCCCCATCCCCCCGGGGAGAATATCCCGCGCCGGCGGGTACCGGTCTCAGTCCGCCGTGTTGACGGCGACGACCGCACCGACCGCGGTCGCGCAGATCCCGCCGAAGACGACCCACTCCGCCCAGCTGTCCAGGTCGGAGAGGGCGGCGTAGACGAGCATCGCCAGCACCAGCAGCATGACCCCGGTGAGGATCTGCAGGTGTCGCCGCTGCCGCTTGATCTTCTCCTCGTGCGGCAGCTCGCTCGTCGGCGTCCGCAGGTGATGCTCGTGGTGCTGGGAGGCCTGGGGATCGGTCACTTCTGCTTGTCCATCTCGCGCTCGATCTCCGCTTCGGTGATCTCGCGCTCGCGCGGCCCGTACGCCTGCCAGGCGGTCGTGATCAGGGCGATCCCGAGGCCGAACACGACCCAGATCGGCCAGAAGTAGCCGCCGCCGCTGAGCGCCCAGATCGCGATCATCAGCGCGATCACCCCGATCGCGGTGACGAGCAGCCCCCGAAAGGCGCGCTGTGCCTTGAGCCGCCTCAGCGCCTGCTCGCGGGCCCCGTTCTCCTCCGGTTCCGCCATCTCGCCGCAGTCTATCCCCGGTCCGGATGGAGCGGGACGCCGCCGTCGCGGCCCCGTGGCTGGCATGCTCAGCCCCGTGACGGCGAACCCGACCAGCCGATGAGCCCGGCAACGGCAGCGAAGCTGGCGTCGGCCGAGGTCCACGACCGGCTCCGCGCGCAGATCCTCGGCGGCGACCTCGCCCCGGGCGACCGCGTGCCTTCCGAGCGGGTGCTGTCCGGCGAGCTCGGCGTGAATCGCCACGCCATCCGCGAGGGACTGAAGCGCCTCCAGCAGGCGGGCCTCATCGAGATCAGCCAGGGCGGCGCCACCCGGGTCCTCGACTGGCGCCGGCACGCCGGCCTCGATCTGCTCCTCGACCTGATGGAGCACGGCAGGCCTCCTCCGGCGGCGCTCGTCCGCTCCGTGCTCGAGATGCGCGCCAGCATCGGCGTCGACGCGGTCCGCCGCTGCGTCGAGCGCGCCGGCGAGCGGCGGCGGAGCGAGATCGCGGCGGACGCCGCCGCGCTCGCCGACCTCGCCGGGACCGGGGACGATTCCCTGGTCGACGGCTACACCCGGCTCTGGGGCGAGATCGTCGACGGCTCCGAGAACCTCGCGTATCGCCTCGCACTGAACTCCCTGAGCGCGGCGCTCGACTCGCTTCCCGATCTCGCCGCCGAGCTCGCCCCCGGGGACCCGGCCGATCTCCGCCGGCTCGGTGCGGCGATCGGATCCGGCGACGACGAGGCCGCGGTCACCGTCGCCCGCGTCCTGCTCGAGGGCGACATCGCCGTCGCCCGCTGAGGGCCCCGGAACGGCGACTCAGACGGTCTCGAGATCGACCCTGATCCGGCCCGCGTCGACGGCTTCGCGCAGGCGGGCGAAATCACGCTCGTTCTGGTCCGCGTAGCGGGTCGCGAACTCGACCATCGCCCGGTCGAACTGCTCGCCGCCGCCGAGGTAGGCCGCGATGGCCACCCGGTCACCCGAGCGGGCGTGCGCGTTCGCGAGCACCCCGCCGCACAGCCGCGCGTAGATCGTCATCGCCCGCGGAGACATCTGATCGATCTGGGCGGAGCCCTTGGCGTCCCAGAGCTGGCGCACGTAGAAGTCGCGGCGGACGCCGTCGAAGCCGGTGATCGACATCCAGCCGAGCAGCATGTCACCCGAGGCCTGCATCAGTCGCTGGCCCTCGACGACCCTGCGACCCTGGCGCGAATAGATGCTCTTGGCGGCGTACGGCTCGAGGACCGACCGTTGCGCCTCCTTGATCTGGAGGAACAGCGGGTCGCCGCGGTCGCGCCCGACGAGCAGGACGATCCATGCCCGTGTGCCGACGCTGCCGACGCCGACGACCTTGCGGGCGGCGTCGACGAAGCGGTAGCGGTCGAGCAGCTTGCGCAGCCCCTGCGGGAGCGTCGACCGGTACTCCGCGTACATCCGCCGGAGCTCGCCCTCCGCGGCCTCGAAGGCCTCGGCATCGAGCAGCTCGCGGAGCGGGGTGATCAGCGGTGGGTCGCTGACGATCCGGACCTCGCCGTCGACCTCGCGGGCGAGCTTCGAGAATGCCCGCACCGAGGTCTTCCGGCGGGCCTTGGCCACGTTCCGCTCGAACCTGGACGCCGTCTCCACATCGATCTCGGCGGCGAACTGGTCGCGGATCAGGTCGAGGTCGACGCGCTCGTACCAGGCCTCGAGATTGCCCATCTTCGCCAGCCGCCGCATCTGCTCCCGATACTCGGTCGCGGCCGACTGCACGACGGTCATCCGCTGCTTGCGTCCGAACTCGCGATCGCGGCCGGCGATCTCGAGGCTCGCGACGAGCCTCTTCACGTCCCACTCCCAGGGCCCCGGGAGGGTCTCGTCGAAATCGTTGATGTCGAAGATCAGCCGCCTGTCGGGAGCTGCGAATCCGCCGAAGTTCGAGAGGTGAGCATCACCGCACGCCTGCACCGTGATCCCGCTCACCGGGGTGCCCGCGAGATCGGCGGCCATCACCGCGGCGGCTCCGCGGTAGAAGGTGAACGGGGAAACGAGCATCCGCCCGTAGCGGATCGGGACGAGCTCCTGGACCCGGTCGGCCGCCTGCTCCTCGAGGACGTCGACGGGATCGGGGCGCTCCGGGGCGGCCTGCCAGTCCCCGTGGCTCGAGCGCGACGCCAGCTCGCGCGCCCGCTTGCCGCGTTCCTTCGAGTCGATCCGGCCGTTGTCCGCGGGATCCATAGGCGACAGCCTACGCCCGACAACGACATCGGTCCATCACCCCGACCGGGGTATCGGTGCGATCCGGCCGATCCGGTTCAATCGCGCCGATGGAGCGAACGGGACAGCCGGCAACCGGGGCCCGGCCGGCGCGGCGGCTGCTCGACGCGTTCGTCGAGGTGGACGGCTACGGGCCCGTCCTGCTCTCGATCGTCCTCACCTACGCACTTGCGATCGTCCTGGCCGACGAGGACGCCGGCCAGGTCATCGTCCTCGCCCAGATCCTCAACGTCTGGCTGGTCTTCCGCGTCGCGCAGGCGCGCCCTTCGATCCGGCGCGCGACCAACTACCTGCTCGCGCTCTCGGCTGTGGCCGCTGCGGCGACCCTGTTCGGGCTCGGAGGCGGCGATGGGCCCGCCCTGTCGACCGCCAGCTGCCTGCTCTACTTCATCGCCCCCGCGGCCGTCGTCAGGCACCTCGTGTCGCGCCGCGTCATCGACGTCGAGACCATCCTCGGAGCGATCGCGGCCTATCTGCTGATCGGCATGTTCTTCGCTTTCGCCTACCAACTCGTCGCGAGCGTGCAGAGCACCCCCTTCTTCGGGGCGGACGGCGACGGGACGATCGACCAGAACCTGTTCTTCAGCTTCACGACGATGCTGACCATCGGCTTCGGCAACCTCGTCCCCGCGGGCAACCCGGGCCAGTCGATGGCCGTCGCCGAGGGCCTGACCGGCCAGCTCTTCCTCGTGGTCGCGGTCGCCAAGGCCGTGGCGTCCTGGCGCCCGGCGCCGAGAAGCGGCGAGAGCCCCGGGACGGAAGCCGGCTGAGAGGAGCTCAGCCGGGCCGGGACGGATCCCGCTCGCGATCGATCAGGCCTGCGGCCCGGGCGCGCTCGACCGCCTCCGACCGCGAAGCGACCCCGAGCTTCCGGTAGATGGAGCGTGCCTGGGTCTTCACGGTGTTCGGCGAGACGATCAGCTGGGCCGCGATCTCGGGAAAGGACCGGTGGGTCGGCAGGAGCTGCAGGAGACGACGTTCGGCCGGGGTCAGCTGCCAGCGCTCGTCGCCGCCCTCGCCGGCATCGAGGCTCGCCCGAACGGAGCCGGACCACTCACCGAGGACCACGGCCTCCGGGACGCCGGCATTCAGATCCTTGAGCTCGGTGAGGACCTCACGGGCGCCCGCATTGTCGCCGAGCTCGATCATGGCCCTGGCGACGGTGCTCCGGATCAACGCCGCGAACCACGGGTTGAAGGCCAGGACCGGGTCGACGAGCGAGACCGCAGCATCGAGCAGCCGGCGCGCATCCGAGTCGCCGTGCCGGCCGCGAACGAGCGCTGCGGCCGCGAGCGGCAGCGCGGATCCGCGGTAGCCGTAGAGGCCGTAGAGCTCGATCCGGGCCAGTGCTTCCGTGACCGCCTGCTGGGCGTCGCCAGCCCGCTCCTCGTCGAGGGCGATCAGCGCCAGGCCGGCCTGGCTGATCGCCTGCAGTGACGGAGCGGGGACCAGACCGCCTCGCGAAACCTCGGTCAGCGCGGGACGCGCCCGAGCCCGATCGCCCGCGAGGTAGACGGTGAGGCCCTCGATCATCCTGCAGTACGACGGCCAGATCGAGTGCACCGGCATGGCCGGAACCGAAGCGGCGGCGCCGTCGGCGATTTCGGTCAGCTGCGCCGAGGGATCGGCGGTCAGGCGGAGGACCTCCGCCGCGGCACCGAGGGCGGGCTCGGCGCTCTCGCCGAGGAGGCGTCCGGCCGCCTCCGACCAGCGCAGGAGCCGTTCGCCGTCGCCCTCCGTCAGAGCAGCGACCGCCGCCGACAGCGCCAGCTTGGGCTCGGCTGCGATCTCGTCGTCGTCGAAGTGCTCGAGCCACGCGCGCAGCGTCGGCAGGCGGCCCTCGGTCGCGTAGAGAGCGGCGAGATCCCAGATCAGGTCCGCGGCGAGTGCCAGGTCACGCGATCCGATCGCCTGCTCCACCGCCCGGTCGGGCTCACCGTTCGCCCTCGACCAGAGCGCGGCACGGCGCAACAGCGCCCGCTCCTCACCCCGTCCGAGACGGTGCAACTCGGACTTGAGCATCTCGCGCAGCAGCGAATGCATCCGGAACTCGATGTCCTTGCTGTCGACGGTCGAGATCAGCAGGTTCGACCGCGAGAGCTGCCGGAGCTTCGCCGCGGATCCCGTTGCGTCGAGGACCTCGTCGCAGATGCTGCCGTTGAGCTTGTCCAGCAGCGATGCCCGGACGAGGAAGTCCATGTCCTCCGCATCGAGCGTGGCGAGGAACTCGTCGCGGAGGTAGTCGGCGACCAGCCGCTCGTCGCCCGCGAACTCGGCGACGTAGGCGCCGGGCGCCGAGTCCCTCATCCCGAGCGCGGCGAGATACAGGGCCGCCGGCCAGCCCTCGGTGTGCTCGACGAGCCGGACGGTCTCGTCGAGCGAGGGCTCGACGTCGGCGGCGGCGAACAGCTCCATCGCCTCGGAACGGGTCATCGCCATCTCGGCGACGCGGATCTCGTCGATCCGGCCGTGCGCGCGCAGCCGGCCGATGCCGATGTCGGGCTCCGACCGGGACGCCATGACCAGCCGATTGGGGCCGGGAATCAGCTCCGCGAGCTTGGCGACGCAGTCCAGCGCCGGTCCCGGTGCGATCAGGTGGAGGTCGTCGAGCACGATCGCGACCGGATCCCGCCGCGACGCCATCATCGCGCAGAGGCGGGGGACCGTCACCCGGGCATGATCGGCCGACGGCGCACTGAGCGGCGCCAGCACCTCTTCCGGCAGCGGCCCCGAGCGCGCGAGCCCGGCCGCGACCGCCCCGAGCAGCAGTCCGGGGTCGCTGTAGGACTCATCGAGCGCCAGCCAGACCACGCCGGTCCCCGCCCGCTCCACCCACTGTGAGAGCAGCACGGTCTTGCCGTAGCCGGCCGGGGCGACGACGAGAACGCACGGCGCCCCGTCGGCCCGCAGCGCCCGCAGGAGCCGCGGCCGCTCGACCGACCGCCTGATCCGCGGAGGCGCAGCAGGCTCGATCGCCGTCGCTTCGCTGTTCAGTTCATCTCCATGGCGGTCCGTTCGGTGAGAGTCGGGGCGCCCGGATTCGAACCGGGGATCTCCTGCCCCCAAAGCAGGCGCGGTACCAGGCTCCGCTACGCCCCGCAAGGCGTGCGGAGTCTAATCCCGTCGGCGGCCGCGGGGCACGGTTGCACGGCCGGCGATCCACCGAGCCGGCGGCAGAGCGCTCGCCCCCGGCCCCCGGCCCCTAGCCGGCGAGGTCGAAGAGCTCCTCCTGCGCGACCTCGGGGAAGCCCTCTTCGCGGATCCGCTGCATCCAGCCGTGCAGCCGGATCCGGAGGCTCGCGTTGTTGCTCCTGACGGTCATCACGCCGTGCTCGGCATCACGCACGGGAACCGGGACCGGGCGGCTGCGGAACCAGCGCTGCAGCCGGATCTTGTCGTGCCCGATCCCGAGCCTGGTCGTCCAGAACCTGATCATCTCGACGACGTCCTGGCCCTCGTCGAACTGGAGCCTGTAGTCGACCCGGCCGTTCGAGAGCCGGCGCAGCCAGTGGGCCGCGAGCGCGACCGTGTCGGGATCGGAGCTGCGGACCTCGATCGGCCCGACGTCGGATGCGGCGTTCTCCGCAATGCACAGGGCGAGGAAATGGCGGAACGTCGGGTCCCGCGAGAGGCGCTCGAACTCGGCCCGCTCGTTCGCGTGAGCGGCGCTTCTGAGCTTTCTGTACTCGGCTTGCATTCGTTTCACCGTTCCCACCTCAGCATTCTCACTGAATGGATCTCTTCGATTACGAACAGATGTTCCCCGATCGGTCGGACGGAACGAGCGGAGCGCCGCTGTCACTAGTCTGCGAGGCCGCATGGCAGAAGTCCGGCCGTTCAGAGCCCTTCACTACGACCCGGGCAGGGTCGGCATCGCCGACGTGACCGCCCCGCCCTACGACGTCATCGACGCTGCCGGCCGCGCCGATCTCGTCGGCCGTTCGCCCTACAACGTCGTCGAGCTCGACCTTCCCGAGCCGGGCGACGGTGACCGTTACGAGCACGCCGCCGCGCTGCTCGCCGACTGGCGGAGCGCGGGCGTGCTCGTTCAGGACGACGAGCCGACCGTCTGGGCCTACGAGCAGGAATACGAGGCGCCGGACGGGGGCCGCCGGACGCGCCGCGGCATTCTCGCCCGCGTCGCGGTCACCGATTACGGCCCCGGCCTCGTCCGGCCGCACGAGCGCACCCAGCCCGGCCCGAAGGAGGACCGGCTCCGGCTGACCCGGGCGACGGGTCACAACATGTCGCCGATCTTCGTCCTCCACGCCGGCGACGCATGGAGCCTGCTCGAACCGGCGCTCGGCTCCGACCCGTTCTGCGAGGTCACCGATCCGGACGGCACGGTTCACCGGGCATGGCCGATCGCCGATCCGGCCGTGCACGAGGGTCTCGCCGAGGTCGTCTCCGGTTCGGAGCTGCTGATCGCCGACGGCCATCACCGCTACGAGACGGCCCGCACCTACGCCGACGAGACCGGTGCCGGACCGGGCGACGACGCCCGCTACACGCTCGCCTGTCTCGTCTCCCTGGAGGACCCCGGGCTCAGCGTCTTCGCCACCCACCGGCTGCTGCACGACCTCGACGAGAGCAGGCAGCAGGCGCTGCGCGACACCCTGATGAGCCTGTTCGAGCTCGAGCCGATCGACGATCCGTCGGATCTCGTCCCCGGCTCCGGCGACGGCACGATCGCCTTCGGCTACATGGACTCATTCCACCGCCGGCCGTACCGGCTGCGGCTGAAGGACGAGGCGGCCCTCGCCGAGGCGCTGCCGGGAACGTCGGAGGCGTACCGGACGCTGGACGCCGCCGCGCTCGAGGCCCTGGTCCTGAAGGGACCGCTCGCGATGAGCACCGACGACATCGCCGCCAAGCGCGGCCTCTCCTACTGCTCGGACTTCTCGGAGGCGGTCGCCCGCGTCGAGCGCGGCGAAGCCGATGCGGGCTTCTTCCTCCGCGCCACCCCGGTCCGGCAGGTCAGAGACGTCGCCGATGCGGGCGAGACGATGCCCCCGAAATCGACCTACTTCTTCCCGAAGCTGCTGACCGGGATCGTCTTCAATCCGCTGTCGGGGGAGCCCCGCTGAAGATCTACACGCGAAAGGGCGACGACGGCACGACCGGGCTCTGGTACGGCGGCCGGCGGCCGAAGTCGGACGCGCGGATCGAGGCGTACGGGACGATCGACGAGGCCGGATCCGCCCTCGGGGTCGCCCGGTCGCTCTGCCGCGCCGGCAAGGAGGAGGTCGAGCGCGACGTCCTGCACGTCCAGGGCGACCTGTTCGTCGCCGGGGCAGAGCTGGCCGCCGCCCCCGAGGCGGCCGACCGGCTGGAGGACGGGGTGAGCCGGGTGACCGGCGACATGGTCGCTGCGCTCGAGCCGCTGATCGACGGCTACATGGAACGGGTCGAGCTGCCGCCGAAGTTCGTGGTCCCCGGCGGCACCGAGCTCTCGGCCGCCCTCGACCTCGCCCGCGCCATCCTCCGCCGCGCTGAGCGCCGGGTCGCGACGATGTTCGCCGCCGAGGAGCTCGATCCGACGCCGGCGGTCGCCTACCTCAACCGCGCGGCCGACCTCGTCTACGCGATGGCGCGCTACACCGACGTCTCCGATCCGGCCCTGTTCGAGGGCCGGAGGGGCAGGGCAGATCAGGAGGGCCGCTGATGCACGCCACCGCCACCCATCGCGAGGGAATGGTCCACGAGGTCGAGATCGACGGTCATCGGATCGTCCTCGACGAGCCCCTGGACCAGGGCGGCACCGACACCGCCCCCTCCCCCACCCGCCTCGTCACCGCGGCGCTCGCGGGCTGCACCGCGATGACGATCAGGCTCTACGCCGCGCGGAAGGAGTGGAGCGTCGACGGGCTCGTCGTCGACGTCGACTTCGGCGGCGCGCCCCGTGCCGGGGAATCCGCACGCTTCGACGTCGTCGTCACGCTGCCCGACGGGCTCGACGAGGCGCAGCGGGAGCGGATCATGGTGATCGCGGGGAAGTGCCCCGTCCACCGGATCCTCGCCGGCGGCGCCGACGTGGTCACGACGGAGCGAGGGCCCGGAGGCTGATGGACCTCGGCATCGCCGGCAGGTCATGCGTCGTGACCGGCGCCGGCCGGGGCATCGGCCGCGAGACGTCGCGGCTCCTCTGCGAGGCGGGCGCCCAGGTGCTCCTGGTCGCACGGACGGAGGACGAGCTCGCCGAAGCCGCAGCCGACTGCGGCCGCGCCGGGGCGGTCAGCAACGGCCGCGCCGCCCACCTCGCGCTCGACGTCGGGGCCGCGGATGCCGCCGAGCGCATCGTCGCCGAGGCCGAGGAGCGGTTCGGGTCGCTCGACGTCCTCGTCAACAACGCCGGGCAGTCGAAGTGGCGCGACCTCGACGACGTGCCCGACGAGGACTGGCAGGCGGCCTGGGACCTGAACGTCATGGCACCGATGCGGTTGATGAGGGCGGCGATACCGGCGATGGCCGAGCGCGGCTGGGGGCGGGTCGTGAACGTGTCCTCGACCGCGGGCAAGCGCCCGTCGGCGAAGATGGGCGAATACTCCGTCGCGAAGGCAGCCGAGCTCTCGCTCTCGCGGCTCTACGCTGACCGCTGGGCCGGCAGCGGCGTCCTCGTCAACGCGATCTGCCCGGGGCCGGTCAAGTCCGAGATGTGGATGGAGCCGGGAGGCCTGCTGGACCAGTCGGTCGAGCTCCACGGCCACCCGGGGCGCGACGAGGGCCTCGAGGCGGCCGGCTCATCGCGACCGATCGGCCGCCTCGCCGAGGTCGGTGAGATCGCCTCGGTGATCACGTTCCTCTGCTCCGAGCGCGCATCGTTCGTGCTCGGAGCGGCGTGGAGCGTGGACGGCGGCACCGTGCAGGTGATCATCTGAGCG
>JAGQUO010000068.1 GCA_020438445.1 Solirubrobacterales bacterium
GGGATCGCCGCAGCGCTCGCCATCTCGCTGACCGCGGGCCTGGCCGCGCTCTCGATGGCGCCCGCGGACGCCGGGGCGGAACGGTCGCCCGGTCCGGCCGGCCCCCGTCTGCCCGCGGTGGCTTCCGCCGCCCGCCGCCGCGTCGCCGATTCATGGAGCCGGGCGCTGGCGACGGCGATCCAGCGGCCCGGGAGGGTGCTCGTCGTCGCCACGGTCCTGGCCGCGACGGGATGGGTCGCCGGCACCGGGACGAAGGTGGTGAGCGACATCCGTGAGCTCGTCCCGTCGGATCTTCCGGCACTGCAGTCGGTCGACCGCGTGCAGGCCGCAACGGGCGTCTCGCAGGAGGTCGACGTCGTCCTCTCGGGCGATGTCACCTCGCCCGCCGCGATCACCTGGATGAGTGATTTCAAGAGCCGCGTGCTCTCCGAGCACGGCTTCGGTCCGAACGCGCCGAACTGCCTCGCGGAGTCGGCCGAGCTGTGCCCGGGGCCGGCGCTCTCCGATCTCTTCGACCTGAGCTCGGGACGGCCGGTGGATCAGGACCGGATCGACGCGGTCCTGGGGGCGGTGCCGGAGTACTTCTCACAGGCGATCCTCTCCCGCTCCGGATCCGGAGACGTCGCCGCGATGTCGTTTCTGATCCCGGTCATGCCCCTCGACGAGCAGGAACAGCTGGTGGCCGGGATCCGGGACGAGCTCGACCCACCGGACGGGATCGACGCCGAGGTCGTCGGGTTGCCGGTCCTCACGGCCGATGCCGGTGCGGAGCTCTCGGGCTCCCGCTACTGGCTCGCCGTCGCCGGCCTCCTCGCCGTCGGGCTGGTCCTGCTCGCCGTCTACCGCTCGCCGTCGCGGGCGCTGGTCCCGCTCGTGCCGATCGCGCTCGCGACCGGCTGGTCGGCGCTGGTGCTCGAGGCGATCGACATCCCGCTCAATCCCATGTCCGCGACGCTGGGTGCTCTGGTGATCGCCGTGGCGACCGAGTTCAGCGTGATCCTCGCCGCCCGCTACCACGAGGAGCGGGAGCGGGGCTCGAGCGTGGGTGAGGCGCTCCGCCACACCTACGCGCGGACCGGAACCGCGGTGCTCGCGTCGGGCATCACCTCGATCGCCGGCTTCGGGGTGCTGGCCTTCAGCCGGATAACGATGCTCCGGGACTTCGGCATCGTCACAGTCGTCGATCTGACGGTCGCCCTGGCGGGGGTGATGCTCGTCCTCCCGGCGGCGCTCGTCTGGGCGGAGCAGGGCTTCCACCCGCTCCCCGTCGGCGGCCGCTCGCGATCCTCCCGGGCCGGCCGGAGCGCCGACGCCACCGCCTGAGATGACCGGCGACGATCGCGGGCAGGGCGGCTGGTGGCCGCCGGAACGGGACGGGGAGGACGAGCCGTCAACCGGGGAGCCCCGCCGCAGCGCCGACCGCGATGCGCCGCCGCGGGGGCTGGCGAGCCCCGATCGGCCGCGACCGAGCGGCCGGTACTCGATGTTCGTCGGCCTCGCCTTCGTCGCTCTCATCGTCGTCGCCCTGCTGAACCTGCTCGGCAACGACGATGCCGGCATCGAGCTCGAGCGGGGCCTGCCGCTCGCGGAGTTCGCGGTTCCCGACGCGCTCTCGGGAGTCGACGCCGACGCCAACGTAGCCCAGGACGACTGCGACAGCTCTCGCAACCCGTGCCCGGCCGGTGACCGGCGGACGCCGGCCTGCCGCATCGACACCGAAGGTGCGATCAGGGTCTGCGACCTGTTCGATCGGCCGTTGGCGATCTCGTTCTGGTTCACCCGCGGCGGTGACTGCATCCCCAGCCAGGACGCGTTCGACCGGGTTTCCAGGCGGTACCGGGGGGAGGTCAACTTCCTCAGCATCGACGTCCGCGACGACCCGGCGACCGTCGAGGAGGTCGTCCGCGAGCGCGGCTGGACGGTTCCGGTCGGCCTCGATCGCGACGGGGCGGTCTCGAACCTGTACCGGGTCGGTGTCTGCCCGACGGTCGTGCTCGCATATCCCGGGGGCATCGTCTACGACACCGCGATCCGCGCCGGCAACTACAGCGCCGCCGAGCTCGACGACCTCGTCGGAAGACTGCTCGCGGCCTCGGACCGGCGCGCGAGCGAGGTGCGCTGAGGTGGGGGACGGGGTGGAGGAGCCGCCGGCCGCGAGAGGGGCCGTCGATGCCGCTCTCGCAGAAGAGTTCCCGGGCCTCTACCTGCGATGGCGGCGCGTGGAGCGCGGATCCGGGCGTTCACCGCGGGCACTCAAGCACCGGCTGGCGTTGCTGTCGGACCGGTTCGCCGGCCCACAGGCGATCGCGTTCAGGACGAAGCCGATCCCGCACGCCTATCGCGTCTTCCACCGGCACATCGGCCTCGACCCGGACGAGCAGCCGCCCGGGCCCGAGCTCGCAGTGCGGGAGCGGATGCTCAAGGGCGGGTTCGTGTCGTCGAACCTGCTCGACGACGCGCTGACGATCGCGATGATCGAGTCCGGCGTCCCCGTCCTGGCCTTCGACGCGGACGCCGTCGCCGGGGCACCGGTCATCCGGCCGACGGTGCCGGGCGAGGGGCTGGAAGGCCGGCCGGGCGAGCTGCCGGCGGGCACCCTCGTCATCGCCGACGAGCTCCGCCCGATCGCCCTCCTGTTCGGCGCCACGGCGAGCGGCAGAGGCGTCTCGCCCCGCACGATGTGCACACTGCTGGTCGTGGTCGGCGTCGCAGGCGTGCCCGAGATCGCGACCGAGGAGGCGTTGTGGATCGTGGCGGAGATCCTCGAGGCGCCCGCGTGAGGTCGTTACGGCTCGTTCCGACGGTTACAATGACCGCGAACTCGATCCGAAGGGAGCACGGTGGCGGAACTTCTCCTCAAGGACCTGAATCCAGGCGTCGCCTGGGCGCCTCGAACCGGCCCCACGGACGACCGTGCCGCGCGCCGGGCGCTGCGCATCCAGATCGCGCGTATGGAGCGCGAGCTGTCGGAGCTGTTCGCGGCCTCCTTCCCGCGACGGGGAATCGGATGGACGGTCGGCGCCGGCGGCGGGCCGAGGATCCTCGGGCTCGCCGAGCTGGAGCGGATTCGCGACGATCTCGCGGATCGCATCGCTCGCGCCCGGGTGGAGATCGACCGGCAATCCGAGACGGAGGAGCGGAACCGGGCGCTGGTCGAGCGGATGATCGCCGATCCCGCTGGGCACCGGTGGGTCCGGGTCCGGAGCGAGGACGTGGGCGAGCGGGGATGCAGGCACTGGCATTCGCGGCCACGCTGGGGGTTGCTCGGAATGCTCGCGGGATGGTGGCGGGTCAAGCTCTCCTCCGGTTGTCCCTTAGCCTGCGGGGCGTGCAGCTAGTGCGTCCCGCATCAGACGAGAGCCGCCCCGGTGGACCGGGCGGGCGGTCGGCCGATGGCATCCTCGAAGGCGCGTAAGCGGCGGAAGCGAAGGGCGCGAAGCGCCGGCGCGCCGGCGTCCGGCGAGCCCAAGCGGCCGGTGGAGCCGGGGGCCGCGCGGCCGCGAACGCCCAGCCCCGCATCCGTCTCGGCCGGCGAGGAACCGCCCCCGGCCCCCTGGGGCAGCTTCCCACTGGTCGAGCTCTGCGTCCTCGCAGGCATCGTGATGATGATCCTCGGGTTCTTCGTGGTCGGCGGGTCGCGAGGGCCGATCCTGATCGCGGCCGGCCTGGCGCTCGGGTCGATCGGCGGGCTCGAGGTGAGCATCCGCGAGCACTTCGCCGGCTATCGGTCGCACACCGCCGTCCTCGCGGGCGTCCCGGCGCTGATCGTCCTCGGGCTGCTGTTCTATCTCGCTCCGCCGGGGCTGCCGCAGCTCGCCAGGGCCGGGATCGGGATCGCGGTCTTCGCCCTCGCCGCGGCGGTGCTGATCCGGGTGTTCAGCGGCCGCTCGGGCGGTGAGCGGTACCGCTTCGCTCCGTTGCGGAGCCGGAAGCGGCGATGACGAGCGGGGCTCGGGAGGTGGCCGGTGATGTGTCGCCGGCCCGGGACTCTCTGCCCGGGCCGGCGACGGGACGACCTGATCAGCGGCGTGAGGCCTGCTTCTCCTCGAGCGCGCCTGCCAGCGCCTCTCGCTGGCGCAGGGTCAGCCGGCCGAGCTGACGGTTCTCGCTGACGGCCAGCGGCACCAGGAACTTGCGGGTCCTCGTTCGGCCCCACCGCGACTGGCTGCGCAACAGCTCCGAGACGGTCATCGTCTCCGCTTCCCACGGGCAGGAGCGGACGACGTCCTCTGCGCGGAGATCTCCGGCCCGGACCGAGCGCTTCAGGGCCGCCCGCGCCAGGCGGACCCGGTTTGCGTGCTCGAGGGCACGGATATGTTGCGGCACAGCGGCGGGTGCAGCCGTCGAGGCAGCTTCCATACTCACTCCTCCTCCTGCTTGAGAGCGGTGGTGATTTGACTAGGTTTTCCACGCCGAACGAGGGTGATCCACGACTGGATCGCGGCTCCGGAAGCCCCTCAGGAGGGCCCTCCGACTCGCTCCTACCCCGGTAGCGTTCGGTGCGTTGGGCACCCTAGTGACCGGGGCGGGAACGTGTCCCCCTCGCCCCCCCGTTTCCGTCCGGGAGAATCGCTAAGAGCATGTTTTTGGGGGTTGGGGGGACCGGTTTTGGTCTTGTGACCAAATGGACAAGGCGAAACTACCCGAAGAGGGGTAGAGAATCCGGACATCGATCGCCGGGGTAGCCCTGCTTCGGCTATCCGGCTACGAGCTCGGGCGAGCGCTCGACCACCCGCTCGAAGATCGCCAGCGCACGATCGAGGTGCTCGGTCTCGTGCGTCGCCATCAGGCTGGTTCGCAGCAGTGCGCCGGCGGGCGGGACGGCCGGGTGGAGCGCGACGTTCGTGTAGAGCCCTTCGTCGTACAGCGCCTTCCAGAGCATCGCCGCCTTCAGGTCCTCGCCGACGATCACGGGCACGATCGGGGTCAGCGCCCGGCTGCCGTCCGCGAGGATCGTCGGCTCGACCACCCTGAGGCCGAGCTCGGTCAGGCCGGCGTGCAGATAGGCGGCGTTGTCGAGCAGCTTCGCGATCAGCTCGGAGCCTTCCTCGCGGATGATCCGAAGCGCCGCGAGCGCAGCGCCGACCGCCGCCGGGACGGCCGCGGCACTGAAGAGGAACGAGCGGGCCGCGATCCGCAGGTAGTCGATCACCTCGGCCGGCCCGGCGATGAAGCCTCCGCAGGAGGCGAAGCTCTTCGAGAACGTGCCCATCCTCAGGTCGACGGAGTCCTCGACTCCGAGCAGCTCGCTCGCGCCCGCACCGCGTGGGCCGAGTGCCCCGACCCCGTGCGCCTCATCCACCATCAGGCGCGCCCCGTAGCGCTCGCAGAGGCCGACGACCTCGGTGAGCGGGCAGATGTCGCCCTCCATCGAGAAGACGCCGTCGACCACGGCCAGCACCCCGCCGCCGTCGCCCGCGGCACGCTCGAGCATCCGCTCGAGCTTGTCCATCCGGTTGTGCCGGAACGGGCGGAGCTTGGCCCCGGAGAGGCGGCATCCGTCGAGGATCGAGGCATGGTCGCCGGAGTCGCAGATCACGGTGTCGCCCGGACCGAGAATGGTGCCGATGCAACCGACGTTCGCCTGATAGCCGGTCGTGAAGACGAGCGCCGCCTCGGTGCCCATCCACTCCGCGAGCTCGGTCTCGAGCTCGATGTGGAGGGGTATGGTCCCGTTCAGCAGCCGGGAGCCCGTCAGCGCCGTCCCGTAGGTGTCGAGGGCGTCTCTGGCCGCAGCTGTGACCCTCGGGTCCCCGGTGAGGCCGAGGTAGTTGTTGGAGCCGAGCATGAGCGTCTCGCGACCCTCCATCTCGACGACTGGGCCCGCCGGCGAGGTCAGAAGCCGGAAGTAGGGCATCATGTCCGCCTTCTGCGCGAGCTCGAGGATCTCGCGACGGTCGTGATCGCGGGCCTTGGCGAAGACGTCGGTTTCGATTCGCGGACCTTGCGCGGAAAGCTGTTCGCTCATGTCCCCAGTTTTCCACTTGTCGCCCCCGGAGCGCCGAGGCGGTCCGTAGACTGGCGCCGGTGAGCACCGGACCGGTAGTCGAAGCCGAGGCGATCGAGGAGCCGATCGACGGCGATGCGGGGGGCGAGGCCGACGTCCGCCCCCTGCCGGAGCGCCGGACACCGTCGGAGCTCAGTGCCTGGCGTGGTGAGGTCCGCACGATCGCCGCCGTCGCGGCCGGGGGGATCGCCGCCGGCGCCGCCACCGTCGTCGCCGTCAGCGCCGCGAAGGCGATGACCGGCTCGGGCGCCCGGCGGGTGGCCCGCCGCGGGCGCCGCGACCGGGACGTGATCGCGACCCGGTCCTTCCTCGTCGACGTTCACGTTCTCGGGCGCTGATGCCGCGCTCAGACCGGCTGACCCGCGGCCCGGGCGGCTCGCTGGTCGTCGAGGTGCGTCCGCTCTGCGAGTTCCGCTTCCCCCGCGCGCGACGGTTTCCCGATGCGGTGGCACGGTGCCGCGGCGGTGTCTACGAGCGCTTCCTCCACGTCTCGGGCCGACCGGTGCTGACCCGGGCATGGGAGACCAACGGCGGTGAGGTCGCGGTCGCCGCGATGCCCGCGCCCGGCGGCTGGCTCCCCGCCGGCGACCACGAGCGCGCCGGCAGGGAGGACCTGGAGGCGGCCGTCGACCGGATCCGTCACGCGCTCGGCGTCGACGACGACATGCGGCCGTTCATGCGCCGGTTCCGTTCCCATCCGATCCTTCGCCCACTGATCCGCCGCATGCCCGGCTACCGGGTCAAGAGGACGCCCAACGCCTGGGAGGCTTTCGCCTGGGCGGTCACCGAGCAGCTGATCGAGTCGGCCCGGGCCGCAGCCATCCAGCGCCGCATCGTCCGCCGCTGGGGGCCGTCGCTCGGCTTCGGGCTCCGGGCGCGCCCCCTCGCCGACGTGCCCGCCCCGGCGACGATCGCCGCGCTGGCACCCGCCGAGCTGGCGGCGCTCGACCTGGCGCCGAAGCGTGCGATCGCGCTGATCAAGGCCGCCCGCGAGGTCGCCTCCGGCCGCTGCGACCCCGGCGATCCGGCCGGCGATCCGCGCCTGCGCGCGATCAGCGAGATCGGTCCCTGGACGATGCAGGTGCTGGCGCTGAGCGGTCGCGGTGACTTCGACTCGCTGCCCGCCGGGGACCTCGCCTACGTGAAGCTCGTCGGCCACCTCGCCGGGCTCGGGCGACGCGCGACCGTCGCCGAGGTCCGGGAGTGGTTCCTGCCCTACGAGCCCTTCCGCGGGCTCGCCGGCCGTTACATGCTCGCCGGCCTCGGCGACGCGCTCCGCGAGCGCCCGAAGCTCGCCTACCACCCGGCCAATCCGGAGTTCGAGGCCGCATAGCGGTGAGCCGGCCGGCGGCGGGCGACCTCCGGTCGTCCGTTCGCACCCGCCGGCCGCTTCATCCGGGGCCGGGTGAGCTGCGGGGCTCCGGCAGGTAGTCGTTCGTGAGCAGGGCCGCGGCGTCCGGCCGCGCCCCGACCTGTCCCGCCTCGTAGAGGTAGTCGGCGAAGCGCTGCCAGCGGCGCGGGTCCATCCAGCCGTACGGCATCGCGCCGGGCGGCACCAGGCGAGGGAGGGTGGCGCTCACCTCGGCGCGCGTCAGCTCCGGGTCGAGGCCGTCACCGGCGGCGAGCAGGGCGTCGGTCGCCGCCTGCGGGTTGCGGGCCGCCGCGTCGGTTCCCCGCTCCAACGCGGCGAGGAACGCGCGGATCCGCTCCGCGTCCTCGTCGAGCCGGTCGGCGTCGGCGACGAGGACGAGCTCGTCGTAGGTCGGCACTCCGAGCTCGTCGACCGGGACCACCCGAGGGTCGAGGCCGCGCTCGGACAGATCGACGCCCTCGACGTTGAGGAAGCCGCCGAACATGGCGTCCGCCCGGCCCGAGATGACGGGCTGCATGAGGTTGAACCCGACGTCGACCTGATCGACCGAGTCGCGGGCGACGCCGGCGCGCGCGAGGATCGTGTCGAGGTAGGCGGACTGGTAGGGGATCCCGGCGGTGACGACCGTCTTTCCCGCGAGGTCGGCGGGGGAGGCGATGCCCGCGTCCGGCAGGGAGATGAGCGAGGTGAGCGGTCCGTTCACCAAGGCCGCGACCGCGACCACGTCGAGCCCCTGATCGCGCGCGAGGGCGACCTCGGGCTCGTAGGAGATCGCCAGATCGGCGCGGCCGGCTGCGACCTGCTTGATCGGCGCGGACGGGTCGGATGGGACCTGCGGCCGGACGTCGAGCCCGGCATCGGTGAAGAATCCGCGATCGAGCGCCGTGTAGATCCCCGCGTGGTCGGGGTTCACGTAGAAGTCAAGCGTCAGGTCGAACGGCTCGTTGCCGCCGCCCTCGCCGTCGCTCCCGCATGCGGACAGGCAGATGGCCGCCGCCAGGACGAGGAGGGCTGCCGCCAGGCGACTCATCCTGCCTCCGTCCGCCCGTCGGCATCGCCCCACCAGGCGACTCGGCGCTCGATCCAGGTGAGGGTCGCGAACAGGGCGATCGCCATCGCCGACAGCCAGACCATCGCCGCGAAGAGCCTCGCAACCTCGAGCTGGGCGTTGTCGACCAGCATCAGGTGGCCGAGCCCGTCGTCGGCGCCCGCCCATTCGCCGAAGACGGCGCCGATCACCGCCACCGCCGCCGCGATCTTCGCCCCGCTGAGCGCGAACGGCAGGGCCGTCGGCCCCTCCAGCTCGGTCAGCACCCGCACCCGGCTCGCACCGAGCGAGCGCATCAGCTTGCGCTGGTCGGGCGGGACGGTCGCGAGCCCGTCGAGCGTGTTCACGGCGATCGGGAAGAAGCAGATGAGCGCGATGATGGCGATCTTCGGGCCGATGCCGAACCCGAACCAGACGACCAGGATCGGAGCGATCACGATCACCGGGATCGTCTGGGACGCGATCACCAGCGGATAGGAGATCCGCCGCAGGAGCGGTGAAAGGTGAAGGACGACGGCGACGGCCACGCCGGCGGCGAGCGCCACCGCGAACCCGGCGAGGACCTCCTGCAGCGTCACCCAGGCATTGTCGGCCAGCAGCGAGCGGTCGTTCCAGAGCGACTCGCCGATCTCCGCCGGCGAGGGCACGAGGAACGAGTCGAGGCCGAGGGCGTCCGCGAGGGCGCCGGTGGAGGCGGCGAGCTGCCAGATCCCGATCAGCGCTGCGACGACCAGGAGGGACGGCCAGATCCGTGCCGCCGGCAGCCGCCTCGCACCGCTCACGATGCTGCCCCCAGCACGCTCAGCGCCCGGGCCCTGGCGGCGACGAACTCAGGATCGGCGATCGCCTCGTCGCGGGATATCTCCGGATCGCGGCGGGGCGCGGCGATCGCGGCGATCGCGCGAGCGGGCCGCGTCGTGAGCATCAGGGCGCGATCGGCGACGAACAGCGCCTCCTCGACGTCGTGGGTCACCAGAAGGGTCGTGCGGCGCTCCTGCGCCAGCGTCCCGACCAGCCAGCCCTGGAGCTCGGCGCGGGTGATCGCGTCCAGAGACGCGAACGGCTCGTCGAGGAGGAGCACGGGCGTGCCCGCGAGCAGGGTGCGGGCGAAGGCGACCCGCTGCCGCATCCCGCCGGAGAGCTGACCCGGGTAGGACCGCGCGAAGGCCGCGAGCCCGAGGTGGTCGAGCATGGCGGCGGCCCTGCGCCCACTCTCGGCGCGGCCGCGCCCCGCGAGCCGGAGCGCCACGGCCGCGTTCTCCACGGCGCGCTTCCAGGGCAGGAGCATGTCGTCCTGAGGCATCCACGCCGAGGCCGCCGTTCGCGCCGGAGGCGAGTGTTCGCCACCGATCGCAATCGACCCGGATTGGAGGTCCTCGAGTCCGGCGATCAGCTCCAGCAGCGTCGACTTGCCGCATCCGGAGGGGCCGACGAGCGCGACCGTCTCGCCCGCTCCGACCTCGAGGTCGATCCCCGCGAGCACCTCGGTCGACCCGAAGCTGTGGCGGACCGAACTCGCAGCGATCCCCGCCGGCGGGGGCGAATCGGATCTCTCGGCGGTGCTGGCCGCGGCTGGATGCCTCTCGGCGATGGCTGATCTTCCCTTCGCGCGAATTACCGCACAGGTTCGGAGGGTCAGCGCCGGGCGGGGAGGGTCCCGGAGACGCTATCTCAGCCCGCTGCCCGCGAGCACCCCTTGACAGGGATGATCATAGCCGGGCCCGGCCGCCGGCAGGCGGAGGTGAACCCGGCATCGCACTCCGATCAGGGCTTCGCGACGACGTCGACGAAGTGCTCGAGGTGTTTGGTCGTCCAGCACTCGAACGATTCGGTGGTCAGCGGCTCGTATGCGGCCATCACCGAATCGCCGTAGTTCCAATAGAGGCGAGGCTCGGGATTGAGCCAGAAGGTCCGGCCCGCGCGCTCGGTCAGCTTCGCGAAGGCGGCGGCGTGAGGGTCGCGCCCGTTGGTGCGGGCGTCACCGAGCACGATCACCGTCGACCGTGGATCGAGGTCGGCCGAGATCTCCTCGAGGAACTCGAGCCAGACCCGCCCGTAATCGGTGTAGCCCGAGATGTCGGCGACGCCGCCGTCCTGGCTGATCCGCTCGCTGACCTTGCGGAAGTCGCGCTCGCGCTCGAAGGTCTCGGTGACCTCGCTGATCCGCTCGATGAAGACGAAGCTGCGCAGCTTCCGGAACGAGTCGTGGAGGGCGTGGAGGACGCTGAGGAAGAAGACGCTCGCCGACGTCACCGACGTCGAGACGTCGCAGAGCACGTAGATCTCCGGCCTCCGCGGGCGCCGCGGGCGGTAGCGCAGGGTGAGCGGGACGCCGCCGGTCTCGAGCGAGGCGCGCATCGTCCGCCGGACGTCGACGACCCGGCCGCGGCGCCGGCCGCGCTGCTCGTTCCCGAGGGTGGCGAGGCGACGCTTCAGCATCGTGACCGAGCGGTGCACGGCCGCCAGGTCCTGGGTCGGGTTGGTCGGCAGGGCCCGGTCGAGGTCCGCGAGCGGCCGGGCCGGCGGCAGCTTCCCGGTGCGCTCGATCAGGCGTCGCTCGAGCTCCCGGCGGAGGTGACCCTCGAACCGCCGGACGCCGTCGCGATCCAGCTCGACGTCCTCTCCGGCCCCGTCGGCGGCCTGGGCCTGCGACCCGGGGGTCAGGCCGAGCGAACGCCGGATCCGCTGGACGTCGACGCCGACCACCCCGGAGCCCTCCCCGCGGCGACCGAAGGCCGCAACTGCCAGCTGGGCGAGGTCGCGCATCAGGGCGTCGTCCCCGTCCGCGATCGCCTGGCGGATCATCTCGGTGAGCTCGTCGACGTCGATCCGCTCGCCGTCGATGGGCTCGCCGGACTCGCCCCGATCCGGCTCGGCGCCGTCCGCCTCGACGGGCCCTTCGCGGTCGATCGCCTCGAGCTCGGCGGCACGGAAGAACCACCGGTCGAAGACCTGCTCGAACAGGTGCCGGTCCTCCTGCGACTTCGCGAGCGTCGCGGCGAGCGCCTCGCGGAACTGGAGGCGGTCGCTCCACGGCACCTGCTCGACGGCGGAGAACGCGTCGAGGATCTCCGACGTCCCGACCGCGAGCCCTTCGCTGCGGAGCTCGTCGCAGAACGAGACGAGCTGATCGGCGATCAGGTCCCTGGGGGCGCGAGCCGGCCTGGGCACGGCTCAGGACGTGCCGTCGTTGCGGCCCGCAGCGGGGAGGCGCATGCCGACCCGCTCGGCGACGAGGTCGAGATCGGTCCGGTGCTTGACGATGATGCTCATCGTCCGGTTGAACGTCTCGGAATCGATCTGGTCCGCTCCGAGGAGCAGCAGGGCCCGCGCCCAGTCGATCGACTCCGCGATCGACGGAGGCTTCTTGAGGTCGAGCTCGCGGACCATCCCGACGACCTCGACGAGTCGCCGTGCGAGCCCCGCGTCGAGGTCGGGCACGTGGAGCCGGACGATCTCGACCTCCCGGTCGATCGCCGGGTAGTCGAGCCACAGATAGAGGCAGCGGCGCTTCAGCGCTTCGGTCAGCTCACGCGAGTTGTTCGACGTCAGGAGCACGATCGGCATCGACTGCGCCTCGACCACGCCGAGCTCCGGGATCGAGATCTGGAAGTCGGAGAGGACCTCCAGCAGCATCGCCTCGAACTCCTGGTCGGTCTTGTCGATCTCGTCGATCAGCAGGACCACCGGAGCCTCGGACGCGATCGCGGCGAGCAGGGGCCGGGTGAGCAGGAACTCCTCGCCGAAGATGTCCTCCATCACCTCGCCCCCGGCGGGCTCGCCCTCGGGGCCGGTACCCGCTTCGGCCTGGATCCTCAGCAGCTGCTTGCGGTAGTTCCACTCGTAGAGGGCCTTCGCCTCGTCGAGTCCCTCGTAGCACTGGAGGCGGATCAGCTCCCGCCCGGTGGCGCGGGAGAGCGCCTTCGCCAGCTCGGTCTTGCCGACGCCGGCGGGGCCCTCGACGAGCACGGGCTTGCCGAGCTGCTGGGCGAGGTGCGAAACGAGCGCGGCCGAGTCGTCGGCGAGGTAGCCGGAAGCGGCCAGGGCATCGCGGGTCGCCTCGAGCCCGGCCGCGGGGCCGGAACCGGCCGCGGCTGTAGGCGGAGGGCTCACGCGGGTCGATGATAATGGCGGCGTGAGCCCCTCAGTGGTCGCAGCGATGCTCGTCGCCCTCGGCGACGACGCCGGTCCCTACGCGTTGATGATCGGCGCCGGCTTTCTCGTCGGCGTCTACGCGCATGCCGCGAAGATGCCGCGTCTGCTCGTCGCGGCGATCCTGTTCGTTCTCCTCAGCACCATCCTGGCGATCGTCGTCGCGTTCAGCTACGACGGGTCGCCGCCGAGGATCAAGCCGTGAGCGGGCCGCCCGCCCGATCGCCAATGGGTAGGCTCGCAACTCCAGCGGGGGACAGGAGGACTTGATGGAACCGAGCGCGAACGAGCAAGCTCCCGGCGAGACCGAACGGGCACGCGCGGCCACCGACGCCGTGCAGGAGCAGATCGAGCAGGCCAGGGCCAACGACGTCGAGACCCTCGCCGAGGACGTCAAGCGGCTTGCGCAGGAGGCACGCGAGTCGGCCCTGCGGGCATCCGGTGCCGAGTCGATCGCCCGTCGCGCCGTCGCCGAACGCGATGCCGCGGCGGAGCGGGCGGAGCGGGCGGAGGCGTCCGCGGCGGAGCGGATCGAGGCCGCGGAGAAGAGCTACGAGGAGAAGCTCGAGGAGAGCCGCCGGGAGGTGCGTGCCGAGGCCGAAGCGAAGCTCAAGGAAGCCATTGCGGCGATGAAGAAGTCGGGGGCTGAGCAGATCAGCGCGGAGCTCAAGCGCCGCAAGGCCGAACTCGAGGAGCGGATCGACCTGCGCCGGCGCAAGGCCGAGACGGACATCGCCGCGCGTCGGCAGCAGCTCGAGGAGGGAATCGAGAACCGCGCACGGGAGCTCGATGCCCGGATCGCCAAGCGCGAGGACGGGTTCGAGGAGGAGCTCGAGCGGGTGCGCGAGGACGGCCGCCGGGCGCTGGCCGCCGAGGTCGAGGTCCGAAAGGAGACCGAGGGCAAGCTCAATCTGGCCGAAGCCCGGATCAAGAACCTGGCCGAGCGGCTGGCCGACGAGACCGAGCGGCGGACGAAGGCCGAGGCCGAGCGCAAGCTCGCGGCCGAGATGGAGAAGCTCAAGAAGGAGGCGCTCGTGAGCGGTGAGAAGGCTCGCCAGCGGGCCGCCCGCGAGGCCGAGCTCGAGGGCGCCAGGCTTGCGAAGCAGGCCGAGTCCGAAGCGGACGAACGTCGCGAGGA
>JAGQUO010000069.1 GCA_020438445.1 Solirubrobacterales bacterium
AGCTCGTCGACGTTGCTTGCGTGCTTGGGGAACACGGCGACGCCGAGGCTGGCACTCAGCTTGAAGCCGCGCTCGCGGTAAGCGCGACGCATCCGGGTGAGGATCTGCTCGGCGAGCAGGAACCCGGTGTGCTCGTCCGTCTGCGGCAGGACGATTACGAAC
Organism: Solirubrobacterales bacterium; assembly: GCA_020438445.1. Taxonomy (GTDB): domain Bacteria; phylum Actinomycetota; class Thermoleophilia; order Solirubrobacterales; family 70-9; genus RHKX01. Next base: position 163 of record JAGQUO010000069.1, read on the forward strand.
TCGGAGGCGCCGGTCCTGCCGACCGTGTCGATCCGCCGCGTCGATTCGTCGAGCAGCCGGGCGAGCTGCCTCAGGACCTCGTCGCCCGCCTCGTAGCCGAGCTCCTTGTTCAGCTGCCGGAGGCCGTTGAGCTGGACGGTGAGCAGCCCGACCCGGGTCGTGTCGATCCGGGCGCGCTCGATCTCGTTCGTGAGGATCTCGTTGATCCCGTGTTCGTTGACGAAGCCGGTCAGGAGATCGGTCCGGGCGGCGGAGCTCAGCGACCCCCAGAGGCGGTTGACGCGGGTCCGCAGCGCGTGGATCATCAGCCCGGCGATCGCGATGCTGCCGAAGGTGACGACGAACTGATAGGTCAGCGTCCCCGCCGGGGACTCGACGGTGTCGGCGGAGTTCGCCATCACCGTCAGGACCAGCCCGTAGCAGAGGCCGGTGAAGGTCACGTCCAGGGCGGCATCGATCCGCGGCAGGAAATAGAACGCGTAGAAGCACGGCCAGAGGTAGAAGAGGCTGAAGGCGCTCGTGGGATCGTGAGTGAAGTACACGCCGGCCGTGACGTTGAGGATCCCCAGCGCCGGTGTCAGCCGGACCACCCACATCGGAACCCGATTGGCGAAGACGAGGAAGGTGATCGCGAAGAGGACGCTGAACGCCTGCGTGATCAGCAGGGCGGGGACGTCGAAGGAGCTCGGGTGCGGCAGCAGGACGCCGAGGACGCCGAGCCCGGCGCCGGCGAGGGTCACGTAGGCGCCGGCGCGGGCGAGCGGGGCCGCCTGGCGGCTGTCGGCTCGCCGCCCGTAGCCCGGATCGATGGCGGCAGCGCCGGCACCGGTGCCGGTCTTCGCGCCCTCGAAAACTGCCAAGCCCACTTCGAAACCTTCCTCGGTTGCCCTGGGGCCGCCGTCCCCCGCTGCGGCGGTCCTATGTCTGCTCTATCGCCAGATGCGGGCGGAAACCTGAATGCGCAAGGCTTCTACCGGGCCGGCGCCGGCTGCCGGCGACGCAGGCCGGTCCCGCGGCGGCCGCGGAGGACCGCCGTCGCGCCCAGGCCCGGTGCGAGCGTCATGTTGTTGCGGACGATCGGCTCCGGCTCGGGATCGGCTTCGAGGACGGCCCGCGAGAGGACCACCCTGATCACCGACTTGATGGTCATCAGCGCCAGGTGGGAGCCGACGCAGTGCCTGGAGCCGGCGCCGAACGGCAGCCAGACCCGTGAGCTCGGCTTCGGGTCCTCGAGGAAGCGCTCGGGCCGGAACCGGTCCGGCTCCGGGAACACTTCGGGATCCTGGTGGATCAGGTAGATGCACGGCATCAGGGTCCAGCCGCGCGGGAACTCGAAGCCGCCGAGCTCGGCATCGACCGTCAGCCGCCGCGCCGTGATCGGCAGGATCGGGCGCTGCCGGAGGGTCTCCCTGACGACCGCGTCGAGGTAGCCGTCGTCGCCCGATCCGAATTCGGCGAGGAGCCGGTCGTGGACCACCGGGTGACGGAGGATGCGCTCGAAGGACCAGGCGAGGGCGTTGGCGGTGGTCTCGTGCCCCGCGATCAACATCGTCAGGAGCTCGTCGCGGATCTCGCGGTCGGTCATGAAGCCGTCCTCGTGCGGCTTCGGCGCGGCCAGGGCCGAGAGGACGTCGGCCCCGCGCTCGTCGAGGCGGAGGTTCCGCCGCAGTCCGATCTCGTCGAAGAGGATCTCGTCGATCTGCCTCGTCACGTTCATCACCCGCCCGAACGGCGAGCGGCCGCCGAGCTCCCTCTGGAACTGGGGCATCAGCGCGAGCGGGTTCTCGGCGATCTCGAGCATCTCCGGCACCAGCCGGCGGATCTGCGAGTCGCGCTCGGGGCTGCAGACTCCGACGACGATCCGGACGATCGACTCGGTGGTGATCCGCCGCATCGGCTGCTGGAGCGGGAAGGGCTGTTCGGTCGGCCAGGCCGCCATCTCGCGCGCCGCGATCTCCTCGATCAGCCCGCCATAGCCGCGGACGGTGCGCGGATGGAATGCGGGCGTCATCAGCCGCCGGTGATGCTTGTGCTGCTCGCCGTCGAGCAGGAAGAGCGAGTTCTCGCCGAGGACCGGGCGGAAGATCTGGTTCGTCGGCCCCATGCGGTAGCTGGAGGGGTCACCGCTCAGCACCGTCCACGCCGCATCCGGGTCGGCGACGAAAGCACACCGCTTGAGCGAGCCGAGCTTGACCCTGAAGATCGACCCGTGACGTTCGCGGTTGCGCTCCATGAAGCCGACCGGGTCGCGGAACCACTGGCGCATCTGCCAGATGCCGGGGCTTGGCGGGCCGGAGGGGAGCACGGTCGAACCGAGACTAGACCACCGAGGCGATGCCGGCGACCGCTGCCGGAGCCGCCGCAATCGCGTTCCCGGGGCCGAGCCGCGCGTGAAGTAGTAAGTGCTACTGTCTACTTTGAACTTCCCCCGACGAAGGAGAGCAGCGGTGGCAACGGCAGCTGGCGAAGTGATCAAGCCCGAATTCGACTCCGGGCGCAAGCATCTGATCTTCACCGACGAGCACGAGGACCTGCGCGAGTCGATGAAGTCCTGGGTGCTCAAGGAAGTCACGCCGCATGCGGAGGAGTACGAGGAGAATTACTGGCCCGACTCCGTCCTGCAGCGGATGGCCGAGCTCGGCTACGTCGGCCTCTGTTTCCCCGAGGAGTACGGCGGGCAGGGCGGCGACTACTACTACTCGCTCGTCCGGGCTGAGTGCCTCTCCTACGCCGAGTCCGGCGGCCTCGGCATGGGCCTGGCGGTCCACACCGACATGGTGTTGCCCCCGATCGAGCTGCTCGGCTCCGAGGAGCTGAAGCAGCGCTACCTCGTGCCCGGCATCAAGGGCGAGAAGATCGCCTGCCTCGGCATCACCGAGCCGGGCGCGGGCTCCGACGTCGCCGGCATCAGGACCACCGCCCGCCGCGACGGCGACGAGTACGTCATCAACGGGTCGAAGATCTTCATCACCAACGGTGCCCGGGCGGACTTCATCCTGCTGGTCACGAAGACGGACCCCGACGCCGGCCACGACGGCATCACCCTGTTCATCGTCGATCTCAAGGACGACGACGGCAACCACGTTCCCGGGTTCACGGTCTCGCGCACTCTCGACAAGCTCGGCATGCACTCCTCCGACACCGCGGAGCTCTCGTTCGAGGACGTCCGGGTCCCGGCCGAGAACATCCTCGGCCAGGAGGGCAAGGGCTTCTACCACATCTCCTGGGAGCTCCAGGGCGAGCGGCTGGTCGCGGCCGCGGGCTCGGTCGCCGGCGCCGAGCGGCTCTTCGAGAAGACCCTGCAGTACGCCAAGGAGCGGCAGGCTTTCGGGCGGCCGATCGGCAAGTTCCAGGCGATTCGCCACAAGTTCGCGGAGATGGCGACGAAGATCGAGGCCGCCAAGCAGTTGACCTACTCGACCGCGTGGCGGTTCAACAACGGCGAGTACCCGGTGCGGGAGATCACCGAGACGAAGCTCTACACGTCCCGGGTCGCCTGCGAGGTCGCCGATGAGTGCATCCAGATCCACGGCGGCTACGGCTACATGAAGGAGTACGGGATCGAGCGGGCCTACCGCGACGTCCGCCTGAACCGGATCGGCGCCGGCGCGGACGAGATCATGCTCGAGGTGATCGGCCGCTCCTACGGCCTCTAGGCCGGGGCCGAAATACTTCGGCCCGCCTGTTGCCGAGCGGGCCGAAGCGGGGATGGGTATGGATCGGACCTGAGAAACGCAGCGTTCGCAGAACGCCGCGCCGGTTCGTGGGACTCATAGGCCCTGCGGGAACGATCGAGCCTGAACGGCGGCGGCGCAATCCATCGATCGGCTGAACCCGGGCCCGGGCCGGGCGCCGTACGGACGAGTCCGGAGCGGATCGACCGGATGAGGCGGGCCTCGTCCATTCGTCCATTCGCTTGGCAGCGGCGTTCGTCGTTGCCACGATCCTCCGGTGCCGGCGCGCTCCGAGACCCCAGCTCCCGTCGCCGCGCGGACGTCCGCCCCCGTGAACGAGGGAGGGCGCCGCTCCCGCGACGCCCTCAGCCGTTCCGTTCCCCCTCGCCGCAGCGAGGGAATGCAACCGTGTCTGCCAGGGGTATCGGCAGGCGGAGCCGGGGACTTGAGCAATCGGTCGGATGAAGTTGCGGTTGAACCGGTCACCCGCCGTTCGGATGAGCTCGCCCGGGCAGCGGAAGCCGCCCCTGCGCCTGCGAGGATTCGAGCGTGAGCGGGCGCCGTCTGAGGATCCTGATCGCCGACGACCATCCGGTCTACCGGCAGGGGCTGGAGCGCGCAATCGGCGAACGCCCGGACCTCGAGCTGGTCGGGTCCACGGCCGACGGTCGCCAGGCGCTCGAGCGGATCCACGAGCTCGAACCCGACGTGGCCGTGGTCGACGTCCGGATGCCGGGCCTGGACGGGCTCAAGATCGTCGGCGCCGTCCAGCGGGACGGGCTCAGGACCCGGGTGATGCTCCTGACCGGCTACGAGGACTCCGGAGCCGCCTACAAGGCGCTCGCCGAGGGCGCCGCCGGCTACGTCTCGAAGGCCTCCGACCACACCGAGCTGTGCGATTCGATCGTCGCCGCCGGGCGCGGCGAGACCGTCATCGCGCCGCAGTTCGCCGCCGGGATCGCAACCGAGATCCAGCTCCGCGAGACGTCGGAGCGACCGGCGCTGACCGCGCGCGAGTCCGAGGTGCTGCGGCTTCTCGCGGAGGGCCGTACGGCCGCTCGAATCGGCGAGGAGCTCCACCTCTCCGAGGCCACGGTCAAGACGCACCTCCACAACCTCTACGAGAAGCTCGGCGTATCCGACCGCGCCGCCGCGGTCGCCACCGCGATGCGCTGGGGACTGCTCGAGTGAGCGGCGAGGGCGGCGTGCCCCCGGCGGGAGCGGAGGACGGCGAGTCGCCGCTTCAGGTGATCGGCCAGCTCGCCGGGGGCATCGCGCACGACTTCAACAACATTCTCGGCGTGATCATCAACTACGCCCGATTCGCCCAGGGATCCGTCCCCCCCGGCTCACCGGCGGCGGCCGACATCGAGGAGATCCGGCGCGCCGCCGAACGAGGAGTCGGGCTCGTGCGCCAACTGATGATCCTGGCTCGCCGCGAGAGCGGATCCGAGATCGTCTTCGACCTCAACGAGCTGATCACCGGGCTCGACGGGTTCCTCCGCTCGACGATCGGCGAGCACATCGTCGTCGAGCGCCGGCTCGACCCCGAGCTCTGGCCCCTGCGGGACGATCCCGCCCGGATCGAGCAGATCCTCATCAACCTCGCCGTCAACTCCCGCGACGCGATGCCGGGGGGCGGAACGCTCACCTTCGAGACCGGGAACGCCGAGCTCGGCGCGGCCGAGACGCTGGCCCACCCCGGCGTCGAGCCCGGAAGGTTCGTGCGCCTGCTCGTGGCCGACACCGGGGCGGGCATGGACAGCGAGGTAGCGTCGCGGGCGTTCGAGCCGATGTTCACGACGAAGGCCGCAGGCCAGGGCACCGGTCTCGGGCTCGCGACCGTATACACGATCGTCACCCAGGCCGGCGGGATGATCGACCTCTCCTCGGCCCCCGGGCGGGGCACGAGCATCGAGGTCCACCTGCCCGCGAGCCGGAGCAGCCGCACGGCATCGCCGCGGCCCCCGCAGGCGGTGCCCGCCGGGCGCGGCGAGTCGGTGCTGATCGCCGAGGACGACGAGGCCGTGCGGCGGGTCGCGGAGCGGATCCTCGAGACCGCCGGGTACAGGGTCACGTCATGCCCCGGCGGGGTCGAGGCGCTGGAGCTCCTCGACGATTCGAGCTCCCACTTCGACATGCTGCTCGCCGATGTGGTGATGCCGGGCATGAGGGGCGACGACCTCGCCCGCAGGGCCGTGGCGATGCGACCCGGGCTTCCGGTGCTGTTCATGTCGGGCTACAGCGACGACGCGCCGCCGAACGACCTCGGTCCGACGACGGGACGGGTCGCCTTCATCGACAAGCCGTTCGATGCCGGCGCGCTGCTCGAGCGGATGCGCGAGCTACTGGGCTAGGTCCGCGGTGCAGAAGGCGCAACGGCGCGCCTCGGCCGGGATGTCGGAGAGGCACTGCGGGCAGGCGCGGGTGTCGGGGTCCTGACCGCGGCGACGGCGCTCTTCGAGCTTGTTCATCGGGAGGACGACCACGAAGTAGACCGCGGCGGCGATCGTGACGAAGGCGAAGACCGCGTTGATGAAGTTGCCGTAGTTGAACTGCGAGCCGTTGATCGTGAAGTGGAGCGCGCTGAAGTCCGGCTGCCCGAAGATCGCGGCGATCAGCGGCGTCAGCAGATCCGCCACGAGGGAGGTGACGACCGCACCGAAGGCGGCTCCGATGACGACCGCCACGGCGAGCTCGACGACGTTGCCGCGGCCGATGAACTCCTTGAACCCGTGAAACGCGCTGCGCACGCCGAGAGCATGCCACAGACCCCCGGCACCGATAGCGTGCAATCCCGTGAGCGTGGTCAAGGACACCGGCCGGCGGGCCCTGATTCCCCCGTTCGGGGCCGAGCACGAGGAGCTCCGGGCGACGATCCGCCGCTGGGTGGAGGATGAGATCCTGCCCGAGCAGGAGGAGTGGGAGCGCCGGCGCGAGTTCCCGCGCGAGCTCTTCAATCGAGCCGCCGAGCTCGGCTTCCTCGGGCTCAGGTACCCGGAGAGCCTCGGCGGACAGGGCGGCGACGAGGTCCACGACGCAGTCTGGGCGGAGGAGGTGGCCGCCACCGGGATGTGCGGCGGCGTGGGAGCGGGCCTCGGAGCGCACACGGGCATCGCGACGCCGCCGATCTTCAAGTTCGGCACCGACGACCACCACGAGCGCTTCCTGCGTCCCGCGATCGCCGGCGAGAAGGTCGCGGCGCTGGGCATCACGGAGCCCGGAGGCGGCTCCGACGTGGCCTCGATCCGGACGCGCGCTGAGCGCGTCGGCGGCGGCTGGGTCGTGAACGGATCGAAGACCTTCATCACCAACGGCGTCCGGGCCGACTTCCTCGTCTGCGCCGTGAGGACGACGAGCGACGGTGGCCACCACGGCATCTCGTTCCTCGTGCTCGAGAGCGACATGCCCGGCTACGAGGTTTCGCGCAAGCTCGAGAAGCTCGGCTGGCACTCATCGGACACGGGCGAGATCTCGTTCACCGACGTCGAGGTGCCCGAGGAGAACCTGCTCGGCGAGGAGCACGAGGGCTTCAAGCTGATCATGGCCAACTTCCAGTGGGAGCGTCTGCTGATGGCGCTCGGCGCCGTCGGGACGATGGACTGGTGCCTGCGGCGGACTGTCTCCTACGCCCTCGAGCGCGAGGCCTTCGGCCGCAAGCTCGGCCGGTTCCAGGCGGTCCGCCACAAGGTCGCGGAGATGTCGGTCGATCTCGAGGCCGGGCGGGCGATGACCTACTCGGCGCTGCGCCTGCTCGCGTCGGGACGCGATGCGCTGCGCGAGGTGACGGCGGCGAAGCTCTTCACCCAGCGCGCGGCGGTCAGAGCCGCCGACGAGGCCCTTCAGGTGCACGGCGGCTACGGCTACATGCGCGAGTACGAGGTCGAGCGCGTGCTGCGCGACGCCCGGCTCGGGCCGATCGGCGGCGGCACCGACGAGATCATGAAGGAGATCCTCGGGCGTGGCCTCGGACTCTGATCCGCGGCCCCTGGAAATCGGGGACGTCGACCGAGCGGCTCGGGTCTTCGCCCGGGCCTTCGCCTGGCACGAGCCGTGGGGGGACTGGGCGATGCCGGACCCGAGCGACCGTGAGGAACGCATCTACGCCCGATTCCGCAGCGACCTGCTCGAGCGCTTCATCCCGTTCGGGGAGTGCTGGACGATCGACGCCGGGACGGCCACGACCATGTGGATCCCGCCGGCCGTTCCTCAGCTCGCGAGCCGCCGCAGCGAGGCCGACTACGCCTCATACGGGGCGGTTGCCGGCGAGATGCGGGCCGGCGACGCGCTGATCGCCTCGCTCAAACCCGAAACCGCGCATTGGTACCTGGACACGATCGCGACCGATCCGGACCTGCACGGGCGGGGCCTGGGTGGGCGCCTGCTCGACCACGACCTCGCGATCCGCGATGCCGCCGGGCATGCGTGCGCCCTCGACACCCACACGCCCGAGAACATCGGCTTCTACGAACGCCGCGGGTTCGAGGTGATCGGCTCGGGGCCGCTGGGCGAGGGGATCGACGTCTACATGATGTACCGGCCCTCCCAGTCCCGGCCGTGAGCCGGCGTTCTCGGACGCATGCGGTCAAATAGAGTCCCGCGCGGCCTCATCCACCAGCAAGGAGACACACGCAGACATGGGACTTCTCGACGGCAAGGCAGCGATCATCACGGGCTCGGCACGCGGAATCGGCCGGGCGGCGGCGGAGCTCTTCGTCGCCGAGGGCGCCAAGGTCCTGATCAACGACATCGACGGTGACGTCGCCGAGCAGGCGGCGAGCGAGATCGACGGGGAGACGGCCGTCTTCAGCGGCGACCTGACCGAGCCGGATGCCGCAGACGAACTCGTGGCCGCTGCCGTCGACGCCTTCGGGGCCGTCGACTGCGTCGTCAACAACGCGGGCTACACCTGGGACGGCGTCGTCCACCGGATGACCGACGAGCAGTTCCAGGCGATGCTCGACATCCACACGATCGTCCCCTTCCGCGTCATCCGCGCGCTCGCGCCCCACTGGCGCGAGGCGGCCAAGGCCGAACAGGCCGAGGGGCGCGAGGTGTTCCGCAAGATCGTCAACATCTCCTCGGTGTCGGGCACGATGGGCAACGCCGGGCAGGCCAACTACTCGGCCGCCAAGGCCGGCGTCACCGGGCTGACGAAGACGATCGCCAAGGAGTGGGGGCAGTTCAAGGTCAACTGCAACGCGATCGCTTTCGGCTTCGTCGAGACGCGTCTGACCGCGGCGAAGGAGAACGCGGGCGAGATCGAGCGCGAGGGCGAGAAGATCGAGCTCGGCATCCCCGAGCAGATGCGGCAGATGGCGAGCATGATGATTCCGCTCGGCCGCCCCGCCCAGCCGCACGAGGCTGCGGGCCCGGTGCTGCTGCTCTGCTCCGACTACGCCAACTACATCCACGGCCAGGTGATCAACGTCACCGGCGGCCAGTTCACGGGGATGTACAGCTAGAGGACCCGGCGGGTCCGCCCCGGGCCTCGGTCACTCGATCGGGGCCTCGGGGGGCTTGCCCGGTGGAACGCGAAGGGCCGTGACGATCAGGCCGAGGAGCATCGCCACGGCCATGCCGTAGAAGACGACTTCGGTCGACTCGGCGAAGCTGCTCTGGACGGCGGCGAAGAACTCCTGGGCCTTCTCTCCGCCCGACGCGATCGCGCTCGAAGCCTCGCCTCCACCCGATTGGGTGATCGAGGCGGCGACGGCGTCCGCCTGCTCCTTGGAGGCTCCCAGCTGCTCGAACGACGACTCGATGTTGGATCGGTTCTCGCTGATCAGGATCGTGCCGAGGATCGCGATCCCGAGGCTGGCGCCGACGTTGCGGGCGGTCTGGGTGATTCCGGTGACCTCGCCGTAGCTGGTCTGCGGCGCCCGGTTGAGAGCGTCGGTGGTGATCGGTCCGAGGACCATCCCGGAGCCCGCGCCGGCGATGACGACGCGCCACCACTGGTTCCAGGATCCGGGGTCCGTGTCGACCATCGACTTCGCCCACAGGTAGTAGCCGACGGCGGCGACCGCGCAGCCGATCATCACCGGTCGCTTCGCGCCGATGGCGTCGAGCATCCTGCCGCCCCACTGTGCGGCGATCACGAAACCTCCGAAGAAGATCCCGAGGTAGCCACCGGCCTCGCTGGCCGAGAAGCCGAGCGAGATCTGGCAGTACATGCTCGCGAACAGGAACATCGGCACGAAGGCGATCGAGATCAGCAGCAGCACGAGATTGTCGCCCGCGAACGCCGAGTTGCGGAATATCCGCACCTGCATCAGCGGCGGGTCGGTCCGCAGCTCGGTCCGGATGAACAGACCGATGACGGCGATGCCGGCGATGATCGAGCCGATCGTCGCCGGGCTGTCCCAGCCCCAGTCGCTGGCCTGCTGAAGGCCGAGCACGAGGAGCCCGAGGCCGATCGCCGCGAGCACCGCCCCGCGGTAGTCGAGCTTGGCCGGTCGCGGCTCGTTGCCGGGATTCGCCTTGAGCGTGAGCAGGATCGCAACCACCGCCACCGGCACGTTTATCCAGAAGATCGTCCGCCACGAGATCTCGATCAGGAAGCCTCCGGCGAGTGGTCCGACGGCCGTCAGCCCGCCGGCGATGCCGAAGAACGCAGCCATCGCCTTGCCGCGCTCCTCGACCGGGAAGGCGTCGACCACGATGGCGAGGGCGGCCGGAAACATGATCGCGGCTCCGACCCCCTGAACCACGCGGAAGAACACGATCCAGGCCTCGGAGATCGAGCCGGTCGGCGTGGCGCCGCACATCGCCGACGCGAAGGTGAACACGGCGATTCCGACCATGACCATCCGCTTGTGACCTCGGATGTCGGCGATCCGGCCGCCGAAGAGAAAGAGGGCAGCGAGCGCGACGAGGTAGCCGTTGACGATCCACTGGGCTCCTGACTCGCCGAGCTTCAGGTCCTTCTGCAGATCCGGAATCGCGATCGAGACGATCGTCTGGTCGATGAAGGTCATCGCGACCGCGCAGATCATCGCGGCGAGTGCCAGTTTCTTGTTCGTCCCTGCTGTGTCCATGCTCCCTCCCACCCGGCCGGCCTCATCCAATCGGCCGCCGCCGCCGTTGACTTGAGCGAGATTCATTGACGGTCCTGCGTTTCCTCCCGGCGGCGGTCGCAATCGCCGCAGTGCTCGCGTCCTGCGGGGGCGATCCCCGGCCCGAGCCCACGCCCGGCGCGGACGACCGCATCGTGGTCGCGGCTCTCGGGGACTCGATCACCGCCGGTTCCCCCCTCTGGGACCCGAACGACGGGATCAGGGTGGCGATCGGCGACGAGACGGACGAGCGCAGCCAGTACGAGCACTGGGCGGCCCGCGCCGATCCCCGACTCGATTTCCGCAATTGCGGCGTCTTCGGTGAGCGCACCGACCAGATCGCGCTGCGGCTCGAGGACTGCGCCGCCGGGGCGGACGCGGTCGTGATCCAGGGCGGGATCAACGACATCGCCCAGGGGCGGCGACCGGAGGCCGCGGCGGCCGACCTGGCGACGATGATCCGGAGCGCGCAGGCGATGGGGCTCGGGGTCGCGGTCGCCGACGTCCTGCCCTGGAACAACGGCCCCCCGGGCGCCGCCGCCGAGATCGGACGCCTCAACGGGATGATCCGCGGCCTCGCCCGCGACGAGGACGTGCCCGTGCTCCCGTTTCACGACACGCTCGAGGACCCGGATCGGCCCGGCCGGATGAAGCCGGCGTGGACGTACGAAGGCGACCACCCCTCCGTCGCCGGCTACCGGCGGCTGGGCGAGCGGGCCTTCGTCCTGCCGCCGCGCGCCGGAGGCGGTTAGCGGCGCTCCTCGGCGGGGGGCTCGCCCGCCTCGCCCGACTGCATCTGCGGAGGCCAGGAGCCGAACCAGTTGTCGCGGGCCCCGTCGATCGTCAGGACGGCACCGCTGAAGAAGTCCCCCGCCGGGGAGGCGAGGTAGGCGATCAGCCAGGCCATCTCCTCCGGTCGTCCGAGCCGGCCGAGCGGGATGGTCCGCGGAACCGTCTCGACCACCTGTGCGGGGTACTTGGTCCGGAACACCTCGGTGTCGAACTGGCCCGGTGCGATCGCGCAGAGGCGGATCCCGTACCGCGACCACTCGACCGAGAGCGTCCGCATCATGTTCTCGACCGCGGCGCGGGCAGCCCCCGAGTGGACCATCCCCGGCATCCCGTTGTGGGGCGAGAGGGTCACGCTCAGGACCTTGCCGCCCCCCTGGGGGATGAACGCCTTGGTGGCCGCCGCGTGGGTCATGTTCCAGGTGCCCTGGACGTTCAGCTCGGTCACCGTGCGGAACCCCTTGGCGCTGATCGTCTCCGCCGGGGCGAGGAACTGCCCGCCGGCGTTGTTGACGAGCAGGTCGAGGCGCCCGTGACGCTCGAGAACGCCGTCGAGGAGCCTGTCGACGGCCGCCTCGTCGCGGATGTCGGCGGCCTCCGCATCGGCTGTGCCGCCGAACTCCCCGATCGCGGCTCGCGTCTCCTCGATCGGCTCCGCCCTGCGACCGCAGCCGACGACCGTCGCCCCGAGCCGGGCCAGCTCGATGGCCGTCTCCCGCCCCAGTCCCGACCCGGCCCCGGAGACGAGGCAGACCATGCCTTCGAGCAGTCCCGGAGCGAAGATCTTCGAGGGCTGGGTGATCATGGCGCCAGCCTATTGCGAGCGCCCGTGCGAGGGCGCCACCGGCGGCCGGAACGGCGATCGGGGCCGGGTAGCCTGACTGCGGTGAGCAAGCTCAAGGCAGAGACCAGGCCGCTGACGGCGCCGCTGCCGGGTGGTGGGGAGCCGGGCACTTCGGTCAAGGTCGAGCCGCTCCTCGGCGGCTCGATCCTCTCGCCGCCGCAGTTCTTCGCCGGCAAGCCGGGACGCCTCGCCACGATCCGGATGCTGGGGCTCGGAACGCCGAAGTCACGCTGGTGGCTCGTCCCGATCCCGGTTTATCTGATCACGCACCCGGTCGCCGGACAGGTGCTCGTCGACACCGGCTTCCACGGATCCGTCGCCGCCGATCCGGCCGCGAACCTGGGCAAGCTCGCCGCCCGGTTCGCGCGGCCCCGGATCGAGCCCGGTCGTGACATCCCCGCCCAGCTCCGCGAGCGGGGCCTCGACGAGGCCGACCTGAAGACCGTCGTGATGACCCATCTCCACTTCGACCACGCATCCGGGATCGCCGAGTACCCGCAGGCGACGTTCGTCGTCTCCGCGGCCGAGTGGGAGGCGGCGACCACCGACCCGCGGCCCTTCCTGCGCGGCTACCGGCCGGCCCACTACGACTACCTGTTCGACTACCGGACCGTGGACTTCGACGGTCCGGGCGTCACCTCCTACGCGAGCTTCGGACGCACGTTCGACCTCTTCGGCGACGGCAGCGTGCGGATGGCGTTCACACCGGGTCACTCGGCGGGCCACTGCTCGGTGATCGCGCGCCTCCACGATCGCGACCTCGTGATCGCGGGCGACGCGATCTACCTCCAGTCCCAGCTCGAGGGAGGGGAAGGCCCGCCGCGGCCGGTCGACATGCACCTCTGGCGGCGATCGCTTCGCGAGCTCCAGCAGTTCGCCCGCACCTATCCGCACGCCGAGATCCTGCCCGGGCACGATCCGGAGCGCTGGAAGTCGGTCAAG
>JAGQUO010000070.1:0-2031 GCA_020438445.1 Solirubrobacterales bacterium
CGCTCTCCAGGAGTCGCTCCGTCTCCTCCGCCCCGGCGAAGTGCGCGGGATCGAATCCTTCGAGCTCCGAGAACCCGCCGTCGGCGACGACCGCGGCGACCGCGGCGTAGAAGCTCGCGACGTTGCCGCTGCCGCCGCACTGCGCCTCGAGCCGTCCCCCCGGCCGGAGCGCGGCGGCGAGGACCCGGAAGAGCCGCCCGTGATCGCGGATCCAGTGGAAGACGGCGTTGCTGAACACCGCGTCGACGGGCTCGGAGAGCTCGAGCTCGGTGAGGTCGGCGAGCCGCACCTCGACCCGCTCCGAGTCGAGCAGGGCCCGGGCCTCGGCGACCATCGCCGCCGAGCCGTCGACCGCGATCACGCGCCCTCGCGGCAACCGTGCCAACAGCAGGGCCGTGACGCGACCGGTTCCACAGCCCGCGTCGAGGACGGTCTCGTCCCCCTGGAGCCCGAGCCGGTCGATCACGGCCGCCGCCCATGCCTGCTGAGGCGTCGAAACGCGGTCGTAGGTCGATGCGTCCCAGTCGCGGGTGCCCCCGGCCACGGCTAGATCGCCGTCGTCGGTCGCCCGGTCACCGGGTGATCGCCCTCGTAGGCGGCGATCGCGTCCTCGGACTGGAGCGTGACCGAGATCTCGTCGTGGCCGCCGAGCAGGCGGTGCTTGGTCTCCTCGTCGATCTCGAACGGCACGACGCCGCCCTCGTAGTCGACTGTCTGATCGTCGAGATCGATCCGGACGCGGCCGGACGCGGCGATGCCGCGGCAGTGCTCGCGCGGCAGGATCACCGGCAGGAAGCCGTTCTTGGTGGCGTTCGAATAGAAGATGTCCGAGAACGACGGCGCGATCACGGCCTCGAACCCGAAGTCGGCGAGTGCCCAGACCGCGTGCTCGCGGGACGAGCCGGAGCCGAAGTTCGGGCCGGCCACCAGGACAGGATTGGGCTCGAGCTCGATCTCGCCGTCGCGCAGCCAGTCGTAGAAGAGGAACTCGCCGAATCCCGTCCGCTCGATCCGCTTCAGGAACTGCTTGGGGATGATCTGGTCGGTGTCGACGTCGGCGCGGTCGAGCACCGAGACGTCGCCTTCGATCACGTCGATCGGCCTCATCGCGCACCACCTTCCTTCTCCGTCGTCCAGTCTCTGATGTCGACGAACCTGCCCTCGATGGCCGCCGCCGCCGCCATCCTCGGGCTGACGAGATGGGTCCTGCCGCCCTTGCCCTGACGGCCCTCGAAGTTGCGGTTCGAAGTCGATGCGCAGCGCTCGCCCTCGATCAGGATGTCGGGGTTCATGCCCAGGCACATCGAGCAGCCGGATGCCCGCCATTCGAAGCCGGCGCTCCGGAACACCTCGTCGAGCCCCTCCTCCTCGGCTGCCCTGCGGACCTGCTCGGAACCGGGAACGACCATCGCCCTGACGCTGTCTGCGACCGTGCGGCCGGCCACCATCGACGCCGCCGCTCGGAGGTCCTCGATCCGTGAGTTCGTGCACGAGCCGATGAACACCCGGTCGAGAGCGATGTCGGTCATCCGCGTCCCGGGCTCGAGCGCCATGTAGGCGAGCGCCCGCTCGGCGGTCTCGGTGTCGACCGGGCCGTCGAGGGCGGCCGGATCGGGGACCTCGGCCGCCACCTCGGTGACCATCCCCGGGTTCGTGCCCCAGGTGACCATCGGCGACAGCGTCGTCGCATCGATGTCGATCTCGGTGTCGAACTCGGCGCCCTCGTCGGTGGCCAGCCCGCGCCACTCGGCGACGGCGGCTTCGAAGTCGGCCGGCGCGCCGGGCCGCCCCCGCACGTACTCGAAGGTCGTCTCGTCCGGCGCGATCATCCCGGCGCGTCCGCCACCCTCGATCGTCATGTTGCAGATCGTCATCCGGCCCTCCATCGAGAGCCCGCGAACGGTCTCGCCGGCGAACTCGACGACGTAGCCGACCATGCCACCGGTTCCCAGCCGGCCGATGGTCGCCAAGATCATGTCCTTGGCGCTGACGCCCTCGGGAAGGTCGCCGCTGTAGTTGATGCGCATGGTC
>JAGQUO010000070.1:2046-13427 GCA_020438445.1 Solirubrobacterales bacterium
TCTTCGGCTTGCGCTGCACGAGCGTCTGCGTCGCCAGCACGTGCTCGACCTCCGAGGTTCCGATCCCGAAGGCGAGCGCGCCGAACGCGCCGTGGGTTGCGGTGTGGGAGTCGCCGCAGACGATCGTCATCCCGGGCTGGGTGAGTCCCAGCTCGGGGCCGATCACATGGACGATCCCCCGGCGGTTCGACCCGAGCGAGTAGAGCGGGATCCCGAACTCCTCGCAGTTCCTCTCGAGGGCCTCGACCTGCTTCCGCGAGAGCTCGTCCGCGATCATCCTCGCCGCCGGCGTGTCGTCGGTCGGCACGTTGTGGTCGGCGGTCGCGAGCGTGCGGTCGGGGCGCCGCACCGGTCGCCCGGCCAGCCGCAGCCCGTCGAACGCCTGAGGCGAGGTCACCTCGTGCACGAGATGCAGGTCGATGTAGATGAGCCCGTCTGCGACCTCGTGCCGCCTCCAGATCTTGTCGAACATCGTCTCTGCGCTCATCGCCTCGCTCCTGTCGGGTTTCGGTTCGTCACGTTCTCAGCTCCGCCTCAGGCCGGCGGCGATGACGGCGAGGAACTCGCTCGTGGTCGCACCGGGGTTGTGGAGATTGTGGGGAAGATCTGCATCGAAGGTCGCGCTGTCACCCGCCGCGAGCGGATGACGCTCGCCGTCGACGGTCAGCTCGACCGATCCGGCCAGGACGACGACGGTCTCGCGGCTCCCGGGCTCGTGGATCGGCGGATCCCCTTCGCCTCCGGTCGAGCGGCCCGGGTCGAGCCGGTGACGGGAGACGTCTGCGCGCTGGCCCGGGAGTGGCGGCGTCAGCTCCTCGATCCCGTGACCGGGCCGGCTGCTGCGACGGCCGCTGCCGCTGCGTACGACCACGACGTTCCCGCCCTCCTCGAGCCGGAGCAGCTGCGAGAGCGTGAGCTCGAGGCCCTCGGCGATCCGGGAGGCGACGGTCAGGGTCGGGCTGCTCTCGCCGCGCTCGACCTGCGAGAGCGTCGCCGCGCCGACGGCCGACCGCTCGGCGAGGTCGCGCAGGGAGAGCCCCATCCCCTCGCGCAGGGCCTTGACCCTGGCGCCGACGGCGGCGGGATCGACTGCCGGTCCGGACGGCGGCGGCGTCGTTGGTTGTACGGCGGCGGCTGATGTCATGGTTCCGGCGGCTCCGGCGTGGCGGGCAACCGCGTCGTTGTACGGTATCACAGACAATTGTTCCGAATGCCAAAGCATCGCAGACCGCTTCTCGTCGCCGTCGCGGGCGTCGTCGTCCTCGCCGCGGCGACGGCGATCGCCTGGGCGGCGGGGGCCTTCGACTCGGACGACGGCCGCGACCGCCTTCCCACGGCATGGCAGCGCGGGATGAACCTCACCGCCTTCCTTCCGAACGCCTACTCCGACCCGAAGGCGACCGAGGCGATCGCGACCGCCGAGCGGGCCGGAACCGACCTCGTCGCCCTGACTCCGACCTACTACATGGCGAGCGCCGACGCGAGCACGGTCACCGCCGACCCCACGAAGACGCCGACCGACGAGAGCATCCTCGACGCGGCCGCCGAGGCCCGCGCCCAGGGCCTCCGCGTCGCGATCAAGCCGCACGTCGACGTCCTCGACGGCACCTTCCGAGGCGAGATCCGCCCCGCCGACCGGGCCGCCTGGTTCGAGAGCTACGGCGAGCTCGTCGACCGCCTCTCGGCGCTGGCACGGCGCGCCGACGCCGACGTCTTCGTGATCGGCACCGAGCTGACGAGCATGGCGACCGATGCCGACGCGTGGCGCGATCTGATCGGCCGGGCGAGAAGGAACTTCGACGGCGAGATCACGTTCGCCGCCAACTGGCCCGAGGGAGCTGCGGCGATCGCCTTCTGGGACCGCCTCGACTACATCGGGATCGACGCCTACATGCCGCTCGAGACCCGCGACCGTGCCACCCCGGAGGTCGCTGCGCTCGTCCGTGCCTGGCGTGATCCGATCGCGCAGATGCGCCAGCTGCACGAGAAGTGGAGGCTGCCGGTGCTTCTCACCGAGCTCGGCTATGAGAGCAGGCCCGGGACCGCGGCCCGCGTCGACGGGCAGGGCGTCGACCAGCGAGCTCAGGCCGATGCCTACGAAGCCGCCTTCCGCTCCCTTTCGCCACTTGCCTGGGTCGCGGGGATCTGGTGGTGGGAGTGGTCGGCCGAGCGGATCGGGTCCGGGGCGGACGACACCGGCTTCAACCCCGAGGGCAAGGAGGCCGAGCAGGTGCTGCGGAGCTGGCAGGCCGGCTAGGCCGGGGCTCAGATCGACTGCTTCGTCGGCCTGATCAGCATCTCGTTGATGCTGACATGTGCCGGCTGGGTCACCGCGAACGCGATCGCACGGGCGATGTCGTCGGCCTCGAGCACCTTGCCGATCTTCTCGAGCCGCTTCTCCATCGCCGCGACCACGACCGGGTTCTCGTTGTGTCCCTGCAGCTCGGTGTCGACGAACCCGGGCTCGATCAGGGTGACGCGGACGCCGGCGTGCAGGCATTCCTGCCGCAGCGCCTCCGAGAACCCGACGACGCCCCACTTGGTCATGTTGTAGACGCCGCTTCCCATCCCCGCCACCCGTCCGGCGACCGAGGAGATGTTGACGACGTCCCCGGAGCCCGCCGCGCCCATGATCGGCAGCGCCGCGTGGGTGCAGTAGAGGAGGCCGAGCTCGTTGACCTCGATCATCCGCCGCCACTCGTCGGTCGAGGCTCCGGCCACCGGGCCGAGCAGCATCACCCCGGCGTTGTTGACGAGGATGTCGATCCCGCCGAGATCGTCGGCCGCCCGCTCGACGAACGCGTTGGACTGGCCTTCGTCGGTGACGTCGGTCGGCACCGCGACCGCGCGGCCGCCATCGCCATTGATCCGGTCGGCGAGGGCGGCGATCCGGTCTTCACGCCGCGCCGCCAAGGCGACGCTCGCACCCTCGGCGACGAGCGCCAGCGCCGTGGCCTCGCCGATTCCCGAGGAGGCTCCCGTGATCGCGGCGACCTTTCCTTCGAGTTGACCCATTCCGCGACCCTAGCGCTAAGGCCCCGGCGGGAACGGCGAAGCGCTCGCGGCGTCGGCGGCCACCGACTCGGCCTCGCGCACCGCAGCACCCTCCAGCGCGTTGGCGAGGGCCCTCACGTAGGCCTGGGCCGACGCCTCGATGATGTCGGTGGAGACGCCCTGACCGCTCGCCAGACGCCCGTGCGCCCGCAGCATCACGGTCACCTCGCCGAGCGCGTCGTCACCCTCGCCGACGGCGGACACCGTGTACTGGTTGAGCTCGCAACGGGTGTCGACGGCCGCCTGGATCGCCCCGAAGACGGCATCGACCGGGCCGTCGCCCCCCGACTCGCCCTCGACCTCCTCGCCCGCGGGCGTGGTCACGCCGACCCGGGCCAGCGGCTCGCGCCGCGTCCCGGCCTCGACCTCGAACCAGGCGAGCTCGTACTTCTGCGAGGCCTCCCGCATCTCGTCGGAGACGATCGCCTCGAGGTCGAGCGCGGTCACCTGCTTCTTCTTGTCCGCCAGCTCCTTGAACCGCTTGAAGGCGGTGTTGAGCGCATTGCCCTCGACGACGAAGCCGAGCTGCTCCAGGGCGTCCTTGAGCGCATGGCGGCCGGAATGCTTGCCGAGGACGATCTGGTTCGAGTCCAGGCCGACGTCGCGGGCATCCATGATCTCGAACGTGGTCCGCTCCTTGAGCACGCCGTCCTGGTGGATGCCGGACTCGTGCGCGAACGCGTTGCGTCCGACGATCGCCTTGTTCGGCTGGATCACGTAGCCCGTGAACCGCGAGACCATCCGGCTGGTTCGCGCCAGCTCGGTCGTCTCGACGTCGGTGTCGAAGCCGTGATCACCGCGGCGGGTCCGCAGCAGCATCACGATCTCCTCCAGCGAGCAGTTGCCCGCTCGCTCGCCGATGCCGTTGACGGCGCACTCCACCTGGCGGGCGCCCGCCTGGACGCCGGCGAACGAGTTCGCGACGGCGAGCCCGAGATCGTCGTGGCAGTGGACCGACAGCCGGACGTCGTGAAGCTCCGGCAACAGCTCGTAGAGCCGCGTCAGGTAGGCCGTGTACTCAGCCGGGGTCGTGTAGCCGACGGTGTCGGGGATGTTGATCACGCCGGCGCCCTCGGCGATCGCGATCCCGCAGACCTCGGCGGTGAACTCGACATCGGCGCGGGTCGCGTCCATCGGCGAGAACTCGATGTCGGCGCAGAGCTCGCGGGCGTGGGCGACGGCGGCCTTCGCCTGACCGCGGACATCGTCGCGGTCGGTGCGGAGCTGATGCTCGATGTGGATGTCGGAGGTCGAGATGAACGTGTGGATGCGCGGCCGCTCCGCGTCCTTGACCGCACCCCAGGCCGCGTCGATGTCGCCCTTCTGGGTCCGGGCCAGCCCGCAGACCACCGGTCCGCTCACGGTCCGGGAGATCGCCTGCACCGCCTCGAAGTCGCCCGGCGAGGTGATCGGGAACCCGGCCTCGATCACGTCGACCCCCAGGCGTGCGAGCTGGCTTGCGATCTCGACCTTCTCCTGCGTGTTCAGGGAGATCCCGGGCGACTGCTCGCCGTCCCTCAGCGTGGTGTCGAAGATCTCGACCCGCTCGAACTCGCCCTTTGCGTCTGTGCCTCGGTCGGAGGCGGTGCCATCAGCGTTCATTCCGCTGCTTCCTTCTCTCTGGTGGTGTGGATTCCCTTGTCTCTCGCGGCTGTCGCGCCGCCCAGCGCTATTCCCCCCGGAGGGGGAGGAGAAGGAGAAGCGCGAGGCTGGTCGGCCGGCAGGTCATCCGGCAGGGACTCTAGCGGAGACGGGGAATCCTGCAACCACCAGGGGAAGCAGAAGACATGAACCGCGACAAGATCGACTCCCGGACGGTGTTCAGGATCGTCGCCGTCGCGATCCTGACGATCGGTGCCGCGGTGCTCCTCGGGCTCGTCGTCGTCAAGATCGACACGACGATCCGCTGGCTGATCACCGCGCTGTTCCTGGCGCTCGCCCTCGCCCCCGCGGTGGAGCTCGTGCAGCGCGTCCGCGTCCGCGGCCACAACCCGCCCCGATGGCTGGCGATCTCGATCACGTTCGTCGCCGCATTCCTCGCCCTCGCCTTCCTCGTCCTCAACGTGATCCCCCCGATGGTCGACGAGGTCGAGCAGGTCGGGTCCCTCGGACCCGAATACGTCCGTGACGCCGAGGACTGGGCCAACGACAACCAGCAGTTCCGCGACCTCAACGAGCAGTACCACCTGACCGACACCCTGAAGTCGCAGGCCGCGCAGCTGCCGGGCGACTTCTCGGACGCGGCCGGCGAGCTCGAGTCCTTCACCGTCTCCCTCCTCAAGCACCTCGTCAGCGCGATCACCGTGATCGTGCTCGCCTTCTTCCTGCTGCTCGAGGGCCCGGGCCTGCTCGATCGGTTCCTGTCCTGGGTGGGCGGGGAGCGCGAGCGCCGCGGCCGCGCGATCGCCGCCGGGATCTACGGAGTCGTCCGCGGATACGTCACGGTCAACCTCTCGCTCGCCATCGTCGCCGGGCTGTTCGCCTGGGGCATGCTCGAGGTCCTCGGTGTCGACCTGGCGGTGCCGCTCGCGATCCTCGTCGCCCTCTTCGACCTCGTGCCCCTGATCGGCCTGACGATCGGGGGTCTCGTCGTCGCCGCGGTCGCGGCCCTCCACTCGTTCCCGACCGCGCTCCTGATCTGGCTCGCCGCGTTCGTCGCCTTCCAGCAGATCCAGGACCGGGTCGTCCAGCCCCTCCTCTACGGCCGCGCCGTGAAGGTGAACCCCCTGGTCGCGATCGTCGTCCTCTTCGCAGGCGCGCAGATCGCCGGCATCCTCGGCGCCCTGATCGCGATCCCGGTTGCGGCCTCGATCGCCGTCGTCTTCAAGGTGCTGGACCCGCGGCCGCCGGCAGAGCCGGACGCCGCCGGGGACGAGCCTCCGGCAGCCGAACCCACCACGCAGCCGGCGTAGCGAGGCACGGATCGCTGCCCGGGCAGCCGGCCTGATCTCGAGCCGGCGGGCGAGGCACGGACGCCGAGGCGGGCGACCGGGGGTTGTGGCTGGGGAAGGGAGACTGGCGACACCCGGCGGCCGCGAACGGACCGATCAGACGCTCGATGGCAAGAACCGACGACCCGGTCGGCGTTTCTTGCCATCCACCGGGCTCGGTCGCAGAAAACGACCACGTGATGGTCGAAATCAGCATTCCGGCCCGACGAGGGAGCCCGGCAGGCTGGTCCACCACCCTCCCAGCCGAAACCCACCTCACCGACCAGCCGACCCCGCCCCCACGCCGCCTGACCCCGGGAGCCCCCCGGGGCGCAACGGCCGCTAGGACGGCACCAGCACGACCTTGCCGACGTTCCGGCGGGAGTGGATGTAGCGATGCGCGTCCGCGGCCTGATCGAACGGGAAGGACGCGGCGACCACGGGCTCGATCCGCCCCGCCGCGAGATCGTCGCGCAGCGGCCCGACGACGCGGTCGAGGCTGCCCTCGCGGTCCCACCAGTGCAACATGTTGAGACCGAAGACCCCCTTGTTCTCGTTCATGATCGCCAGGCTCTTCCACCAGGGCATCGTCGCGGTCGTCATCGATGCCAGGCTCCTGAGCGCCGCCCGGAGGTTCCGCCCCTCGCCGGTCTGGACCTCGCTGAGCCCGTAACAGACGAGCTTCCCGCCGGGCCGGAGCAGGCGGTAGTCCTTGCGGAAGCTCGACGGCCCGATCGCGTCGAAGGCGATGTCCACTCCCTCCCCGCCGGTGATCCCGGCCACCGCCTCCTCGAAGTCGGTCGTCCTGTAGTCGATGGCGTGATCGACGCCCTGGGCCCGGATAGCGTCGTGCTTGGAGGCCGATGCGGTGCCGAACACTTCGGCGCCGCGGGCCGATGCGATCTGCACCGCCGCGAGACCGACTCCGCCGGCGGCGGCGTGGACGAGGACGCGGTCGCCCTCGCGGAGGCCGCCCATCAGGACGAGCCCGGCGTAGGCGGTGCCGTAGTTGACCGGGACCGCCGCTCCCTGCTCGAAGCTGAGCGAGTCCGGGAGCGGGATCACGTCGCGCTCGGCAACGGTGCAGAGCTCGGCGTGGCCGCCGAACCGGGTGGCCGCCATGACCCGGTCCCCGACCGCGACCGACTCGACCCCGGGCCCCGTCGACTCGACCACCCCGGCGAGCTCGTAGCCGACGACGCAGGGCGGCTTCGGCGCATCGGGGTACATGCCGGTCCTCGCAAGGAGATCGGCGAAGTTGATGCCGGCCGCGCGCACCTCGATCCGCACTTCGCCGCCCGCGACCTGAGGGTCGCGGCGCTCCCGGACCTCCAGCACCTCGGGGCCGCCATGGCGGCTGATGAACACGGCGCGCATCGACGCACCCTAACGACAGCCGGCTCGCCGGCGGGACCGTCGCGCTAGAAGTCGACCGCCTTGCCGCGATGGAAGTCGTCGCGGCTCGCGATCTCGTCGACGACATCGGCCGGGACCGGAGCGTCGGTCGTCAGCGCCATCACCGCCTCCGGCGCATCGGCCTCGGCTCCGACCGCCGCCGACACGATGTTCGCGCCGTGCTCCCCGAACGTCGAGCCGACGAGGCCGATCATGCCCGGCTTGTCGTCGTACCTGAACACCACCACGTGATCGGCGAACGGCAGGTAGAAGTCCTGGCCCCAGGCGCGGACGAGGTAGGGATCGTTGCGGGGCCCGACTCCGGTGCCGGCGACCTCGACGGTCTCGCCCCCGGAGTCGATCCGCACGGTGATCAGCTCGGTGAAGTCAGGCGACAGCGTGTCCGTCGTCTCGACGAGGTCGATTCCGCGCTCCTCCGCAACGCTGGGAGCGTTGACGAGGTTCACAGGCTCTTCGGTGTGGCCCGAGAGGATCCCCACGAGGGTCGAGATCCCGAGCAGCCGGGTGTCGTGTTCGGCGAGGCGCCCGCGGACCTCGACCTCGACCCGGTCGACCGAGCCGTTCCCGAGGCCCTGGGCGAGGCGCCCGAGCTTCTCGCAGAGCGGGACGAAGGGAGCGAGCGCCTCCATCGTCTCCGGCCGCACCGAGGTGATGTTGACCGCGTTCGTTACGACCCCGCCGGTCAGGGCTGCCTCGATCTGCTCGGCCGTGACGATGCCGGCGCGATCCTGAGCCTCCGCCGTGGAGGCACCGAGGTGCGGGGTGACGACGACGTCCTCGCGGCCGAAGAGCGGGTGCTCGGTCATCGGCTCGGAGGGGAAGACGTCGAGCGCGGCTCCGGCCACCTTGCCGGAGTCGAGCGCAGCGGCGAGTGCGTCGAGGTCGATCAGCTCGCCGCGGGCGCAGTTGACGATCCGCACTCCGTCCTTCATCTTCGCGAGCGCCTCGTCGTCGATCCAGTCGATCGTCTCGGGCGTCTTCGGGAGGTGGATCGTGATCAGGTCGGCGCGCTCGTAGAGCTCGTCGATGTCGACGCCCTCGACTCCGAGCTCGCGAAAGCGCTCGGCCGAGACGAACTTGTCGAAGGCCAGCACCTCCATGTCGAACGCGAGGGCCCGCCGGGCAACGAGCTGGCCGATGCGGCCGAAGCCGATCACGCCGAGCGTCTTCCCGTAGAGCTCGTTGCCGCCGAACCGCGAGCGAGCCCATTCGCCGCGGACGAGCGTCGAATGAGCCTGCGGGATGTTCCGGAACAGCGCCAGCGCCAGCGCCAGCGTGTGCTCGGCGGCGGCGACGGAGTTCGACTCCGGCGCGTTGGCGACGATGATGCCGCGCTTGGTGGCGGCCTCGATGTCGACGTTGTCGACGCCGGTGCCGGCGCGCCCGATCGCTCGCAGCCGGCCGGCCCTGCCGATCAGCTCCGGCGTCATCTTCGTGGCCGAGCGGATCAGGATCGCGTCGAACTCGCCGATCCGCTCATCGAGCTCGCCGTCCGCCCAGTCGGTCCCGACCTCGACGTCGAAGCTCTCGCGAAGCAGGTCGACTCCCGCCTCGGCGATCTTCTCCTTGACCAGGACCTTGGGTCTGTCGCTCATCGATCTTCCTCCAGTTGCGGGTTGCTGACGGTGGACCGGGCCGCTCAGCCGACCGGTGCCGGCGAGCCCGCCTCGCTGAAGACCCGCTGCGCGGCCGACGTGCCCGCGCCGGGCTCGACGTCGTAGCCGCAGTCACGCAGGGCCAGCTCGAGCGCGCCGAGTGCGATCACGATGTCGAAGGCGCCGTAGTAGCCGCAGTGCGCGATCCGCACGATCTTCCCCTTCAGGTGCCCCTGTCCGCCCGCGGCCGTCACGCCGTAACGGTCGCGCATCGTCTTCGGCACCGCGGCACCGTCGATGTCGTCGGGCAGCCGGGCGGCGGTGACTACGTTGGCGTCAGGATCGTCGGGTCCGAACCGCTCGAGCCCGAGCCCGGCGATTCCGGCGCGGGCGGCCCGGGCGAGGATCGCGTGGCGCTCGAAGACCTCGTCGAGGCCTTCGGCGAAGATCTGCTCGAGCGCGACGTCCAGCGCCCGGAACAGGGTGACGGCGGTCGTGAACGGTGAATCGGGCGGTGACTTGCGCTGGCCGGCCGCGGTTCGGTTCCAGTCGAAGTAGTAGCGGCCGCCCGGACCGGCGGCGGCAAGCTCGAGCGCGCGCTCGGAGACCGATGCGAAACCGAGGCCCGGCGGGCACATCAGCGACTTCTGTGAGCCCGTGACCACGACGTCCACCCCCCACTCGTCCTGCTTCAGCTCCACCGCGCCGAGCCCCGACACCGCGTCGACACAGAGGAGGGCGTCGTGGCCGCGCGCGACCTCGGCGAGGGCGGCGATGTCGTTGACGACGCCGGTCGACGTCTCGGACTGGGTCGTGAAGACGACCTTGGGCTTGCGCTGCATCGCAGCCAGCGCCGCATCGACCCGCTCCGGGTCGACCTTCTCCCCCCACTCGAAGGAGACGTGCTCCAGCTCGGCGCCGAAGGCCTCGCAGAGCTCCGCCCAGCGCTCGCCGAACTTGCCGCAGGAGGCGACCAGGGCCGGCTCGCCGGGGCGGGTGAGGTTGGCGACGGCGGACTCGAGCCCGCCGGATCCGGTCGAGGCGAAGCAGAGCACGTCGTTCTCCGTCCGGAAGACCTTGGGGAGGCGTTCGAGGACGCGCTCGTAGATCTCGACGAAGGCGGGAGCGCGGTGGTAGAGGATCGGCTCGGCCATGACCTGCGAGACGGCCGGCGGAAGCGGCGTCGGGCCTGCCGTCATCAGGTACTGCTTCGGGTAGATGTCTGCCACCGGGCTCCTCGTTCGGTTGTCGGTTTGACGCCGCAGCCGACGGCGGCGCTTTCGGGGCGGGAAGGTTACGCGGTCGCCATGACGGGCGAGGGATCCGCGCCCGCGCATATATTGCCCGCCGGCAGGTACAGCTACGGAGGGAGCAACCCCATGAATCCAATCCGCTTCGATGCGGATTACGCCGAGCCCCGGAACCGCCTCACGGTGTTCTTCCGGATGATCGTCGCAATCCCCTGGTACATCTGGCTTTCGCTCTACGGGATCGTCGCGCTGCTGGCCGCGATCGTCGCCTGGTTCGCGATGCTGTTCACCAAGCGCTACCCGCAGGGCCTCTACGACTTCGTTGCGGGCTATGTCAAGCTGAGCGCGCAGATCGGCGGCTGGATGCTGCTGATCACCGACGAATGGCCGCCGTTCATGCCCGACCGCGACGACTACCCGGTCCGGGTCGAGGTGGCGCCGCAGCAGGTCGAGTACCGGAGGGCCCACACGTTCTTCAAGTACCTGCTCAGCTTCCCTCAGCAGTTGATCATCTTCGGCCTCTCCTACCTCTACATGGGGGCGGCGTTCGTGACCTGGTGGCGGATCCTGTTCACGGGCAAGCAGTCGGCGACGATGCACGACGCGCTGCGGATGTCGCTGGCCTACTCGACCCGGGCCGGCGCGTTCCTGCTGCTGCTGACCGAGATCCACCCGCGGATCCTGGATCTGCCGCCGCAGACGTACCCGGCCGACGCGCCGTCGCTGCCGGGTCCCGAGCAGCTCCCGGTCAACGAGGCGCCGCTGCCGGCGGAGACGTCGCAGCCGTCACCTCCGGCGCCGCCGGCCGAGGGCTGATCGTGTCCGGCGAAGCGGTCGAGAGCGGCGAGGGCTGGTCGGTTGCCGCTCTCGACGACCTCGGCGAGGGCCCCGGGTTCCGGAAGATCCGCAAGGAGCTCGGGGTCACCGCGTTCGGGGTCAACGCGATCGTGCTGCCGCCGGCCTACGAGACCGGCAGCCACTTCCACGACGAACAGGAGGAGCTCTACTTCGTCCACCGCGGCGAGGTCGAGTTCGAATTCGGCGACGGCTCGAGGCAGCGGCTCGGCCCCGGCGGCCTCGCCCGGGTCGACGCCCCCACCCCGCGCCGCGTCCGCAACCTCAGCGACAGCGAGGAG
>JAGQUO010000071.1 GCA_020438445.1 Solirubrobacterales bacterium
CGAGCACCGCGGGCGCGACCGGCCAACCGACGTGCTTTCGTTCCCGATCGACGGGGCCGGGCCGAGCGCCGGACCACGCGAGCTCGGTGACGTCCTGATCTGCCCGGCTCACACGGAGGACCTCGTCGAAGCGGCGGTTCACGGCGTGCTTCACCTCTGCGGCTACGACCACGAGGCCGACGACGGTGAGATGCTCGCGCTCCAGGCGCGGATCGTCGCCGGCTTGCGGGGGGACGACGGTGATGTGCCCGCCGGTTGAGCAGGCCGCGAGCCGGCGGGCGGTCAGCGAGTCGTGACCCGCTCCGGGTTCATCGGCCTCGCCGGGCGACCCAACGTCGGCAAGTCGACCCTCGCCAATGCGCTCGTCGGGTCGAAGGTTGCGATCGTCTCCGATCGGCCGCAGACGACGAGGCGCGCGGTCCGCGGCGTCGCGACGGCCCGCGACGAGTCGTGGCAGATGGTCCTGACCGACCTTCCCGGCGTCCAGAAGCCGCGCGACGTCCTGACCGAGCGGATGCAGAGGCGGGTCGAGCGCGAGCTCGCGGAGTCCGACGCGATCCTCTTCGTGCTGAACGGCGAGCAGGGAATCGGGCCGGGTGACCGCTTCATCGCCGCGATGATCGAAGCCGGCAAGCCGGAGGCACCGGTGATCTGCGCGGTCAACAAGATCGACCGGCTGAAACGGCACGAGCTGGTCGCCGCCCTCGCGGCCGCGGGGGAGCTCGAGATGGTCGACGAGGTATTCCCGATCAGCGCCCGCCGCGGCACCGGCGTCGCCGAGCTGCGCGCCCGCCTCGCCGAGCTGATGCCCGACGGCCCGCTCCTGTACCCGGCGGGCGAGCACAGCGACCTGCCGAGCGAGATCCACCTCGCCGAGCTGATCCGCGAGCAGGTCCTCCGCCGCACCCGGGAGGAGATCCCGCACGCGGTCGAGGTCGAGGTCGAGTCGATCGACGGCCGTGCTGACGGCATCGTCGAGGTTCGCGCCGACATCTGGGCCGAGTCTCTCTCGCAGAAGAAGATCCTCGTCGGCAGGGGCGGCCGGATGATCCGCGAGATCGGCACCGCAGCGAGGCGTGAGCTCGAGCGCGAGCTCGGTTCGAAGGTGTTCCTCGACCTTCGCGTCAGGGTCCGGGAGCACTGGCGGCGCGACGAGTCGCTGCTCGACCGGCTCGGCATCGATTGACGGCATTGACTTCCGGAAGCAGGCTTCCGGGCATGCGGCTCCGATCGAAACCGTCGTCGGCTGAAGAATGCTCTTGACCCGGCCGGGGGCGGCGGCATAGGGTCGCTCCGTCCACCGGAGCCACTGAAGGGGAGTAGATGGCCGCATCCGACACGACCCAGAGCGACGACGAAGCGACACTCGCGAAGCTCGGGTACAAGCAGTCCCTCGATCGCGCCTGGAGCAGCTTCTCCAACTTCGCGATCTCGTTCACGATCATCTCGGTCCTCGCCGGGTGCTTCACGACCTATGCCTTCGCGTGGAACGGCGGCGGCCCGATCGCGATCTCCTGGGGCTGGCCGATCGTCTGCGGCCTGATCCTGCTCGTGGCCGTCTCGATGTCGGAGCTGGTCTCCAAGTACCCGACCGCCGGCGGCATCTACTACTGGGCGTCGGATCTCGGGGGCAAGACGTGGGGCTGGTTCACCGGCTGGTTCAACCTGGTCGGCCTCGTCGGCGTCGTCGCCTCGGTCGTCTACGCATCGGCTCAGTTCGCCTACTACCTGCTGAGCCTCTACGGCCTCGACCTCGGATTCATCAACTTCGGAGACTCAGCGCATGTCCTGCCCGAGACGTTCGCCCTCTTCGCGCTGTTCCTGGTCATCCACTCGCTGATCAACATCTTCTCCTCGCCGCTGGTCGCGCTCTTCAACAACATCTCGGTCGGATGGCACGTGCTCGGAGTCGCGGTGATCATCGCGATCCTGATCATCGTCCCGGACTCGCATCAGAGCGCCGACTTCGTCTTCACCGACAAGATCAACGCCACCGGCTTGTTCGACGGTGCGACCAACGGCTTCGGCTTCTGGTTCTACGTGCTCCCGCTGGGCTTCCTGCTGACGATGTACACGCAGACCGGCTACGACGCGTCCGCCCACGTCAGCGAGGAGACCCGAGGGGCGGCCATCGGCGCCGCTCGCGGGGTCTGGCGGTCGGTCTTCTGGGCCGGCGCGATCGGCTGGCTCGTCCTGCTCGCGATCACATTCGCGGCGACCAAGGTCGGGTTCGTGACCAACCAGGGCCTCGGCTCGTCGCTGGCGATCTTCGACAGCTCGCTCGACCCGTGGGCGGCGAAGATGGTGATCCTGATCGCCACCGTCGGGCAGCTGTTCTGCGGGATGGCCTGCCTGACCAGCGCCTCGCGGATGTGTTACGCGTTCTCGCGCGACCGCGCCGTCCCGGGCCATCGCATCTGGACGAGGCTGAACCACCACCGGGTGCCCGCTTTCTCGGTGATCTTCATGGCGCTCTGCGCTCTCGTCGTCACGCTGCCGGCCCTGATCGGCGACGAGAACGACTACACCTACGCGTTCTACGCGGTCGTCTCGATCACCGTGATCGGGCTCTACATCGCCTACGTGCTGCCCGTCTATCTGCGGTGGCGGAAGGGCGACTCGTTCGAGCCCGGGCCGTGGACGCTCGGCCGCAAGTACAAGTGGATCAACCCGATCGCGGTCATCTGGGTGATCCTGTGCGTGATCGTCTTCAGCCTGCCGCAGGGGGCAGCCGGCGCACCGTGGACCGACGACTTCGACTGGAAGTACGTCAACTACGCGCCGTTCACCGTGCTGGCGGTGATCGCAGCCGTCGGCCTGTGGTGGATGCTCAGCGCCCGCAACAAGTTCGAGGGCCCGATCAGGCAGGTCGCGACCGACGACACCGGGCGGGTCCTGGAGGGCGAGGAAGACGAACCCGCCGCCGGGGCGTAGTCTGGCCCGGGTGACGCTCGACGAGCTCAAGCAGGCGGTCGCGAACGGCACGGTCGACACCGTGCTGCTTGCGATCGCCGACATGGAGGGACGGCTCCAGGGCAAACGACTGACCGCGAGCCACTTCCTCGACGAGGTCGCGGACAACGGCGCCGAGGGCTGCAACTACCTGCTCGCGGTCGACGTCGACATGGAGACGGTCGACGGCTACGAGATGTCCTCGTGGGAGCGCGGCTACGGCGACTTCGAGATGAAGCCCGACCTCGACACGCTTCGCCCCGTCCCCTGGCACGACGGGACCGTCCTGGTGATGGGCGACCTGCAGTGGGCCGACGGCGAGCCCGTCGTCGCCTCACCGCGGCAGATCCTGAAGCGGCAGCTCGACCGTCTCGCGGAGCGCGGGCTGATCGCGAACGCCGGGACCGAGCTCGAGTTCATCGTCTTCATGACCGCGTACGAGGAAGCGTGGAGGCGGGGCTATCGCGACCTCGAGCCGGCGAACCTCTACAACGTCGACTACTCGCTGCTGGGCACCGCGCGCGTCGAGCCGCTGATCCGCCGGATCCGCAACGAGATGATGGCCGCCGGCCTCACGGTCGAGAGCTCGAAGGGAGAGTGCAACCTCGGCCAGCACGAGATCAACTTCCGCTACTCCGACGCCCTTCGGACCGCCGACGAACACGCGATCTACAAGAACGGAGCGAAGGAGATCGCGGCACAGGAGGACGTCGCGATCACGTTCATGGCCAAGTTCAACGAGCGCGAGGGCAACAGCTGCCACATCCACTGCTCCCTCGCCGACGCCGGGAGCGGTGCGAATGCGTTCGCAGCCGACCAGGCGATGTTCGATCACTTCATCGCGGGCCAGATCGCCTGCATGCGGGAGATGACGCTCATGTTCGCGCCCTACGTCAACTCCTACAAGCGCTTCGCCGAGGGCTCGTTCGCCCCGACCGCCGTCGCGTGGGGGCACGACAACCGGACCTGCTCGCTGCGGGTGGTCGGGCACGGCGAGGGCCTCCGGGTGGAGAACCGGCTGCCCGGGGCGGACGTCAATCCCTACCTGGCGCTGAGCGCGATGATCGCCGCCGGGCTTCACGGGATCGACGCCGAGCTGCCGCTCGAGCCGCCGCTCGACGGGAACGCGTACAAGTCGGAGGCGCCTCGCGTATCGACCAACCTGTACGACGCGCGGGACCTGTTCGGGGCCAGCGAGGTGGCGCGGGAGGCGTTCGGCGAGGAGGTGGTGGATCACTACCTGAACCGGGCCCGGATCGAGCTCAACGCAGCCGAGGCGGCGGTGACGGACTTCGACCTCTTCCGCGGCTTCGAACGACTTTGACCGGGCGGCCGCGTCGAAGGTGAGCAGGCCGCTGATCGGCATCTGCGCCGCGATCGAGCAGGCGCGGTGGGCATCCTGGGACGTCGTCGTCGCCCTGGCGCCGAGGACCTACGCCACCGCGATCCAGACGGCCGGCGGGATCGGTGCGATCCTGCCTCCGGATCCCGCGGTGACCGAGGACCCCGACCTGCTGCTCGACCGGATCGATGCGCTCCTGCTCGCCGGCGGCTCCGACATCGACCCCGCCGCCTACGGCGCCGAGCCCGCCCCGGAGACGACCGGGCAGCGTCTCGAGCGCGACCGGTTCGAGGTCGCCCTGCTGCGCCGGGCGATCGAGCGTGACATGCCGGCCCTGGGGATCTGCCGGGGCATGCAGATGCTCAACGTCGCCTGCGGCGGGACGATCGACCAGCACGTGCCCGACCGGATCGGCGGCAGCATCCGTCATCGCGAGGTGCCGGGCACCTTCAGCGAGCACGAGGTCGAGGTCGAGCCCGGATCGCTGGCGGCCCGCGCGATCGGCTCCGGGCGGGCGGCCGTCAAGTCCCATCACCACCAGGGCATCGGCCGGCTCGGGGCCGGCCTCGAGATCAGTGGGCGCTCGGCGGAGGACGACCTGATCGAGGCCATCGAGGTACCGGGGCGCAGGTACGCGCTCGGCGTCCTCTGGCACCCTGAGGAGGACGCGAGGTCGAACGTGATCAGATCGCTGGTCGAGGCAGCCGAGCAGGAGGTGAGTGGATGATCGAGGTCATAGAGCCCGCCAGCGCCGAGGTGATGGCGGCCGTGCCGCGTGCGGACGCGGCGGACGTCGACGAGGCGGTCGCCCGCGCGAAGGACGCGTTCGGCGCATGGCGCGCCGTCGCCCCGGCGGAGCGGTCGCGACTCCTCCGGAGCCTGGCGGACGGCCTCGAGGACCACGCCGCCGATCTCGCCGTGCTCGAAGCGCGCAACGCCGGCAAGCCGATCGCGGATGCCCGCGGCGAGATGGCGATGGTCGTCGATTGCTTCCGCTACTACGCAGCCGCCCCCGAGCGCCTGCTCGGCCAGACGATCCCGGTCGCCGGCGGCGTCGACATGACGTTCCGCGAGCCGCTCGGCGTCGTCGGTCTGATCGTTCCCTGGAACTTCCCGCTCGTCATCACCTCCTGGAAGACGGCCCCGGCGCTGGCTGCCGGCAACACCGTGGTGCTGAAGCCCGCCGAGCTGACACCGCTGACCGCACTCGAGCTCGAGCGGATCGCGATCGACGCCGGGATCCCCGACGGCGTGCTCAACGTCGTTCCCGGTCCGGGGTCGGTCTGCGGCCGGCGCCTGGTGGAGCATCCGGACGTCGCCAAGATCGCCTTCACCGGGTCCACGGAGGTCGGACGCGGGATCGCCGCCGGGGCCGCGGAGACGATCAAGCGGGTGACCCTCGAGCTCGGCGGCAAGTCGGCGAACGTCGTCTTCGCCGACGCCGACATCGAGGCCGCCGCGGCTGCGGCCCCGTTCGCCGTCTTCGGCAACGCCGGCCAGGACTGTTGCGCCCGATCGCGGATCCTCGTCCAGCGCGAGGCCGTCGACGACTTCATGGCGGCGCTCGAACGGACGGTCCGGTCGATGGTCGTCGGCGACCCGCTCGACGAGGCCACCCAGATGGGACCTCTGATCTCCGAATCCCACCGCGAGACCGTCGCGTCCTTCCTCGACGGTGAAGTCTCCGTCGCGTTTCGCGGCGACGTGCCGGACGGACCCGGCTTCTGGTTCCCGCCGACCGTGCTCGAGCCGGCGACCAACGACGTCCGCGTCGCCCGCGAGGAGGTCTTCGGGCCGGTGGCCGCGGTGATCCCATTCGCCGACGAGGCCGAGGCCGTCGCCATCGCCAACGACACGATCTACGGGCTTTCCGGCTCGGTCTGGACCGGCGACGGGGCCCGCGCCCTGCGCGTCGCTCGTGCGCTCGACACGGGAGTGATCTCGGTCAACTCGAACTCCTCGGTCAGGGTGTCGACCCCGTTCGGCGGCTTCAAGCAGTCCGGCGTCGGCCGCGAGCTCGGTCCCGACGCGCTCGAGCACTACACCGACGTCAAGAACGTCTATTTCGCGACCGAGGAGGATTGAGCAATGGTCGAACGTCCCGGACGCCTCGAGGACAAGGTCTGCGTGATCACGGGAGCCGCCAGCGGCATCGGCGCCGAGACGGCGCGGCTGTTCGCGACCGAGGGCGCCCACGTCGTCGGCGTCGATCTCGCGGAGGGCTCGGAGGGGGAGATGACGATCGTCGCCGACGTCACCGACCCCGGCCAGGTCGAGGGCATGTACGCCGAGGCACGGGAGCGCTTCGGGAAGATCGACGTCCTCTTCAACAACGCCGGCATCAACCCGCCCGAGGACGCATCGATCCTCGACACGAGCCTCGAGGTGTTCCAGAGGGTGCAGGACGTCAACCTCCGCAGCGTCTTCCTCTGCTGCAAGTACGGGATCCCGCACCTGCTCGAGAACGAGAACGGGGGATCCGTCATCAACACGGCCTCCTTCGTTGCGGTGATGGGCGCGGCCGTCTCGCAGATCTCCTACACGGCCTCGAAGGGAGCGGTCCTGGCGATGTCGCGGGAGCTCGGCGTCGAGTTCGCGCACCGCGGCGTCCGGGTCAACTCGCTCTGCCCCGGCCCGGTCGACACCCCGTTGCTGCAGGAGCTGTTCGCGAGCGATCCGAGGAAGGCGGCGCGCCGTCTCGTCCACCTCCCGTTCGGCCGCTTCGCCCTCGCGAAGGAGATCGCCAACGGCGCCCTGTTCCTCGCGGGCGACGAGAGCTCCTACGTCACCGCTTCCAGCTTTCTCGTCGACGGCGGCCTCTCTCAGGCGTACTTGACGCCGGACACGAGCGACGACCCGCAGTACTGAGGCCTCCCGTCACGGAGGCGGGCCTAGACTGACGCCCATGATCGACGAGATCGCATTCGACGACCGCGGCCTCGTTCCGTGCGTCATCCAG
Source organism: Solirubrobacterales bacterium (assembly GCA_020438445.1). Taxonomy (GTDB): domain Bacteria; phylum Actinomycetota; class Thermoleophilia; order Solirubrobacterales; family 70-9; genus RHKX01. Next base: position 7,254 of record JAGQUO010000071.1, read on the forward strand.
GACGCGGCCACGGGCGAGGTCCTGACCCTGGCATGGATGAACGCCGATGCCCTGAAGCTGACGATCGAGACCGGCGAGGTCCACCTGTGGAGCCGTTCCCGGGGGGAGCTCTGGCACAAGGGGGAGACCTCCGGGAACGTCCAGAGGGTCCGTGAGCTCCGCTACGACTGCGACGCCGACGCCGTCCTCGCGCTCGTCGATCCCGCCGGGCCCGCCTGCCACACCGGCGAGCGCACCTGCTTCTACAGGTCGGCGACGGGCGATCCGGCGCCGGTCAGCCACGAAGCACTGCCCGCGCTCGAGCGGACGATCGCGGCGCGCCGCGAGCAGCGGCCGGACGGCTCCTACACGGCGAGGCTGCTCGCCGATCCGCAGCTGATCGGGGAGAAGGTGCGCGAGGAGGCCGACGAGGTCGCCCGCGCCGTCGCCGGCGAGTCGGACGAGCGGGTCGCCGAGGAGACGGCCGATCTGCTCTATCACCTCGAGGTGGCGCTCGCGTCCCGCGGGCTCGGTGCCGCGTCCGGGCTCGACGTCCTCAACGAGCGCCGCCGAGAGCGCCGGTCTTGAGCCCGGCGCGCACGACACTCGAGCGGGCTCGCGAGCTCGCCGCCGACGGCAACGTGGTGCCGGTCGTGGAGACGTTCGTCGACGACACCGAGACGCCGGTCTCGGCCTTCCTGAAGTTGCGCGACGACGGCCCTTCGTTCCTGCTCGAGTCCGCCGAGCAGGGCGGACGCCTCGGCCGGTATTCGTTCCTCGGCTTCAGCCCGCACGTGCAGCTCAGATGGGCGGACGGTGAGCTTCTGGAGTGGGACGACGGCATCGCGTCCGGCTCCGAGCCGGCCCGGCGGAGCGCCGCTCCCGACCCGTACGGCGCGGTGGCCGAGGCGCTGGCCCGCTACCGGCTCGCCGCCCCCGAGGAGGTCCCGTTCGCGGGGGGCGCGGTCGGGCTGTTCGGCTACGACCTCGTCCGGACCGTCGAGCCGCTCGGCGAGCCGAATCCGGATCCGCTCGGCCTGCCCGACCTCGCGCTGATGGTCTGCGAGCTGATCGTCGCCTTCGACCACCACAAGCACGAGCTCTCGATCATCGCGCTGGCGTTCGCCGACGACGGCATCGACGATGCATACGGGCGCGCCTGCGGGCTCATCGACGAGGCGAGGGGGAGGCTCCGCGGCGCCATCCCCGAGGCCGCCCCCGGCCGGGAACCGCCCGCCGGCCCCGTCGAGTGGTCGTCGAACCTGACCCGTGAGCAGTTCGAGGCGAACGTCGCCCGGATCGTCGAGTACATCCGCGCCGGGGACGCCTTCCAGGTCGTCCCCTCGCAGCGGTTCTCGGCGCCGTGCCCGGTCGAGGCGTTCTCGATCTATCGCGGGCTGCGGGCGGTGAACCCATCGCCCTACATGTACTTCCTCGACTTCGGCGACTTCGAGATCGCCGGGGCGTCGCCGGAGCCGCTGGTGAAGGTCGCCGGGCGCCGGGTCGAGACGCGGCCGATCGCCGGCACCTACCCGCGAGGCGAGGACGAGGACGAGGACCGGGCCAACGCCGAGAGGCTCCTCGCCGATCCGAAGGAGCGGGCCGAGCACGTGATGCTCGTCGACCTCGGGCGCAACGATCTCGGCCGGGTCTCCGAATACGGCTCGGTGGTCGTCGACGAGCTGATGGCGGTCGAGACCTACAGTCACGTGCTGCACATCGTCAGCAGGGTGTCGGGGCGCCTCCGCGATGGGCTCGGCGCCATGGACGTGCTGCGTTCCGCGCTCCCGGCGGGAACGCTGTCCGGCGCCCCGAAGGTGCGGGCGATGCAGATCATCGACGAGGTCGAGCCGCACAAGCGCGGCTCCTACGGCGGTGCGATCGGCTACCTGGACTTCCGCGGCGACCTCGACGTCGCGATCCACATCCGCACCGTCGTCGTCAAGGACGGCCGTGCGCACGTCCAGGCCGGCGGCGGCACGGTCGCCGACGCGAAGCCCGACTACGAGTACCGCGAGTCGCTGCAGAAGGCGAAGGCGATCTTCCGGGCCGTCGATCTCGCCGTCGAGCATCCGGAGTGGGGATGAGGGTTCTCGTAATCGACAACTACGACTCGTTCACCTACAACCTCGTTCAGTACCTGGGCGAGCTCGGCGCTTCGATCGACGTCGTGCGAAACGACGTCGAGGGGGTGGAGGAGCTGCTCGCTCGGGGGCCCGACCGGCTCGTCATCTCGCCGGGCCCGTGCACGCCGGCCGAGGCCGGCGTCTCGGTCGAGGCATCGCGGCGCTTCCCCGAGTCCGGGATCGCGACGCTCGGCGTCTGCCTGGGACACCAGTCGATGGTCGAGGCTTTCGGCGGCCGGGTGCTTCGCGGAGATCCGATCCACGGCAAGGACGCCGAGATCGAGCACGACGGCAAGACGATCTTCGCCGGGCTGCCGCAGCCGCTCACGGTCGGTCGCTACCACTCGCTCGTCGCCGATCCCGAGCTGCCCGACGAGTTCGAGCTGTCCGCCTCCTTCGAGGGAGTCGTGATGGCGGTCCGTCATCGTGAGCTTCCCGCCGAGGGTGTCCAGTTCCATCCGGAGTCGGTCCTCACGCCGCACGGCAAGCGGATGCTCGCGAACTTCATCGGAGTGGCCGCGGACAGCCCGGCGTGAGAGACTGACGCGCCCGAGGATGCCGAACGAGATCCTGACCCGCGCCATCGACGCCGTCTGCTCCGGAGAGCACCTCACGGCCGATCACGCCTCGGCGGTGCTGGCGGAGATCATGGAGGGCCGCGCGGGAGAGGTCCAGACCGGTGCCTTCCTGGTCGCTCTGCGCGCCAAGGGTGAGACGGTGCCCGAGCTGATCGGTCTCGCGCGGACGATGCGGAGCCTCGCCTCCCACGTCGAGGCGGGCCGGCGCGATCTCGTCGACACGGCGGGTACGGGCGGAGGCCCCTCCACCTTCAACGTCTCGACGACGGCCGCGCTGATCGCCGCCGGGGCGGGCTGCGCGGTTGCGAAGCACGGCAACCGGTCGAGCACGTCGCGCTCGGGCTCCGCGGACGTGCTCGAGGCGCTCGGAGTGAAGATCGATCTGGCTCCGGTTGAGGTCGGGGCGGCGCTCCGCGAGACCGGTTTCGGGTTCATGTTCGCTCCCGCACACCACGCCGCGATGAAGCACGTCGTTCCCGTGCGCAAGGAGCTCGCCGTGCGGACGATCTTCAACTTCCTCGGGCCGCTCACCAACCCGGCGGGCGCCACCCGGCAGCTGCTCGGCGTCTCCGATCGCCGCTACCAGGAGACGATCGCCGAGGCGTTGGCCGGCCTCGACTGCGAGCACGCTCTGGTCGTCGCCGCGGACGACGGGCTCGACGAGATCTCGATCGCCGGCCGGACCCGGGTCATCGAGGTCCGGGACGGCGGGACCAGCGAGTGGTTCGCGCAGCCCGAGGACTTCGGCTTCGAGGAGGCGCCGCTGGAGACGATCGCCGGGGGAGAGCCCGAGGAGAACGCTGCGACGACTCGGGCGGTCCTGGCCGGCGAGGACGGGCCGGCGGCCGACATCTCACTGCTCAATGCGGGTGCCGCCATCTACGTGGGCGGCGGGGCCGGGAACCTCGCCGGTGGAATCGACGCCGCCCGGGAGGCGATCGACTCCGGCGCTGCCGCCGATGTGCTCCGCCGGCTCATCGACCGGGACGGCCGGAGCCACGATGGCTGACCGCTGGGCGCCGACGTTCGCGATCGGTAGCCTCCCGGCCTGATGAGCAGGTTGGATCAGCTCGTCGACGCGGCGCGCGACGGCGTCCGCAGGCGGAGCGCGGAAAGACCGGGCGAGGAGCTCCGCTCGCGGCTTGCGGGCCGGGGCGGCCACAGGCCCTTCAAGGAGGCGCTGGTCAGGCCGGGGCTCTCGGTGATCGCAGAGTTCAAGCGCGGGTCTCCCTCCGCGGGCTCGATCAACCCCGACGCCGACGTCGCGGCTGTGGTCGGGGCCTACGAGCGCGGCGGTGCCGCCGCGATCTCCGTGCTCACCGACGAGCCGAACTTCCACGGGTCGCTCGCCGACCTCGAGGCCGCCCGCGATGCGACGGCCCTCCCGATCCTCCGCAAGGACTTCATCGTCGATCCCTATCAGCTCTGGGAGGCGTCGCTGGCCGGGGCCGATGCGGTGCTGCTGATCGTGGCGGCGCTCGCCGACGAGGACATGCGGCTGCTCTACGACGAGGCGACGGCCGTCGACCTCGACTGCATGATCGAGGTCCACGACGAGGACGATCTCGAGCGGGCGCTGAAGCTCGACCCGGACGTGATCGGCATCAACAACCGGAACCTCGGCGATCTGACGGTCGACACCAGGACGACTCCGGAGCTGATCACCGACGTCCCCGCGGGCAAGACGGTCGTCGCGGAGTCCGGCTACAGCGACCCGGAACAGGTGGACGAGCTCGAGCGGATCGGCGTCGACGCGGTCCTGATCGGTGAGTCGCTGATGCGGTCCGGCGATCCCGAGGCCGCCGTTCGGGAGCTCGTCTCCGACGAGGAGATGACCCGCGAGCACCTCTTCACGGACGAGCGCTGAGAACCGAGCCGCGTTTAGGCGGATCGGGGAAAAGTCTTAGCCTGCATTCAGCGGCTTTTTGAGTCGCGCTGAAGGTCGCGGCGCATCATGGCGCCGCTATGACTCGAATCAGAACCTTCTTCCGCAGTTCCTTCGGCTCGGCCCTGCTGGGCGGCGTCGTCGCCGTCGCCCTCGGGGTCGTGGCGATCTCCACCGGCATCGTCTCGGTCGACAACTCGTCCGGCTCGGCCGTCGCGAGCTCGCCGCCGGTCACACCCGACACCGAGCCCGCCTCGGGCAGCGACCGAACCGTCGGCCAGGTCTACCAGGACGACGCTCAGGGAGTCGCCTACATCGAGGCCGAGGAGAAACCGACCGCATCGTCATCCCCGTTCGGCGCTCCCTCCGGAGGCGGCACCGCGACCGGGTCCGGAATCCTGATCGACTCCGACGGCCACGTCCTCACCAACGCACACGTCGTCGACGGCTCGAGCTCGGTGACCGTCAAGTTCGGGGACGGCGATCCCGTGCCGGCCAAGGTCCTCGGCGTCGACGACTCGACCGACATCGCGGTCCTCTCGGTCGACCCCGGGAGCGTCGATGCGCAGCCCCTCGACCTCGGCGACTCCGATGCCGTCAAGGTCGGCGACGGTGCGATCGCGATCGGCAACCCCTACGGCCTCGACCGGACCGTCACCTCCGGGATCATCTCCGCCCTGCAGCGCCAGATCAGCGCGCCGAACGGGTTCACGATCTCCGACGTCATCCAGACCGACGCAGCGATCAACCCCGGCAACTCCGGCGGGCCGCTGATCGACTCCGACGGCCGCGTGATCGGCGTCAACTCCCAGATCGCCACCGGCTCCGGCGGCAGCGGGTCGGTCGGGATCGGGTTCGCGGTCCCGATCAACACGGCGAAGAGCGTCGCCGAGCAGATCATCGACGGCGGCTCGGTCAAGCACGCCTACCTCGGGATCGAGGGGGCCGACCTGAACAGCGAGCTCGCGAAGGTGCTCAACCTCGATGTCGACCAGGGCGTCCTCGTGCAGAAGGTCACCGCCGATGGACCCGCGGCCGACGCCGGGTTGCAGGCCGGCGACGCGACCGTCGCGGTCGAAGGTGCACAGGTGAAGGCCGGCGGCGACGTGATCACGGCGATCGACGGCAAGCAGATCACCGGCATGGAGGACCTGATCGCGGCGATCAACGCGAAGCAGCCGGGCGACACGGTGACCCTCACCGTCCTCCGGAACGGCTCCAGCCAGGAGATCGACGTCGAGCTGGCGGACCGGCCGGCCAGCGTTCAGGGGTAGCGGGCCTCGGCCGGGCGACTCCGGGCGGAGCCGTCTTGCCCGCGGGTCCCGTCGCCGGACAGCCCCACGGC
>JAGQUO010000072.1 GCA_020438445.1 Solirubrobacterales bacterium
GTCTGCGCGCAATCAAGGGCTTCACGATCTCCCGCGACGCGTACTTCGTCGTTGCGGCCGTCGCGCTCGGCTCGCTGGCGATGATCGTCCTCACCGGCGCCGCGGTCCGCCTGACCGCATCCGGCCTCGGCTGTCCGGACTGGCCCAAGTGCTACGGCGGAACGGTTCCGCCGGCCGACCTGAACGCCGTCATCGAGTACGGCAACCGCCTGTTCACCGGGTTCGTCGGGATCATGGTCATCGCCGCCTGCGTGCTCGCCTTCCGCCGCCGCCCCTACCGCTGGCACCTGGCGCTGTTCGGTGCGCTGCTCCCGCTCGGGGTGATCGCGCAGGCGGCGCTCGGCGCCCTCGTCGTCAAGTACCACCTCGCCCCCGGCCTCGTCATGGGCCACTTCATCCTCTCGATGCTGCTTCTCGACGCTGCCTTCGCGCTCATGTGGTGCTCGAAGTACGAGCCCGACGAGCGCCGTCGCTCGACGGATCGCCTCGGCGTCTGGTCGGTGCGCGCGCTGATCCCGCTCGGACAGCTGACGATCCTCGCCGGGACGATCAGCACCGCATCGGGCCCGCATCCGGGCGACCACAACGGCGAGCTCGTCCGTCGCTTCGACTTCAAGGGGGCCGACACCCTCCAGTGGGTCGTCGAGCGCCACTCGGTCATGGCCGCGATCTTCGGCATCGCCGCGGTCGCGGTCTGGCTGATCCTGTTCCGACCCGCCGGCGACCGCCGGGCATTGCGGCCGCTGTCGGTAATGATCGGCCTGATCGCCCTGCAGGCGGCGATCGGCGGCGTGCAATGGGCCCTGGAGCTGCCCGCGCTGCTGGTCTGGGTGCACATCGCAGTCGCCACCGGCACCTGGCTGACCATGCTGTGGACGGTCGCCGCCGCCGGCCGCCTCGAGCCTCGACCGGAGCCCGCGCGCGCGGCTCGACCCGAGGGCGCCGAGAGCCGCGAGCCGCTCGGAAGCTCGGTCTAGGCGCGTCCGGCCAGGTGGCCGGCGAGCCCCTCGATCGGGACGTCGCCGGAGACGACCTCGATCGTCCGCTCCGGTGCCGGGTCCCGCAGCAGCGTCGCGATCACGGCGGCGACGTCGGCGCGCGGGACCTGCCCTCGCTCGACCCGCCGATCCGCCTCGACCCTGCCGGTGGGAGGGTCGTCGGTGAGCCCGCCCGGCCGGACGATCAGATAGCCGAGCCCGCTCTCGCGGACCGCGTCGTCGGCCCTGCCCTTGGCGCGGAGGTAGACGTCGAAGGTCTCGTCGCCCTCGTGACCGGCGTCCGCGCCCATCGAGCTGATCACGGCGAAGCGGGGGATCGCGTTGTGATCGGCGGCGGCGAGCAGCTTGACCACTCCGCCGTAGTCCATCGTCTCCTTGCGCTCGGGCCCGCTGCCCGGCCCCGCGCCCGCCGCGAACACGATCACGTCCGCCTCGCCCACCGCCTCGCTCACCCGGTCCTCGTCGGATTCCTCGAGATCGCAGACGATCGCCTCCAGCGCCCCGGCGCTGCGGACCTCCTCGGCATGGTCGGGGTTGCGGATCAGCGAGCGCACCTGGTCGCCGCGTTCGTCGAGCAGCCTCGTCAGCTCCAACGCGATCTTCCCGTGCCCGCCTGCGATCACGACCCTCATGCCCGGACTCCTACCCGATCGGGAGCATCGTCACCCACTGATCGCATCAGGCGCCCCGGCGCTTGCCCCTATCGTGTTTCGCGATGCCTCATCGCGTCCCAACCGCGGATCAGTCGGCTGCGGAGCTGAAGCGCCAGATCGAGCACGAGCGCACCGGACAGCCGTTCCTCGTCTGGCGCGACGACGAGGGCGTCCAGCGGCTGCTGGCCCTCGCGGGCCGCGAGCGGGTGGTGATCGGAAGGGAACCCGGCGCGGACCTGTCGATCGCGGGCGACGAGGCGATCTCGAGGATCCACGCGGAGATCTGGCGCGCCGGCGGCTCCTGGGTGATCGCAGACGACGGTCTCTCGACCAACGGCACGGTCGTCGACGGCGACAGGCTGCTCTCCCGCCGCCGGCTCGCCGATCGCGACCTGATCGTCGTCGGTGGCACCGGGATCCTGTTCCGCGACCCCGCCGGTGCCGAGGCGGCGCGGCCGACCCGGGCCGTCAGCAGCGATTCCCCTCCGGCGATGGGCCCGGTTCAGCGCCGCGTCCTGATCGCCCTCTGCCGCCCGCTCGGCACCGGCCACACCTTCGCCGCCGCGCCGGCCTCGAACCGCGCGATCGCCACGGAGCTCCACATGAGCCTCGGGGCGGTGAAATCGAACCTGCGGGCGCTGTTCGAGAAGTTCGGCGTCGACGAGCTGCCGCAGAACCAGAAGCGGACCGCCCTGGCGGAGCAGGCCCTGCGCAGGGGCGCCGTGCGGCCCTCCGAGCTCGAGGGCTGACCGCTACTCGCACGGGTTCGGCGGAGCGGGCCCCGGCCCGGCGGCGTTGCCGGAGCAGGTCTCGAGCCGCTGCGTCAGCCTGCGCAGACGCCGCTGCTCCGCCCGGTCGGCATGGTTCCGCGCCGGCCACAGGTTGTGGTTCTCCTGCGGGTCGCGATCGAGCCGGTAGTGCTCGGACGCGCTCGAAGGCCTGCATCCCTCCCGCGACTTGCGGACGATGCTCTCGTAGTCGACGAAGAGCTGATCGCCGGCGCGGACGCCCACGTAGCTGCAGGCGAGCGTCCCGCCGGCGATCTTCCCCCGCTGGTCGACCTCGAGCAGGATCGGGCGGTCAGCGGCCCACGGCTGCTCCCCCGTCAGTCCGGCGGCGATCGAGCGGCCGTCGAGCCGGCGGCAGTCGCCGTCGCCGACGCACGGCTCGGCGCCTGCGAGGTCGAGGATGGTCGGCGCGACGTCGATGTTCGAGGTGGGCCGCCGGAAGCGCCGCGGAGGCCGGGCGCCGAGGAGCTGCGGGGGCACCCGGATCATCGCGGGCACCCGGATCGACGGCTCGTACGGAAGCCCCTTCGACTTGGCGATCCGGTGCTGGCCGTCGAAGAACCCGTTGTCGGAGTAAAAGACGAAGACGGTGTCGCCGAGCTCGCCGTGCCGGCGGAGGAGCGAGACGACGTTGCCGATCCCGCGGTCGGCCTCGTGGATCGCCGCTGCCCGGCAACGCATCCGCCGTTGGATCGCCTCGCGCTGCGCGTCGTCGACCCGCGGCAGCCGGCGGATGTAGGCGGGCTTGTCGGCGACGCTGCGCTCGCGGGCCGGATTCGCGGGCAGATGGACGCCCGGCAGCCCGCGAATTCCGGCGAATCCGCGCGGTCCCGGCAGGGCGCTGCGGGCGCAGACCCTGCGGGCGAGGTGATCGCTGTGGGGCGCGAGCTCGTCGATCTGCAGGTAGAAGGGAGACCCGGACCCGGTGAGCTCCCTGAGCACCGCGTTCGTCCGCCGGTGGAGGTCGCGGGTGACGTACTGCCTCGGGCCGTCTCCCCGCACGACCCTGGTCCGGCCGTCGATCGAGAGCTCGTAGTCGCGGTAGTGCATGTGCGTGAGCCCGATCCACCGGTCCCATCCGGGGGCCGGTGCCGCCGGCCCGCCCGCGCCGCGCTTGTAACCGTTGAGGAACCTCCCGACGTGGGCGGTCCGGTAGCCGGCGCGCTGTAGCCAGGCCGGAAGGACGTTGCGCGGATCGCGCAGGGCCTGGTACCCGGGCCCGTTCGAGAGGACGCCGTTGTTGTGGCCGTACTGGCCGGTGAGCTGGGCGGCCCGGGAGGGGCAGCAGAGCGGGGTGGCGATCGTGAACTTCGTCAGCTGCGTGCCGCCGTCGCGGAGCAGGCGGAAGGTCTTCGGCATCACTTTCGGGTTGAAGCTGGACGAGTCCTGGTCGTCGGTGACGACGACCACGAAGTTCGGCCGCTCCCCGGAGGCGCGCGCGGCGGCCGAGCCGTCGTGGTGCACGGTCGCGCCCGCTGCGAGAGCGGCGGCGAAGGCGAGGCCGGCGAGCAGGACCCGCCTGGTTCCGATCTGCGTTGCCATCGGGACGATCATCGGCCGGACGGGGCCGGTGCGGAACCCGACCTTGGTCTCCGCCCGCCTAACCGCCCGGGTCGATCCTGCTCACCGTGTCGCTGTCCTGATCGGCGGTCCAGACCGATCCGCTGCCGACATCGACGTCGGCCGGATCCGCACCGACCTCGACCCTCCCGGTGGGCCCGCCGCCGTCGAGGTCGAAGCGGATCAGGACGCCCGCCTCGCCGCTCGTCACCCACAGCGCTCCCAGTCCGATGGCGATCCCTCGCGGGTGCGGAGGGGTGGAGACGGCGGCTCCCGCCGACGGCGTCGGCGCTGCCGCGTCGATCGGGATCAGCCGCCCGCCGAAGTTGTCCACGACCCAGACGCGACCTCCCGACGCCGCGACGTTCGTCGGACGACCGCCGACGTCGATCGGGTTGCCGACGATCCTGCCGGAATCCGCGTCGACCTCGGAGATGCTGCCGTCCGCGGTGTTCGTCACCCAGACCGCACCGGCCCCGACCGCGAGCGATCGCGGATCGTTGCCGACGAAGCCCTGGGCCGTCACCCGCAGCGTGGCCGGGTCGACCTGCAGGACGCGCGGCTGCTCGCCACGATCGAGCACCCAGATGTGGCGCCCTCCGGCCGCCACGTCGCTCGGGTCCTCGAGCGGGATGCGACCGGTCGGCTCGCCGTCGTCGAGATCGATCCGGTAGAGACCGTCGCGCCCGACGGCCCAGAGGGAACCGAAGCCGAGCGCCAGCGCGCGCGGGTTCTCGAGCGACGTGCCGCGGCCGAACGGGCGCCCCCCGTCGTGGGTCAGGGCAGTCACTCGGTCGGAGTCGCGTCCGGCGACCCAGACCTTCGTGCCGCCGGCGGCGACCGCGACCGGATCCCGGGGCGTCTCGATCGCGACGGGTGCAGGCAGTGCCGGTGCGGCGGGCTCGTCGCCTCCGCCCGCGAGCAGGGCGATGGCGAGGGCCGTAATGGCCGCGGCCGCCGCCACGATCGCAAGGGCGACGCCGGTTCGCGCCGAGCGCTTGCGGCGAGGAGGGGCGAGCGGGGCGGTGGGAGCCTCCGGGCCGCCGCCGATCGCGTCGGCCAGGAGCGCCGCGAATCCCGACGCGGACGCCGGCCGCGCGGCGGGGTCGACGGCCATTCCACTGGCCAGGGCCCGGTCGACAGCCGGGCCGAGCGCCGGGTTCCGGTCGGACGCGAGCGGTCGCGGTGCAGTGCCGTGGGCGGCGAGCGTCGCGAGCTCACTGCGCCCGGCGAACGGCGCCTCACCGGTCAGCATGTGGAAGGCGACGCACGCCAGGGAATAGATGTCGGCACGGCCGTCCACGGCCCCTGCTTCGATCTGCTCCGGAGCCATGTAGGCGCTGGTTCCGAGCACCGCCCCCTCGGTCGTCAGCTTCGTGGCGGTGTGCCCGGCGGGCTCCGCGAGGGTGCCGATGCCGAAGTCGGTCAGGTGGACGCGCTCGGAGCCGCGCGATCCGCTCAGCAGGACGTTCTCGGGCTTGACGTCGCGGTGGATCAGGCCGGCTTCGTGAGCGGCGTCCAGCCCGGCCGCGAGCCGGCGGATGATCTCCTCGGTGCGGCCGGGCGAGATCGGGCCGTCGGCGAGCATCCGTCCGAGGTCCACGCCGTCGACGTACTGCATCGACATGTAGAGGCGCCCGTCCTCCTCGCCGGCGTGGTGCACCGCGACGACAGCCGGGTGGTCGACCGACGCCGCGAGCCGCGACTCGCGGCGAAAGCGCTCCGCGTACCGGGGGTCCGCGGAGAGCGACGGCGTGAGGATCTTCAAGGCCCTGACCCGATCGAGCGCGAGATGGCGGGCCCGGTAGACGATGCCCATCCCCCCGCGGCCGATCTCCTCCTCGATCAGGTGCCCTGCGAACTCGGTTCCCTCCACCGCCCGATCGTAGAGCCGAAGAGACCGGGGACCGGCGCGCCGGTCCCCGGTCGGTGGATCCCCTTGGTGCTCAGGCCTTGTCGGGCGCGGGCACGATCCGGATGTAGGGGGCCGGGGACTCCCAGCCGTCCGGGTAGGTCTCGCGGGCCTCCTCGTCGGATACGGAGCCGGCGATGATCACGTCGTCGCCCGGTCGCCACTGGGCCGGGGTCGCGACCTTGTGCTTGGCGGTCAGCTGCAGCGAGTCGATGACCCTCAGCACCTCGTCGAAGTTCCGCCCCGCCGTCATCGGATAGACGAGGATGAGCTTGATCTTCTTGTCGGGCCCGATCACGAAGACGTTGCGCACGGTCTGGTTGTCGGCGGGCGTCCTCGTGGTCGGATCGCCGTCGACCTCGGCCGGGAGCATCCCGTAGGCCTTCGCGACCTTGAAGTCGCTGTCGGCGATGATCGGGTAGTTCGGCGCCGTGCCCTGGGTCCGCTCGATGTCCTTCGCCCACTCCTCGTGGTTGCCGAGCGGATCGACCGAGAGTCCGATGATCTTGACGCCGCGGTCGTCGAACGAGGGCTTGATCGACGCCATGTAGCCGAGCTCGGTCGTGCAGATCGGGGTGAAGTCCTTGGGGTGGGAGAACAGGACCGCCCAGGAGTCGCCGATCCAGTCGTGGAAGCTGATCGGACCCTCGGTGGTCTCTGCCTCGAAGTCGGGGGCGGTATCGCCGATTGTCAAGCTCATCTCGTCTCCTTCGATCTCGTGGGTACGCTAAGACTAGCCAAAAGCACAAATCCGGACCCGGTTTCAGGTAAATATGCCCGGGGAGGTGATTCCCGAAGCCGGTTTCCCGCCTGAAGCCTACGAGGGACGGACCGGCTCGGCTCGCTGGCTCCGGAACCGGCGCAGCCGCAGGGAGTTGCTGACGACGAAGGCACTCGAGCAGGCCATCGCCGCTGCGGCGATCAGCGGGCTGAGCCGGCCGCTCATCGCCAGCGGCAGCGCCGCGACGTTGTAGGCGAAGGCCCAGAACAGGTTGGCCTTGATCGTCCCGAGCGTCCGCCGCGCGAGCCGGATCGCATCCGCGGCCGATCGCAGATCGCCGGAGACGAGCGTCAGATCCGATGCTTCGATCGCCACGTCGGTCCCGGTGCCGATCGCGAGCCCGAGGTCCGCGCGGGCGAGGGCAGGGGCGTCGTTGACGCCGTCGCCGACCATGGCGACGACGCGGCCCTCGTCCTGGAGGCGCTCGATCTCCCGTGCCTTCTCGCCGGGGAGGACCTCCGCCACGACCCCGTCGATCCCGATCTCCGCGGCAACGGTGCTCGCCGTCCGGCGGTTGTCACCGGTGAGGAGCAGCGGCTCGAGCCCGAGCCCGCGAAGCTGGGCCACCGCCTCGGCCGAGGTGGGCTTGAGCGTGTCGGCGACCGCGATCGCCACGCGGGCCTCCCCGTCCCAGCCCGCGAGGACGGCGGTCTCGCCGCGCTCCGACGCGACGGCGACCGCCTGCTCGAGATCGGCCGGGATCGCCAAGCTCCGCTCGGCCAGCAGCCGCGGGCGGCCGGCGATCACGTCGCGGCCGGCCACTGTCCCCTCGACCCCGAGGCCCTCGATGTTCGCGAAGGAATCGACCGCCGGCAGCCTCTCGCCGCCGCGCGCGGCCTCGGCGGCGATCGCCCGCCCCACCGGGTGCTCGGAGCCGCTCTCGAGGGCGCCGGCGATCCGCAGCGCCTCCCCGGCGTCGGTCCCGGCAGCCCCCGTCACTTCGCGGACCCGCATCTCGCCCGTCGTCACGGTGCCGGTCTTGTCGAGCACGATGGTGTCGATCCGCCGCGTCGACTCGAGCACCTCCGGCCCCTTGATCAGCAGGCCGAGCTGAGCGCCCCGGCCGGTCCCGACGAGCAGGGCTGTGGGCGTCGCCAGGCCCAGTGCGCAGGGACAGGCGACGATCAGCACCGAGACGGCGGCGGTCAGCGCGTAGGTGGCGCCCTCGCCGTCCAGCAGCCAGAAGCCGAGCGTTGCGAGCGCAAGCCCGATCACGACCGGCACGAAGACTGCCGAGACCCGGTCGGCGAGTCGCTGGACGGGGGCCTTGCCGGCCTGGGCCTCGGTCACGAGCCGGGCGATCTGAGCGAGCGCGGTGTCGGACCCCACCCGGGTCGCGCGGACGACGAGCCGGCCGCCGGCGTTGACCGTCGCACCGGTCACGTCGTCGCCGGGACCGACCTCGACCGGGACCGACTCGCCCGTCAGCATCGACTCGTCGACCGCCGAGTGGCCGGCCTCGACCTCCCCGTCGGTCGCGAGCTTCTCGCCCGGGCGGACGACGAACCGGTCGCCGACCCGGAGCCGGTCGCTCGGGATCCTCGTTTCATCGCCGGCGTCGTCGAGCAGCGACACGTCCTTGGCGCCGAGCTCGAGCAGGGCCTCGAGGGCGGCGCCCGCGCGCCGCTTGGCCCGGGCCTCGAACCAGCGGCCGGCGAGGATGAACGTCGTCACGATCGCGGCGACCTCGAAGTAGACCTCCGACGATCCCGAGCCCGGCTCGGGGACGAGCGTGAAGGTCATCCGCATTCCCGGGTCGCCGGCATCGAGAAGGACCAGCGCCACCACGGACCACGTCCAGGCGGCGAGCGTCCCGAGCGAGATCAGCGTGTCCATCGTCGCTGCGCGGTGGCGCAGGCTCTGCCACGCCGATCGATGGAACGGAAGCCCGCACCAGAAGACGACCGGCGTGGCGAGCACCAGGCTCACCCATTGCCAGTAGTCGAACTGGAGCGGGGGCACCATCGCCATCAGGGCGATCGGGACGGAGAGGCCGGCGGCCACCCCCAGCCGCCTGCGCAGGTCCCGGAGCTCCGCCTCGCGCCCGTCCCCGGGTGAATCGACGGCGGTTCCGGGCAGCTCCGCCTCGTACCCGGCGGCCGCGACCGCTCCGACGAGATCCTCCGGTCGAACGGTGTCCGCCGCGAACCTGACGGCAGCCCGTTCGGTCGCGAAGTTGACGGTCGCCTCGACCCCGTCGAGCGCGTTCAGCTTCTTTTCGATGCTGCTCGCACAGGATGCGCAGTGCATCCCCTTGAGCTCGAGCTCGAGCCGTTCGCTGCCGGGCTCCGTGGTGGGCACGCCGGCAAATCTAGCACACCCCGGGGGGGTATCTGCGGCGAGGCGCCCTGCGTGGCGCCTTCGGGCATCCGCACCCCTCGGTCAGCGGCGGTCCCAGCGCTTCAGGAACGGCTTCGGGTTGACGATGCGTCCGCCCCGGTACCAGCCCGGCTTCCGCCACATCTCGAAGTGGAGGTGACAGGCCGTCGAGCGGCCCGTCGAGCCGACCCGGCCGATCTTCTCGCCGGCCTTGACCCGCTCCCCCTTCTTCACCGAGGGCTTGTGGATCATGTGCATGTAGACGTAGTCGAACTTCTTGCCCTTGATCACGGCGTAGTTCCCGGCGCCCGACGCCTGATAGTCGATGTAGCGGACGCGCCCGGGCTTGGCCGCGACGATCGGCTTCCGGCAGCCGGCGAGGATGTCCTGACCCTCGTGGCCGCGCCCGGCGCCGAGACCGTCGCCGTAGGTGTGCTTGCCGCTGACCGGGAACGCCGCGCCCTTGCCGCCCTTCTTGCCGCCGCCACCGCCGCCGGTGTTGACGCCGCCGGATGCGATCGCGATCCCGGCCAGCGACGCGACGGCCAGCACCGTGACGGCTGCGAACAAGCCTGTGCGGCTCGTGAATCGGTTCATCGTGCCTCTCTTTCGGGTGCCTGCGGAGTTAGCTGACGGGCTCGCGCGGAAAGAGTGCGCTGGGGAGGTGGCTCCCGTTCGCCCCGCGACCGCCCCGAAGGAGGGCGGTCAGGTGGTTCCCCCGCTCCGCTCGGCGGTGCCGAGAGGATTAGGCAGGTGTGATGGGTTTGTTAGCGGACGCTTATATAGCAGGCTTCGGACGAACCGTCCAGCCGCGCCCGGACTCTCAGGGCGTGACGATCGGGAAAGCCGGATCGGGCGTCTCGAGGAGCCCGAGCAGCTGACCGAGCCTGGCGCCGTCACCGTCCACCCGTAACCGCCCGTCGCCGAGGATCTCCTCGATGCTCGCCCGCCCGGTCAGGACCGCGTCGAGCGCCGCCCGGTCGACCCTCACGGTCGCCGCCGGCTCGCCCCGGGCCGGCGCCGCCCGGTGGGTGAGGACGCCGTTGCTGAGGGTCATCTCGTGGACCCTGCCGGTGTCGGTGAAGTGCCACTCGAGACTGAAGCTCAGATCCGCGGCGCGGGACCCGTCGAGGCGGATCGCGAGCGCGTCGAAGAGTTGCTCGTTCGAGAGCCCGGCGAGGAGGTCGGGCGGGATCGTCGTCGCGGTCCCCGAGGGGCCCTCGCGCAGCTCGAGCGCGCCCATCAGGAAGAAGTTCCGCCAGGTCCCGTTCTCCGCTCCGTACGCCATCTGCTCGAAGGCCTGCGCGAGCAGCTCCCGCGCCTCGGCGTTGTCGGGCTCGGCGAAGACGAGGTGCGCGACGAGCTCCGCGACCCAGCGGAAGTCGCCCTCTTCGTAGGCCCGGCGCGCGGTCCCGAGCAGCGCGCCGGAGCCGCCGACAAGTTCGACGTAGCGCCGGCCCGCCGCCTCCGGCGGATGCGGCCAGAGGTGCGCCGGGTTGCCGTCGAACCACCCGAGGTAGCGCTGATAGACCGCCTTCACGTTGTGGTTCAGCGACCCGTAGTAGCCATGGCAGTGCCATGCCCGCTCGAGTCCCGGCGGCAGCTCCAACTCCTCGGCGATCTCGCTCGCGACCAGCCCCTTGTTGAGCAGCCTCAGCGTCTGATCGTGGATGAAGCCGTAGAGGTCCCGCTGGGTAGCGAGGTACTCGCGAATCCGCTCGTGGCCCCACGTCGGCCAGTGATGCTGGGCGAACGCGACGTCGGCCCCGTCGGCGAACAGGTCGATCGCCTCGTCGAGGTAGGAGGACCACAGGCGGGCGTCGCGGATCTGCGCGCCGCGGAGCGTCAGCACGTTGTGGAGGTTGTGGGTGGCGTTCTCCGCCATGCAGAGGGCCCGGCGATCCGGGAAGAGGAAGTTCATCTCGGCCGGCGCCTCGGTTCCCGGCGTCATCTGGAAGATCATGCGGATCCCGTCGACCGTCTCCTCCCGGCCGGTCCGGTCGATTGTCACCGTCGGCGCGATCAGCGTGATCGTCCCCGTCGACGTGGTCTGGCCGAGGCCGGTCCCGACCTGGCCGTCCGGCCCCTTCGGCAGCAGCGCCCCGTACATGTAGGTCGCCCGCCGTGCCATCGCCCCGCCCGCGTAGACGTTCTCGCTGATCGCGTGCTCGAGGAATCCCTCGGGGGCGATCACCGGAACCCTCCCGGAGGCCACGTCCGCCTCGTCGACGACTCCGCGGACCCCGCCGAAGTGGTCGACGTGGCTGTGGGTGTAGAGGACGCCGGTCACCGGCCGCTCACCGCGGTGCTCCCGGTAGAGGGCCAGCGCCGCCGCCGCGCACTCGGTCGAGATCAGCGGATCGATGACCAGCACGCCCTCGTCGCCCTCGACGATCGTCATGTTCGAGAGGTCGAGGCCACGGACCTGGTAGATGCCCTCGGTCACCTCGAAGAGGCCGTGGATCGAGACCAGCTGCCCCTGCCGCCACAGGCTCGGATTCACGGTCGGCGGGCAGTCGGCGGCGAGGAAGTCGTATGCCGCCGTGTCCCAGACGACCCTGCCGTCCGTCGCCCTGATCACCGGGTCGCTGAGGGTCGCGACGAAGCCACGCCTCGCATCCTCGAAGTCCGCGGTGTCGGCGAACGGCAGCTTCAGCCGCAGGGCCTCGTTGGCGGCGGCGACCTGCGTCGAGACTTCCGGGTCCGGCATGCCCTGGAACCTATGGCATGCCGGGACCCTTGGTGGGCCGGTTGGCCTACGGTTGCCGTGACCCCGAGACGAAGGACGCCCATGAACGACGCCGCGTTTCCGCTTCCCTCCGACGAAGACCTCGCCCCGGACGCGCGCGAGATCATCTCGAACCTCCCGCCGCTCAACGTCTTCCGCGCCGTCGCGGCGCTACCCGCATCGTTACGGCCCTTCCTGGAGCTCGGCGCGTCGCTTCTGGCCGGCCAGAACCTGACGCCCGCCGAGCGGGAGCTGGTGATCCTCCGCGTCGCCCACGTCACCGGCGCCGGCTACGAGCGCCACCAGCACGAGCAGCTCGCCGCGGCTGCCGGGCTCGACGCCGGACAGATCGCGGCGACCGCCTCCGCCGACCCCGCCACGGGCCTCGACGCGGACGGTGCCCTGATCTGCCGGGCGACCGACGAGATCACGCGCGACGTCCGCCTGTCCGATTCCACCCTCGCCCGCGTCCGCGAGCGCTGGGGCGACGACGGGGCCCGCGAGCTGATCCTCACCGCCGGCTACTACAACATGGTCAGCCGCTACCTCGAGTCCACCCGAGTCCCCCTGGAGGAGGCGGATGTCCTCGGCGACGCGGACCCGGAGCGCCTGGTCCGCGAGGGCCGCGAGCGGGCGGGGTCGGGCGAGGGCTGAGCGGGCGCCGGCGCTGAGGAGCACCGGAGCAGTCGTGGCCAAGGACGCAGGAGGCGAAGCGGCCTCCGGCCGTGAGCCGACGAGGACGCCGGCCACGGCCCTCCGGTGCCCTCAGCTGTGAAGTTTCATCCAACTGACACGAAACTGCTCATTCAATTGGCACACCAGCGCTGCTCACGAACTGGCACAGAGGGCTCCGTCGGCTGATCAGCCCCTACAATGTGTCGGAGATGGCGCCGCGACTCGCTCTTATTGCCGTCCCGGCCGCGGTGGCAGTCGCCGTAGTCAGCGCGATCCCGACGGCGATCATCGCCAACCCCTGGTTCACGCGCATGACCCCGGTTTACCTGGACCAGTACATCTACTGGGTCGGGACCAGCATCTTGGCCGGAATGCTCCTTGCCACTTATCTGACCGGACCCAAGTCGATTGCCGGTGGCGCCGGTGGAGCGGGCGGCGGATTGCTGGGCTATCTGGCGATCGGATGTCCGGTCTGCAACAAGTTGATTGTGGCCTTGCTGGGGGTCTCCGGCGCTATGGACTACTTCGCCCCCGCTCAGCCTTTCCTCGGAGCGTTGGGGATGGT
>JAGQUO010000073.1 GCA_020438445.1 Solirubrobacterales bacterium
GCGCCCGCGTGCTCGGCGTCTCCCCGGACGAAGTCGATGCGATCGCCAAGTTCGACGACAAGTTCGACCTCGGGTTCACGCTGCTCGCCGACCCCGACCACGAGGTCGCCGATGCCTACGGCGCCTGGACGGAGAAGAGCATGTACGGCAAGAAGTACATGGGCGTGCAGCGATCGACCTTCATCATCGATCCCGACGGCAGGATCGCCAGGGTCTTCCCGAAGGTGCAGCCGAAGAAGCACGACGACCTCGTGCTCGGCGCGCTCTCCGAGCTCGCGGCCTAGCCCGTCGCCAGCACGTAGACGAAGAAGGCGCCGAACAGGGCGCCCCAGGCCGTGACCGGGATCAGCTCGAACCGGCCGCGGGTCCGCAGCGTCACGTAGGCGAGGGCGCCGCCGGCGAGGCCCAGGCAGGCGGAGACGACCGCGAAGCGGTCGAGCTCCCAGGCGGTGAAGGCGAGGCCGAAGGCGATCGGGATCGTCGACTGGAAGACCATCGCACCGGTGATGTTCCCGAGGGCGAGGCTGTCCTTGCCCTCGCGGATCCAGAAGAAGCTGTTGATCTTCTCCGGCAGCTCGGTGGCGAGCGGAGCGAGGATCAGCGAGAGGACGAGCGGCTCGACGCCGAGCGACTCGGCGACGTGGATCATCTCCTCGACGAACAGATGGGCGCCGCCGACGATCGCGGCGAGGCCGACCGCGAGCTGGAGGACGATCAGCCTGGTCGGCGGCTGCTCGCCGTCGCTCCGATCCATGTAGAGGCGCCCGATCGTCTCCATCTCCTGGACCTCGCCGCCGGAGCGGAGCGTCGTCCTGACGTAGAGGACGTAGGACAGCAGGAAGACGACCGCGAGCGGGATCTGGACCGGGCCGGGGGCCACGACCCCGGCGATCAGCCCGATGCCGAAGAACGCGAGGAAGAACAGGAGGTCGCGATCGAGCGTCTCGATGTCGGCCTTCAGCGCCAGGCCCTGCTCCCGGCGCCGCTGGAAGATGAACGCCGAAGTCCCGACCAGCGCCATCGCCAGGGTCGCCAGCAGGAACGGGGCGCCGATGATCGCGCCGACGGCGACCTCCTCGGATCCCTCGGCCGCGCCGATGATCGCGACGATCGGGATCAGCGTCTCGGGCATCGCCGTGCCGACGGCCGCGAGCACGCTCCCGGTCGCGCCCTGACCGAGGTCGAGCCGGTGACCGAGCCATTCGATCGCATTCGTGAAGACGAGCGCACCCGCGAGGATGACCGCGAAGCTGACGACGAGAAGGAGAGCGGCGCCCACGATCCGCCTACGCCACGAAGAAGGCGATCGCGAAGACCGCGTAGACGGCGAGCAACTGGACGCCCTCGAACCAGGTCGACTCCCCCTCGGAGCTGACGGCGTTCGCAATCAGGGCCGCCAGCAGGATCGCGCCGAGCTCGAAGCCGTTGAAGACGAGCGGCATCGGGCTCGGGCCGATCAGGAACGACGCGAAGACCAGGGCCGGTGCGACGAACAACGCGACCTGGGCGCTGGAGCCGATCGCGATGTTGACGGCGAGGTCCATCTTGCCCTTGAAGGCGACGAGCACCGCGACCCAGTGCTCGGCCGCGTTGCCGACGATCGCAACAACGATGGCGCCGATGAAGAACTCGCTGAGGCCGACGGACTCCGAAGCCTCCGAGATCGAGCCGACCAGCACCTCCGACATCACGCCGACGGCGACGCCGGCGATCGCCAGCGCGATCACCGACTTCCGCACCGACCAGCCCCAGGTGTCGTCGTCCTCCGACTGCCCGTCGCTGCGCGGGTTGAAGACGTCGCTGTGGGTCTTCAGCGAGAAGAAGAGGCCCGCGACGTAGCAGAGGATCAGGACCACGCTCACGGCCAGCGAGAGGAACTCGACGGTCGAGCCGTAGTCGACGAGCTCGGGCCCGACGGAGGGCAGGCCCCGGCCCTCGACGAGCTCGAAGATCGCCGGCATCAGGAGCGCGGCGGCGGCGAGGAAGAGCATGGTCGACTGGGTCGAGGCGGCGGTCCGGTCGAACTTCTGGACCTGACCGGGCCGGCCGATCCCGCCCGAGACCATCGCGGCCCCGAGCACGAGCAGGACGTTGCCGATGATCGACCCGATGATCGACGCCTTGACGACCTCCTGCAGGCCCTCGGCGAGCGCGAACAGAGCGATGATCAGCTCCGGGGCGTTGCCGAACGTGACGTTCAGAAGCCCTCCCACTCCCGGCCCCGACCGCTCGGCCAGCTCCTCGGTCGCCCGCCCCATCAGCGCCGCCGTCGGGATGATCCCGATCGCGGCGGTGAAGAAGATGACGCCCGCCGCCGCCCCCGCCAGATCGAGCGCGATCGCGATCGGGATGAACGGCACCAGCAGGTAGGGCCATCCGTCCGGGCCGAGCAGGAAGCCCCGGTTCATGGCGGGTCCGCGTTCGGTCATCCGCCGAGCAGGCCGGCGCAGTCCTCGACCGCCTGCGCGGATTTCGCCTTCGCGACGCAGTCGTAGTACTTCTCGGCGCTGTCGGAGACCTGCGGCGGGTTCGCCGGCTGCACCGCCGACGAGCCCGAGCCGAGCCCGAGCGCGGAGGCCCCGCCGGGGATCTGGTTCAGCAGATCGCCGAGTGGCTGCGCATCGTCGGGCGGTGAGATCGACTGCTCCTCGCCCGCGTCGGAGATGGCGATCGCGAGATCGAGATCCACGGTGCCCGACCCCCCCCGGGGATCGGCGAGCGTCATGCCGACCTCGATCTTCCGCAGCGAATAGTCGCCCGACGTCGCGTAGACGTCGATCGTGGCATCGGTCACCGTGTCCTCGAGCTGTCTCAGGTCCCCCGTGTCGAGCTGCGACACCTGTCCGGTCTGGCGGGCGACGTCGTCGAGATCGGCGACGAGCTTCGGCACGTCGGCGGTGCCGGAGACGTGCACGACCTCGGTTCCGTCGAGGTCCTCGGTTCCGTCGTTCTCCAGATCCCCGACCCAGTTCCGCGGATCGATCCCGAACTGCTCGAGGGAGCCCTGATCCTGCCCGTCCTGCTGCGAGGCCGACTGCCCGTAGGCGGACGCGAACGCCTCGAAGGTCGCGTCGTCCAGCTCGTATTCCCTGCCGCCGAAGCCGAGCCAGGCGCCGTCCGGGGTGAGCGTCAGCCCGCCGTCGAAGTCGAAGTTGGAGTCGCCGGAGTCGATCGAGGCGGTGACGTCGAAGTCGACCGAGGGCACCGAGCCGGAGCCGTTCGACTGGAACGGGCCCTTGACCTCGGCCTCGAGGTTCCCCTCCTGACCGCCGCTGGAATCGACCCCGAGGGTGATGTCGAGGACGCCGCTGTCGGTTCCCTCGCCGGAGCCGAGGGCCGTGTCGAGCACCTCCTGCGGGTCGGCATCGGAATCGCCGCCGCCCCCGCATCCGGCCACGGCGAGAAGCGCCGCAAGGGCGGCCAGAAGGAGCGCAATTTTCGTTCTCGGTCGCAAGGAACCGCGATGCCCGCCCCGCTTGATCGGGCGCGGTCAGAGTACTCTGGATCGGTGCCGGTCGCCGACGAGAGCGCGCCGAAACTCCCGAGGACGATCCTCTACACGGGCAAGGGAGGCGTCGGCAAGACGAGCGTCGCCGCGGCGACGGCGCGAGCGTGCGCGGATCGCGGCCTGCGGACGATCGTGCTGTCCACGGATCCGGCCCACAGCCTCGGCGATTCGCTCGAGCAGGAGCTCGGTCCCGAGCCCCGTGAGGTCTCCGCAATGCTCTGGGCCCAGCAGATCGAGGCACAGGCCGAGATGGAGGCGAACTGGTCCGCGGTCCGCGACTGGCTCGGGCGGATCCTCGCCGACCGCGGAGTGCTCGGCGTCGCCGCCGAGGAGCTCACCGTCCCACCGGGGATGGACGAGCTCTTCAGCCTGCTGCAGATCCGTGGCCACCATCGCTCGGGCGACTTCGACGCGATCATCGTCGACTGCGCGCCGACCGGGGAGACGCTGCGGCTCCTGTCCTTCCCCGACGTCGCTCGCTGGTGGCTGGACAAGGTCCTGCCGTGGGAGCGGCGGCTGGTCACGGCGGCGCGGCCGTTCGCCCGGACGTTCCTCGACGTGCCGCTTCCGGGAGACGACGTCTTCGCCGACGTTCAGGACCTGGTCGGCAACCTGATCGCGATGAACGAGATCCTCCGCGACCGCGAGCGGACGTCGATCCGGCTCGTGATGAACCCGGACCGGATGGTGATCCGCGAGGCGCAGCGGACCTTCACCTACCTGAACCTCTACGGCTACCTGACCGATGCGGTGGTGGTCAACCGCGTCTTCCCCGAGGAGCTGAGCGACTCCTACTTCGGGGCCTGGCGCGAGCGCCAGCGGGAGCAGCTGGAATCCGTCCGCGAGGGCTTCGCGCCGGTGCCGCTGCTGCTCGCCCGCTACTTCCCCGAGGAGGTCGTCGGCCCGGCGATGCTCGACCGGCTCGGGGCCGAGCTCTTCGCCGACGAGCCTCCCGAGCGCATCATGCACACCGAGCTCGCGCAGCGGATCACGTCCGAGAACGGGAGAACCGTTCTCGCCATCCCGGTTCCCTTCGCCGATCGCTCCGAGCTCGACCTCAGCAAGGTCGGTCAGGAGCTGATCGTCCGGGCGGGCCGCGAGAAGCGGACTATCATCCTCCCGACCGCGCTGGCCCGGCACCGCCCGGTGGGTGCCCGCCTCGAAGCCGGCACGCTGGAGGTGAGCTTCGAAGATGACCGCGCCCGACGAGCAGACAGACCCACCCCCGCCGCCGAGCTGGCGGACCGAGATCCCGTTCCGGGAGGAGCCGCCGCGGAGCAACGGGACCGCCAGCGGGCCTGACGCCGCCGCCGGGCCTCACTGGAGCGCCCCCCACCCCGAGGACTCGCGCTGCCTCGAACTCTGTCCGATCTGCCGCGGCGCCGAGATCCTGCGCGGCGCCGGCGGCCCGGAGCTGCGCGGCCAGCTCGACGACGTCGGCCGCGAGGCGCTGCTGACGCTGCGGGCGCTGGTCGACCACTACATCGAGCGGCTAGACCAGCGCGATCGCGGTCCCGATCGGGTCGAGCGCATCCCGATCGACTGACTGACTCAGAGCTCGCCGGCGCCCGGAAGCTCGCTCAGCAGCTTGCGGTCGTGCTCGTAGTGGAGCCGCTCGGCGGCCGCGGCGAGCGGCAGCCACTCGAGCTCGTCCACCTCCTCGTTGGGCGCGAAGCCGCCCGACACGACACTCATCACCCAGTAGCGGACGAGCTTCAGGCGCCCCTTGCGATCGCGGTAGCTGATCGGTGAGAGCTCGTCACCGAGCTCGCAGCGGAAGCCGGTCTCCTCCTCGACCTCCCGCAGCGCCCCCTCCTCGAAGGCCTCGCCGGGCTCGAGCTTGCCCTTGGGCAGAGACCAGTCGTCGTAGCGGGGACGATGGACCACGATCACCTCGAGCCCGGCCTCGCCGTCGCGGGCGACGACTCCACCCCCGGCCCTGACCTCTGCCGCCTCCACCTCAGCTCACCAGCCCGAGTCGCCGGCCCCGCTCGCGGGCGCGCTCGAGGATCTCGTCCCGCCCTTCGACGACCCCTTTGGTCATCAGCACGCGGCCGGCGACGATGGTCGTGTCGACGACGGACCCCGAAGCCGCGTAGACGAGGCCGGGTTCGAGCGCTCCCACCCCGAGCTCGGGGCCGTCGGTTCGCACCAGCAGCAGGTCGGCGGGCTCGCCGGGGGCGAGCGGCCGTGCGCCCAGCAGCGGCGCCCGCTCGCCGCGGGCGATCGCGAGCGCCTCGGACGCGGGGGCGGCGGCCGGGTCGGTCGTGAGGTGCTTCTGCCCGAGCGCGAAATGCTTGACGTCGGCGAGCAGGTCGAGCGAGTTGTTCGATCCGGCGCCGTCGGTGCCGAGCCCGACGGGCAGCCGGTGGCGACGCGACGCGGCGAGGTCGAAGATCCGCCCGACCGCGAGCTTCATGTTCGCCACGGGGTTGCTGACCACCGTGGCGCCCGCGGCTGCGATCAGCTCGCGCTCGCGCTCGTCGAGCCAGACCGCGTGGGCGAGCAGGGTCCGCGGCGACAGCAGCCCGACGCGATCGAGAAGCTCGACCGGCCGGACTCCGTGCGCCTCGAGGCAGTCGATCACCTCCTGCTCGGTCTCCGAGGCGTGGATCTGGACCGGGATCCCGAGGCGCTCGGACTCCTCGCCGATCCAGGTCAGCGATTCCGGTGAGACCGTGTAGATCGCGTGCGGGGCGAGCGAGGGCGCCGCGAGCGGGGTCGACGCCTCCTCGATCGCGGCGAGGCCCTCCGCGGCTGCGCGCTTGAGCTCACCGAGCTTGGAAGCGTCGCCGCCGTCGATCAGCGGCGGGCCGATCGTCGCCCGCAGCCCGGCATCGCCGACGGCGCGGGCGACGGCCCCCGGTCGCCAGTACATGTCCCAGAACCGGACCGTCCCGGTCCTGATCATCTCCGCGCAGGCCAGCCGCGTGCCCCAGTAGACGTCCTCGTCGTCGAGCTTCGCCTCGACCGGCCAGATGTGCTCCTGCAGCCACTCCATCAGCGGCAGGTCGTCGGCGTAGCCGCGGAACAGCGTCATCGCGGCATGGGTGTGGCCGTTGACGAGGCCGGGGACGATCGCGGTCCCGGCCCCTTCGATGCGCTCGTCCCCGGGACCGGCCTCGACGCCGCCGCCGATCGCATCGATTGACCCGCCGTCGATCCGGACTCCCGCCGGCTCGCCGTCGAGCGTCGCGCCCTCGATCACGATCGCCATCAGCCCGAGCTCTCCCCGAGCGCGGCGGCGACGGCCTCGAGCGCAGCCGCCAGACGGCTGCGGTTCTCGGCCTTGCCGGCCTCGAACTCGGCGACCGAGAGCGGCTCGGCGGCGATCCCGTTCGCGAGGTTGTCGACGACGCAGACGGCCGCGTAGGGAATCTCCATCTCGCGGGCGATGATGCACTCGGCGGCGATCGTCATCCCGATCACGTCCGCATGGGCGGCGATCAGCCTGATCTCCGCCGCCGTCTCGAAGCGCGGTCCGATCGCCTGCCAGTAGATGCCGCCGTCGATCAGCTCCGGCTCGGCGACCCGGCCCCAGGCGTCGACGACGCTCCGGCGCCAGTCGGCATCGAAGCCCGGCACCTGCTCGCCCCCGTGGTGGTCGTGGAGCGACAGGCCGAGGTGGAGGGCGATGAAGTCATCGGGACAGAGGAACGTGCCGACCCCGAGCTCGGGCCGCAGCCCGCCGACCGAGCCGATCGCGAGGGCACGGTCGCAGCCGAGCTCGGCGAGCGCCGCGAAGTTGCGCGGATGGTCGATCCGGGCGGCGGTCGTGTACCGCTCGAACCCGTGGCGCTGGAGCAGGACCTGATCGCCGCGCTCGTAGACCCGCACCGCCCCGCCCGCGGTCGCGACGTCCCTCGGCTCGAAGCCGGACGCGGGGTCGCTGCCCAGAATCGAGTGCCCGCCGATCAACGCCAGCCGTCCCATGGCGGCGGATCCTAATCGCCGCGCTCGAAGGCCTCGAGGCGGCGCAGGAGCTCGCCGGCCGAGATGCTGCCCGCTCCGGCCGCCTTGACCGAGTTCCGGAGCCGGCGGTCGCTGGTCGCGACGACGACCGAGCCCGGGTCGGGATCCTCCCGGAGCCGGGCGACGATGTCGCGGTCGGCGGCGTCGGGCCCTCCGGGCGCGAAGCCGACGGTCACCGACCCGGCCGCCGACTCGACCCGCCGATGCGGCCGGCCGTCGAAGACGACGAGCACGTCGGCTCCCGTCGCGGCCGCGAACGCGTCGAGGCGGTTCGTCAGCCTGGCCATGGCCGCCGGGCGGTCGCGCCACCAGCCGTCGGGCCGCGAGCCGAGGACGTTCATCCCATCGACGAAGATCCGCTCCATCCCCCGACCGTATCCGGGAGCTCGCCTACGGAGCGAGCGAGGCCGCGGCGGCGACCGGATCCTCGGTCAGCACGGCCGCTCCGTACCTGGCGGCGAGCTCGCCGCTGGCGCCCGGTCCCGCCAGCATCAGCGGGTAGCGGTCGGCGAAGCCGTCGAACTCGCCCGCCGACCGGGCCAGCAGCTCCTCGCTGATCGAGGAGAGCACGACGACGTCGGGCTCGATCTCCTCCGCGCAGGCGACGATGGTGTCGATCGGCGAGTCGGCACCGAGGAAGGTGACGCGCCAGCCGAGGCCGCGCAGCGCGACCCCGAAACCGACCAGGCCGAGGTCGTGGTGCTCTCCGGGCGGACACGCCAGCAGTGCGAGCCGGCCGCTGCCCCCGCCCCAGCCCCGCGCGAGGCCCAGCATCCGGCCGCGGAGGACGTTGCTGGCGAAGTGCTCCTGCCCCACCGTCACCGTGTCCTCCGACCAGCCGTCGCCGATCCGGCGGAGGACCGGCAGCGCGATCTCGCGGACGAACGCGTCGGCGCTGAGAACGGCGAGCGCCCTGTCCATGATCTGCTCGGCGGCCGCGTTGTCGAACCGGAGCAGGGCGTCGAAGAGCTCGGCGCGGAGGCCCGGTGCGGGAACGGCGGACGCCTGCTCGCGGAGGACGGCATCGGCGCCCACCGCCGAGAGGACCCGCGCGGCCGCCTCGGCGGGGGCGAGGCCGTGATCGATCAGGGCGAGCATCGACCGCAGCCGGCGTTCGTCGTCGGGCGAGTAGAGGCGATACCCGGACGGTCCTCGGACCGGTTCGACGATCGCGTAGCGCCGCTCCCAGGCCCTGAGGGTCGCCGCCGGCACCCCGGCCCGGCGGGCGAGCTCGCCGATCCGGATCAGGGATTCGTCTGAAGTTGAACGAACCTTTGACATACCTTAAACATACCTGCTAGCCTCGGTGGCGTCAATGAAGTCAGCGGTGAGATCGATCGGCAACTCAGACGCAGTCGACTGGCTGCTCGATCGCACCGTCCTGCCCGGATTCAGCTCGATCGGCTACCGGGTCCGCGGCCTCGCAGGCTCCTCGCCCGATCCCGACGGCACGCTCGCCGGTCGCGATGTCGTCGTCACCGGGGCGAACTCCGGCATCGGCGCCGCCGCGACCGAGCAGTTCGCAGCGCTCGGAGCGCGCGTCCACATGGTCGTGCGCGACCTCGAGCGCGGCGCGGACGCGAGGGCGCGGATCAGCGAGGCGACCGGCAGCGACGAGCTGCACCTCCACCGTTGCGACCTCTCCTCGCTCGACTCGGTACGAGCGCTCGCCGCTGAGCTCGCTGACGAGCGGGCGGACGGCATCGCAGCCCTCGTCCACAACGCCGGCGTGCTCACCCCGGAGCGGCGGAAGAGCGTCGACGGCTACGAGCTCACCCTCGCCACCCACGTCCTCGGCCCGCTGCTGCTGACCGAGCTCCTCGTCCCCGCGCTCGCAGCCGGAGCTCCCTCGAAGGTCATCTTCGTCACCTCGGGCGGCATGTACACGGAGAAGCTCGACGCCGACGATCTCGAGCTCGAGCGACGCGAGTTCGACGGGCCCGCCTTCTACGCGCACGCGAAGCGGATCCAGGTCATCCTCGCCGGCCGGCTCGACGAGCAGCTGCGGTCGCGGGGCATCAGCGTCCACGCGATGCACCCGGGCTGGGCGGACACCCCGGGCGTCGTCGAGGCGCTGCCCCGGTTCCACTCCACGCTCGGCCCGATCCTGCGGACGCCGGCCGAGGGCGCCGACACGATCGTCTGGCTCGCGGCGGCGGAGGAGGCGGCCGAGAACGGCGGCAACCTCTGGATGGACCGCAGGATCCGCCCGGCACACCGCGTCCCCTGGACCCACGAGACCCCCGCCGAGCGTGCCCGGCTGTGGGCGAAGCTGAGCGCGATGGCGGGGCTCGACGAGCCTGCCGGGAGATCCGGGCCCGGCTGACCCGGCGCGGATCGATCGGGGTCGCCGGCGTCCTCCCCTCCCCCTGATGGACGAAGGCGGCCCCGGTCGATCCGATCCGATTTCGATCGAAATGCATGTAACACCGCTCCATGTCGCAGCAGAGATAGGCTTGGCCGATGACACAGCCTGCTGCAGAGATCGGCGACGGCGAGATGACGATCGACGAGCTCGCCCGCGAGAGCGGGATGACCGCCCGCAACATCCGCGCCCATCAATCGCGGGGGCTCCTGCCCGCGCCTGTGGTCCGTGCCCGCACGGGCTACTACGGGGCGGAGCACCTGGCGAGGATCAGGCTGATCCAGGACATGCAGGCCCAGGGCTTCAACCTGAAGTCGATCGAGCGACTCCTGGAGATGGGATCCGCCTCGGGAAGCCGAGGCGCGCTCGAGTTCCAGCGCGCGCTGCTCGAGCCCTTCGGCTCCGAGCAGCCGGAGGTGATCGACGGGGACGGGCTAAGCACGGTGTTCGGAGATGCACCCGACCGCAAGCTGGTGGCGAAAGCCGAGAAGATCGGCCTGCTGCGACCGATCGGCGAGGGGACCTGGGAGGTGCCCTCGCCCACCCTGCTCCGCGCCGGACGCGATCTGATCGAGATGGGCATCCCGCTCGAGCACGCGCTCGCGGTCGCCGACTCGATCAACAAGCACACGACGGCGATCGCGAAGGAGTTCGTCCGGCTCTTCGTCAAGGACGTGCTGCAGCCGATGCGCGACGGCGACTCGCTGACCGAGCGCGACCTCGCCGCCGCCGGGGAAGCGGTCGAGCGGCTGCGGCCGCTCGCTTCGCAGGCGGTCATGGCCAGCTTCGGCGTGGTGATGACGCAGGCGGTCGAGCGCCAGCTCCAGAAGGAACTCCGCTAACCCGAGCCCTCGGCCGGGCTGAGCTCCGGGAGCTCCGCAGCCAGCTCCGACAGGAAGGGCAGCTCCGGGCGCCTGCCGGCGAAGAGCTCGAGCGTGTCCCAGTAGTGCTCGAGGCGGTCGGGGTCGATCGCGCCGCCCTGCGCCGCGAGCGCCCTCGTCCGGGCCAGCTTGTCGGCCAGGTAGATCGAGGCGGTGACCGATCCCCCGGCCAGCACGCGGCGGCGGTGCTCGTCCTTCCGCGCGTGGTAGTCGGCGATCGAGATGTCCTCCGTCAGAACCTCGACCCAGCCGCCGATCTCGGGACCGAAGAGCGCGGCGACGTCGTCGCTCGTCGTCGTCGAGTCCTCGACGATGTCGTGAAGGAGCGCCGCCGCGACGGCGTCATCCTCGAATCCCGCGCCGTCGACGATCGCCGCGACCGCCAGCGGATGCTCGAGATCGGCGCCGGGCTCCAGCCCGGGCCCGGCGTAGACGCCCTGGGCGTACTCGAAGGCACGACCGACCTGGTCCCGTCCGGCGATGAAGTCGGGCGCGGCCCTCACGGCGCCGAGGATAGCCAGCCCGCTGCGTTCCGTCGCGGGCTCGGCCTGCGCCTGGCCGATTCGGTTCACCGGGTGATCCGGTGGGCAGGTAACGACGAAAGAAGGAGTGACGATGCCTCGCTACAAAGCGACAGTTGACACCGCGTGGAGCCGCGAGACGGCCTTCGCCTACCTCGCCGACTTCGCCAACATCGCCGACTGGGACCCGGGCGTGGCCCGGGCCGAGCGGCTGACCGCCGAGCCGCTCGCCGCCGGCGCCCGGTTCGAGGTCACGACCTCGTACATGGGGCGCGAGAGCACCCTCGTCTACGAGACGATCGAGATCGAGGCCCCCCGACGGGTCCTGCTGCGCGCCGAGACCGGGACCTTCGTCTCGCTCGACGAGCTGTCGTTCGACATCCGGCCCGGCGGCGGGACGCTGGTCACCTACGACGCCGACCTCGGCATGAAGGGCCTCGCGAAGATCGCCGAGCTGCCGATGCGCCTCGCTTTCCGGAGGATCGGCGACGCCGCCCGCGACGGCCTGCGCACCCGGCTCGCCGACGCCCCGCCCGCGCCGAGCGCGCTCTCCCAGCCCGCCGGGACGAGCTCGTGAGGCCGCCGCAGCGGGTCGCCGTCGTCGGGACGGGCATCGCGGGCATGCTCGCGGCGGCCGAGGTCCACCGTGCCGGCCACGAGGTGACCGTCTTCGAGGAGTCCGACCGGATCGGCGGGCACACCAACACGGTCACCGTCGAAGAGGATGGCGGCCCGGTCCGGGTCGACACCGGGTTCATCGTCTTCAACGACCGCAACTACCCCAACTTCGAGGCGATGCTGGCCGAGCTGGGCATCCCGAGCCAGCCGGCGAACATGAGCTTCGGCGTCTCCGACGGGCGCGGGAGCTTCGAATGGGCCGCCCGCGGCGCCCGCGGGATCTTCGCGCGCCCGCGCCACCTCGTCGATCCGCAGTTCATCCGGATGCTGTCGGACCTCGTCCGCTTCAACCGCGAAGCGCGGGAGCTGATCGGAACCAACGGCCACGGCCCCTCGCTGCGCGACTTCCTCGAGGACGGGCGCTACTCGGAGTACTTCATCGACCGCCTGATCGTGCCTCAGGTGTCGGCGGTGTGGTCCGCCGACCCCGAGCAGATGTGGAGCTTCCCGGCCTCCTTCCTGGCCACCTTCTTCGAGAACCACGGCGTCCTGCAGATCCGCAACCGGCCCACCTGGCGGACGATTCCCGGCGGCTCCCGCCGCTACGTCGAGGCCCTGACGAGCCCGTTCGCCGATCGCATCCGCCTCGGCCTGCCGGCTCGGCGCATCCGCCGGCTCGACGCAGGGGTCGCGGTCGCCCACGAGGACGGTGAGGAGCTCTTCGACGAGGTCGTGCTCTCCTGCCACGCCGACGAGGCGCTCGCGATCCTGGCCGAGCCGAGCCGGGCCGAGCGCGAGGTCCTCGCCGCGTTCCCCTACCAGCCGAACGAGGCCGTCCTCCACACCGACACGTCGCTGATGCCGTACCGCCGGAGCGCCTGGGCGAGCTGGAACTTCCACCTCAGCGACGAGCCCACCGGCCGGACGACCGTCACCTACGACATGAACCGGCTGCAGTCGCTGGCCTGCCGCGAGCGCTACCTCGTGACCCTGAACCGGACCGAGGCTATCGATCCCGAGCGGGTCATCCGCCGCATCGACTACGCCCACCCCGTCTTCACCAAGGA
>JAGQUO010000074.1 GCA_020438445.1 Solirubrobacterales bacterium
CTTCGCGGCCGACGTGGACGCCGACCGGGCGGTCGCACGGAGGTTCTTCGCCGCGCTCGATCTGGTCTCCGTGTACTGGGTGCCGGTGATCCAGGACGACAAGGCGGTGGGCGTGATCGCGATCGGGTGGAAGCAGGAGGTCCCGGCCCCGTCGCAGCGCATCGAACGGCTGATGTCGCTGATCGCCGTCGAAGCCGGGGTCGCGATCGAGCGGGCCGCGCTGCTCGACCGGCTCGAGCGGATGGCCCACACCGACGATCTCACCGGGTTGATCAACCGGCGTGCATGGGACGTCGCGCTCGAACGCGAGGTCAGTCGCGCGCGCCGGGGCCGGCGGCCGCTCGCGGTCGCGATGCTCGACCTCGACCGCTTCAAGGCCTACAACGACCTCCATGGGCACCAGGCCGGCGACCGGGTCCTTCGCGAGGCGGCCAGCGCATGGCGGACGGTCCTGCGCGAGACCGACCTGCTGGCGCGCTACGGCGGCGAGGAGTTCGCCGTCGCGCTCCCCGGCTGCGACCTCGAGCATGCCGGCCACCTCGTCAACCGGCTCCGCGAGGTCACCCCGGCCGGCCAGTCGTGCTCCGCCGGCCTGGCCAGCTGGGACGGCGACGAGACCGCCGACGCACTGCTCGGCCGCGCCGACGACGCTCTCTACGAGGCGAAGCAGACGGGTCGCGACCGGACCGTCGTCGCCTAGGACGCGGCCTCCTCGGGCCGCCGCGCCCGGAGGAGGGGAGATGGGCGAGATGCCGGCATCGCGGCGCTGATTCGGCACACCCTGGTGCTGATCGGCGACGGCGTCCCCGCGACGATCCGGCGATGGCCGATCTCCGCGCGATCCGCGCCGAGCTGATCGGAGTCGTCGCGGCTCCGCACTGCCTCTGCTGCCGCTCGCCCCTGGCCCGATCCCCGGCCGGCCCGGCGATCTGCGGCCGTTGTCTGCGGCAGATCGAGCTCGCGCCGGGATTTCCGCTTCGCGCCGATGCGATCGACGGCGGCTTCGCCCCGCTGGCATACGAGGGGGTGGGGCGGCAGCTCGTCGCGGCGCTCAAGTTCATGCGGCTGACGGCGGTGGCGGGGCTGGCCGCCGCGGTGATCGCCGGGCGTGCCCCGCCCGCCTGGCTGCGGGCGACGATCGTCCCGGTGCCGGCAGCCCCGCTGCGCGCCCGCGTCCGCGGATTCGATCCCGCCCGGGAGATCGCGGCGGCCCTCGCAGGCGAGACCGGGTGCGCGATCGATCCGCTGCTGCGCCGCGGCGACCGCAGTCGGCAGCGCGGCCGCGGCAGGCGCGCCCGGATCGCTGCACCGCCCGCCGTCGCCGCCTCGGGGCCGGCACCCGCGAGGGTCCTGCTGGTCGACGACGTCGTCACCACCGGCGCGACGCTGGATGCGTGCGCCCGTGCCCTGCGATCGGCGGGAGCGAGCGACGTGCGCGCGGTCGCCGTCGCCGCCGTGCCGCCGCGGTGAGGAATGGTTGCGAACCGCGGCCGCATTCATCAGGATGCCCCCACCGCAGGCGACAGAGAGGAGACCACCGTGCAGATCGAGATCGTCGGTCGTGGGTACGAGGTTGACGGCGATTGCAGGGAGAGCATCCGCAAGCGATTCGACCGGGTCAGCCGTCAGGTCTCCGAGCATGCCCGCCTGGAGGTCGTGCTCCGCGAGGAGACGAACCCCGCGATCCGCGAGAAGTACGTCGCCGAGGCGACGCTGCGGCTGAAGCGCGCGACCCTTCACGCCGAGGAGCGCTCGGAGAAGATGGACCACTCGATCAAGGAGGTCTCGCTCGACATCCGGCGCCAGGTCAAGCGGCACCGGGAGCTGCGCCGCAAGCGCACGACGACCCGGCGTCTGATGGCCCGGATGCGCAACCGGGAGGCGTGAGCCGCCGCGGCGGGTGGGGCCGGCCGCACCCGCCCGCCCCGGGCTGAGGCGCGCCGGGGGTTCGGTACTCTGACTCCGATGGCACGGGGCCTGATAGATCGCGCGCTGCGGCTCGGCGAGTCGAAGCAGTTCCGCGAGTACGAGAAGCGGGTCGACGCGATCAACCGCTACGAGCCCGAGATGGAGTTGCTCGACGACTCCGAGATCCGCGAGACGGCCGACGAGCTGCGCAGGCGCGTGCGCGAGGGGGGCGAGTCGCTCGACGACGTCCTGCCCGAGGCGTTCGCGCTCTGCCGCGAGGCGAGCCGGCGGACGCTCGGTCAGCGCCACTACGACGTGCAGCTGATCGGCGGCATGGTCCTGCACTCGGGAGCGATCTCCGAGATGAAGACCGGCGAGGGCAAGACCCTGACCGCGACGCTCGCCGTCTTCCTGAACACGCTCGGGGGGGACAGCGTCCACCTCGTGACGGTCAACGACTACCTGGCCCGCCGCGACGCCGAGTGGATGTCGCCGCTCTACGACGCGCTCGGCGTCTCGGTCGGCGTGCTCCAGGACAACGACCTTCCCGACCACGGCGACCGTCGCCATGCCGCCTACGCCGCCGACGTCACCTACGGAACCAACTCCGAGTTCGGCTTCGACTACCTGCGCGACAACATGGCGCCGAGCCTCGATCGCTGCTTCCAGCGCGACCGGCGCTTCGCGATCGTCGACGAGGTCGACAACATCCTCATCGACGAGGCCCGCACGCCGCTGATCATCTCCGGCTCCCCGGAGGCCGCCGCGGACCTCTACTACACGTTCGCCCGCCTCGCGAAGACGCTCGAGGGGGTCGAGGCGAAGCCGAAGCTGAAGGCCCTCGGGGAATCGAAGGACACCTCCGAGGCGGAGTACGACTACGAATACGACGAGAAGCACAAGACCGTCGCCCCGACCGAGCGCGGTGTCGAGCGGGCGGAGAAGTTCCTCGGGGTCGAGAACCTCTACCTCTCCGAGCACGGCACCCTCGTCAACCACCTGATCCAGTCGCTGAAGGCCGAGTCGCTGTACCGCAAGGACAAGGACTACGCGGTCGTCGACGGCGAGGTGATGATCATCGACGAGCACACCGGCCGCATCCTCGAGGGCCGCCGCTGGTCGGAGGGCCTGCATCAGGCGGTCGAGGCCAAGGAGGGCCTGGCGATCCGGGAGGAGAACCAGACGCTCGCGACGATCACGCTCCAGAACTACTTCCGCATGTACGACAAGCTCAGCGGCATGACCGGCACGGCCCTGACCGAGGCGACCGAGTTCATGAAGATCTACGAGATGCCGGTCGTCGAGATCCCGACGAACCGGGAGATGGTCCGCGACGACGCGAACGACCAGATCTACAAGACCAAGGACGGCAAGTGGAAGGCGGTCGTCAACGAGATCGCCGAACGTCACGAGACCGGGCAGCCGATCCTGGTCGGCACCGTCTCGGTCGAGGTCTCGGAGATGCTGTCGCAGCAGTTCAAGCGCCGTGGGATCGAGCATTCGGTCCTGAACGCGAAGCCCGAGTACGCCCAGCGCGAGGGTGAGACCGTCGCCCAGGCCGGCCGCCTCGGCGCGGTCACGATCGCGACGAACATGGCGGGCCGCGGCGTCGACATCAAGCTCGGCGGCGACCCGGAGATGCTCGCCGAGGGCGAGCTCCGCAAGCTCGGCGTCAAGAAGGGCGACGAGAACTACGAGGACGAGCTCGAGGCCCTGATGCCGGCGCTCGAGACGCGCTGCAGGGAGGAGGGCGAGAAGGTCCGTGAGGCCGGCGGCCTGTTCATCTGCGGTACCGAGCGTCACGAGTCCCGCCGGATCGACAACCAGCTCCGCGGCCGCGCCGGCCGCCAGGGCGATCCGGGCGCATCCCGCTTCTTCCTCTCGGCTCAGGACGACCTCGTCCGCCTCTTCGCCGGCGACCGCATCTACAAGATCCTCGACCGCCTCGGCCCGACCGACGACGAGGGCGAGGAGTACCCGCTCGAGGCGAAGATGCTGAGCAAGCAGATCGAGAACGCGCAGAAGAAGGTCGAGGAGCAGAACTACCTCAGCCGCAAGCGCGTCCTCGAGTACGACGACGTCATGAACGAGCAGCGCCGGGTCATCTACAAGTACCGGCGCGAGGTCCTCGAGGGCCGCGACATGGGCGAGGTCGCCCGCGAGCAGCTCGGCGGCGTCGTCATGAACCGGGTCAACGAGTACACCGCCTCCGACGTGTTCGAGGAATGGGACCTCGACGGCCTCGAGACCCAGCTGGGAACGCTCTGGCCGGTCTCCGTCGATCTCACCGAGCTCGATCCGCAGACCTCGAGCCGCGAGCAGGTGATCGAGCTCCTCACCGACGACGCCCTCGCCGCCTACGACGAGCGCGAGGAGGAGTTCGGCGACGAGCTGATGCGAGCACTCGAGCGGCACATCCTGCTGCAGATCATCGACACGCGCTGGAAGGAGCACCTGGCGGAGATGGACTACCTCCGCGAGGGCATCCACCTCCGCGGGTTCGCCCAGATCGACCCCCTCGTCGCCTACAAGAACGAGGGCTATCTGATGTTCCAGGCGCTGATGGACTCGATCTGGGAGGAGTTCACCCGCCTGATCTTCCACGTCGACGTCGAGATCGAGCCGAGCGACGTCGACGAGGCCTTCGGCCCCGACGAGGAGCCGGCCGACGTCAACTACTCGGGTGGCACCGACGCCGATCAGCCGTCGGCGCTGGCCGATGCCCGCGCCGCCGCCGCAGGGGCGGCGGGCGCCGCGACGGCGACCGCTCCCGCCATCGCCGCGGGGACCGGCAACGGATCCGGCAACGGCGGCACCAACCCGACCACGGTCGTCAAGGGCGAGGACGAGAAGATCGGCCGCAACGATCCCTGCTGGTGCGGGAGCGGCAAGAAATACAAGAAGTGCCACGGCGCCTGAGCGCCGCGACGACGCTTCGCATCCCTGCGTCCTCGTCGGCTCACGGCCCTCGGGCCGCTTCGCCTCCTGCGTCCTTGGGCTGCTCGGCCGTCGCGACGCTCACGCTTAAGCCTCCCTCTTCCTCGATCCGGCGCCTCCCGACCGCGTCAGACCATGCGTCTCGGTCCGCTCGGCCGTCGCGACGCTCACGCTTGGACGGAAGCGGGCGGGCTCCGTAGCCGCTACCGGCGCCCGTGTGCCCTGACGACGTTACGATCGCTGCCTGATTCGGGGGTTCGTTTTCCCGTGTGCGGATCAGCCGCACCCTGAGAGAAAGGGCCAAGTGAAGACCAAGGCAACCCTGCGGGCGCTGCTTCTCGCCGCGATCGCCACCGGAGCTCTGACGCTGCCGGCCTCGGCGAGCGCCGGGCTCTCCGCCGACACCGTGACGATCTCCGGGCGCGCCTACGCGTTCAACCACATGAGCACCTATCTGGAGGGCGCGGTCATCAAGGTCCGCGAGCTTCCCGGGCTCAGTGCGACGACCGACGCCAACGGGGACTACGTGCTCGAGGTCCCCGACGACACGAACGTCACCCCCTACATCGACCCGCCCGACGGCTACAACGAGATCGACCTGCAGACGTTCCACACCCGCGGGGAGGACATCGAGAACGCCAACTTCCAGACGCCGGCGGACCTCGAGTACAGCCTGCTGGCCGCAATCCTCTCGGTGCCGATCGACGACGCGACCGGGCGCCCGGAGCAGTGCGTGATCGTCACCACGGCATCCGCCAGGAACGTCCGCGGCGTCGACTACGAGACGTTCCACGAGCGCACTCCGCACGGTGTGCCCGGCGCGACCTCGACCGAGTCCCCGGCGATCGACGGGCCGATCTACTTCAACGAGAACGTGATTCCCGATCCGAGCAAGACCGAGACCTCCGAGGACGGCGGCATCGTCTGGTCGGTCGTGCCGGCCGGGACCTACCGGATCGAGACGAGCAGCCCGGACACCCGGTTCGCGAGCTTCCTGGCCACCTGCGAGAACGGCCGGGTCGTCAACGCCAACCCACCGTGGGGAGCCTACGAGCTCAGCCCCGGCGAGGAACCACTCGGGGCGAGCGTCGTCGCGGCATCCGTGACCGGGACGTCCGCGAAGGCGACGCGCAAGGGCCGAACCGTCGGCGTCACCGTCGAGAGCGGCGAGGCGACGCGCGTCAATGCGGTGCTCCGCAAGGGCGGCAAGCGGGTGGGCCACGCGCGGGTCGACATCGGGGTCGGCACGAAGAAGGTCAAGGTCCCGGTCCGGCCCGCCGCCGGCAAGGGCAAGGCGACTCTGAGCGTGAAGCTGCGCGACGCGGCGACGGAGAAGGTCACGAGCGACCACCGGGTGACGCTCCCGCCGGGCTGACCGGGGGCGCCTGAGCGCGATGGCCCGGCCGTATAGGTTGACGTCATGCGCTCGAGGGCGAGAGGCGAATGCAAGGGCATCGGATTGCTCTCGGCGTTCGCCTCCGCCGCGGTGCTGCTCGTCGCCTGCGGCGACGACGGGGGCGGCGGGGAGAGCGACTTCGCCGCCGAGGCCGAGGCGATCTGCGTCGACGCGGCGCGCGAGCAGGCGGACGTCTCGATCGAGTCGAGCGACTTCGCCGACCGGCTCGACGCCTCGGCGAGCGCCGGCGCCGAGGCGCAAGAGCGTTCCGAGGCGCTGATCCCGCCGGACGATCTGGACGACACCTGGGACCGGTATCTCGACAACCGCAGTCAGTCGCTGGAGCTGGTCGACGAGATCGCCGCGGCGGTCGACGACGGCGACACCGGAGCCGCCGAGGCCGGAGTCGCCGAGATCGAGGCGCTCGTGGACGACCGGGACGAGCTCGCCGAAGAGCTCGGACTCGAGGCCTGCGCGCGCAATCTCCCGGACGAGGACGAGCAGCAGATCCGCGAGGCCGTCGAGCTCGCGTCGACCTCGAACGACGGTGACCGCGTCTGCGAGGAGGTCGTCTCGGACGCCTACATCGACCGGCAGTTCGACGGCGATGTCGACGCCTGCGCAAAGGCGCAGAGTCGCTCGGTGACGGTGGAGTCGGTCGAGTTCGAGGACATCGACGGCGTCGCCGGCGTGCTCGCGACGGTGGAGGTCGACCTGTCGGGCGGGTCGCTGGACGGCCGGAGCGGGACCCTGCAACTCGTCTACGAGGACGGCGCCTGGCGGGTTCTCGAGACGTCGGTCGGCGAGGCGCCGGAAGCCGGTTGATGCCGCCGGGGCCCCGCCCCGATAGCCTCCCTCGCCGATGAGCGAGGCGCCCGAGATCAACGCCCGCATCGCGGAGGTCCGCGAGCAGCTGACCCTGCTCCGGGACTACCTTTGACCCCGATCAGCTGCGGTCGGAGATAGAGCGGCTCGAGGACGAGATGCAGGGAGCGGGCTTCTGGGACGACCAGGAGCGCGCGGCCAAGGTGTCGGCCGCCCACACGCGGGCGAAGCGCAAGCTGGAGCTCTGGGATGGGCTGGCGACCGACGTCGACGACCTCTCCGAGCTCGCCGAGATGGCGGCCGAGGACGAGGAGATGGCGGTCGAGCTCGACGGGCAGCTCGACTCGATGGCCTCGAGGCTCGCCGAGCTCGAGGAGGAGCGCCTGTTCAGCGGCGAGCACGACGCCGGCGACGCCGTCGTGACGATCCGCTCCGGGGCCGGCGGCACCGACTCGCAGGACTGGGCGGAGATGCTCCTGCGGATGTACCTGCGGTGGGCGGAGGGACGCGGGTTCGACGTCGAGATGAAGGAGGCCTCCGAGGGCGAGGAGGCGGGCCTGAAGTCGGCGACCTTCATCGCCCGCGGTGAGAACGCCTACGGCCTGTTCGCCGCCGAGCGCGGCGTTCACAGGCTCGTCCGCATCTCCCCGTTCGACTCGCAGGCGCGCCGCCACACGGCCTTCGCCCAGCTCGACGTCGCCCCGCTCGTCTCCGACGACGTCGAGGTCGAGCTCGACGAGGCCGACATCCGGGTCGACACCTATCGCGCCTCCGGCGCCGGTGGCCAGCACGTCAACAAGACCGATTCCGCGGTCCGGCTCACCCACGTCCCGACCGGGATCGTGGTCCAGTGCCAGAACGAGCGCTCGCAGACCCAGAACAAGGCGACCGCGATGCAGATGCTCCGCGCACGGCTCATCGCCGAAGAGGAGCGCAAGCGCGAAGAGGAGCTCGCCGCCGCCCGGGGCGAGCAGAAGGCCGTCGAGTGGGGCTCACAGATCCGCAGCTACACCCTGCACCCGTCCACCCGCGTCAAGGACCATCGGACCGGGTTCGAGGTCGGCGATGCGCAGCGGGTCCTCGACGGCGACATCGACGGGTTCGTCCGCGAGTACCTGCTCCAGAGCGCGGCGAGCAGGACATCCTCGTGAGCGTGGGGGCGGGCGTCACCGAGCTCGTCGCGAAGGCCCTCGCCGAGGACCTCGGCGACGGCGACCTGACCACCGACGCCACCGTGCCCGCCGACGCCCGCGGCCGCGCGAGGATCGTCCAGAAGCAGCCGGGCGTCGTCTACGGCCTCGACGCCGCCGCCGAGGCCTTCCGGCTGACGGGCGCAGGCGACCTCGACAAGCTGGTCGTCGAGGGAACGTGGGCGGATGCGGTTCCCCGCCAGGTCGCGCTCGTCGCCGGGCCCGCCCGCGCGCTGCTCGCGGCCGAGCGCGTCGCGCTCAACCTGCTCGGCCACCTCTCCGGAATCGCGACCGCGACGTCGGCCTTCGTCGAGGCCGCGCGCTCGGAGGGCGGACGGGCGGTGATCCTCGACACCCGCAAGACGACGCCGCTCCTGCGCTCGCTCGAGAAGGCCGCAGTTCGTGCCGGCGGCGGTCAGAACCACCGGATGGGCCTCTACGACGCGATCCTGATCAAGGAGAACCACATCGCCCTCGCCGGCGGCCTGGTCGCGGCGGTCGATCGCGCTCGCGCCGCCCATCCGGGCATCCCGGTCGAGGTCGAGTGCCGGAACGCCGACGAGGTCGAGGCGGCCCTCGCCACCGGCGCATCGCGCCTGCTGCTGGACAACATGGATCTCGCCGGGCTCCGCGCCGCCGTCGCCGCCCGCGACGCGGGCGGCTCTCCCGTCACCCTCGAGGCCTCCGGCGGCGTCACGCTGGAGACCGTCGGCGCAATCTCGGCCACGGGCGTCGACTACGTCTCGGTCGGCGCCCTGACCCATTCGGCCCCGGCGCTCGACCTCTCGATGCTGCTCGAGGCCTGAGCGTTGTGGCGGGGGCCGGCAGACGACGGACGATCCGATCAGCCGGGAACGTGCACGGCGGGTTGATCGCGGCATGCGCGCTCGCGCTCGTGGTCCCCGCGGCGGTCCCGCCTGAGACCGTAGGCGGGTCAACGGCGCCCGTTCCGTCCCTCCGGCATCGGATGAGCGTCCGGGCTGTGACTACCGGCCGGCGGGCCGAGCGGCGCAAGACCGTGCCGATCGGATCGCGGGCGGGGCAGAGGACGCGGTCGGTTCTCTCCGTCCGGCTTCCCCGGCTGCGACGCGGATCGCGGGTCGACGTGGGCGGCGAGGTGACGATCTCGACGACCTGCGTCGAACAGATCTCGCGGTGCATCGGGCGCAGCTACCGCTTCGACCCTCACCTCCGGGCTCGGATCGTGCTCGCATCCGAC
Organism: Solirubrobacterales bacterium; assembly: GCA_020438445.1. GTDB lineage: Bacteria > Actinomycetota > Thermoleophilia > Solirubrobacterales > 70-9 > RHKX01. Next base: position 9,476 of record JAGQUO010000074.1, read on the forward strand.
GCCGATGCGACCGGCACCCGCCGAACGGTGAGGGTCGGCCCCACCGCGAGGCTCACGTGCGAGCAGAGCCGTCCGAACCGCAATCACCACTGCCCGCTGGTGGTCGAGCGCGGCGGCTTCCGGGTTCGTGCGCTGCGGGACCTGCCGTGCCCGCGGAGCGAATGCAGGCTGAACATGCTGGTCGACGCCGCGAGCAGCATGGCGACCCGGAACGAGGTGGTCGTCGTCGGGTCCGATCAGAAGCACGGGCGGGTCGAGGGAGGCAAGGCCCGGCTCGGCGCGATCGTCCGCAACGGGAGGGTCAGGACGAGACGGCAGAGGACCGCCCGGGAGCGCGCGAGTACGCTGCCCGCCGCATTCGGGGGCGGCAAGCGGGTCGTGTACTCGAAACGGCTGCGTGGCCTGCGACGGGGCGACGTCCTCGCCGTTCGCGCCCGGCAGGTGAGCGCGGTCTCGGGGAGGCCGTACTTCGTCTCCGACCAGGTGATCGTCAGCACGCGCCCGACCGCCGTGAAGCCGAGCGGGCTGGCCCGCCGGGTCGTCTCCCGGGCCGGCACCGTGACCGAGACGAACGGCTTCAACTGCACTTTGGGCCCGAGCGCGTTCACGAGTCCCTGCCGGTCCCGGAAGGTCGGATTCGCGACGATCGAGCGCGAGCCGCGCTCCAGGTCGGGCCGGGCGAAGGCGCTGTACGTGAACCTCGTCTCGCGGGGATTCCCGAAGCTGGCTCAGCGCCCGCAGCCCCCGAACGGGGCGCCGCGTGGATTTCCGCCGGTTCGGATCGGCGACGGCGGCTTTCTCCGGGTGACCCGGTTGCGAGCGCGGTAGGGCTCCGCCGCAGCGTCGGACCGGATCGCCGAATCGAGTCCGGGCGGAAGCGGACCGACTACTTCAGAAGCCGCGACAGGCGCCGGTCCTTGAGCACGCGGCCGTCGGTCTGCTCCCGCGGGCAGTAGCAGGTGATCCGTTCCGCGTAGTGGATCGCGGCGATGGTGTCGCCGCAGCGCGGGCAGGGCTCGCCCTCGCGACGGTGAACCTTCAGGGGCATGGGCATCTTGTCCGGAATCGTGTCGCCGACGACCTCCTCGTAATGGTCGATCGCGGCGCCGAGAACTGAGAGCGCTCCGTGCAGGCGCACGACCTGGTCGCGCTCGAGCTCGGCTCCCTTCGCGAAGGGGGAGAGCCGGGCCTCCCAGAGGATCTCGTCCACCCACGAGCGGCCGATGCCGGCGATCGTGCGCTGGTCGCGAAGCAGGGTGTGGAGGTAGCGCGGGCCATCGACGATTCGCGCGAGCTCATCGAGATCCGGGGCGGGCCAGGCCTCGGGCCCGAGCGTGGCGACCATCTCGTCGGCTTCGAGCTCGGCGGCGGGCATGAGCTTGGTCCAGGCACGCTGCTTGGTGCCGAACTCGCGGAGACGAAGCTCACGGCCGTCGAAGAGGCGGACGAGGACGCGGGAGCGCCGGTCGCGCAAGGACGCTCTCTCTTTGAAGACCTGAAGACGCCCTGCCGACATCAGGTGGATGAGCAGAACGAGCTGCCCCGAATCAGCTGTCGCATCGAAGGCGACGACGGGCATCTTCCCGATCCGGCGGACGCCGGTGACGGTCGCGCCGGCGATCGCCTCCAGCGGCGGCTTGACGCTCTTCAGGGCGACCATCCCGGGCGCGAGCGCGGACTCGACCTCGGCGCCATCGAGCATCCGGTCGATGCGACGGGCGGCGATCTCGACCTCGGGAAGCTCCGGCACGGGAGCGCAGCGTAGATGAGCGCTGACGCCGTCATCCGCCGGTCCCTCGCACTGGGCGCGACCGCTCTCCTGGGCCTCGCCTGGGCCGGAGTGGACGCCGAAGCGCTCCCGCCGGAGCCGCCGGTCCTCTGCAACGTCCTCGTGTCGCTGACCGACGGGCACGACGACTTCGAGGGCACGTTCCTGAACGAGCGCATCCTCGGCCTCGGCGCCGACGACAACCTCCGCGGCAACGACGGCTACGACTGCATCTACGGCGGCGACGCCGGCGACAGCCTCCGCGGCGGCAACGACGAGGACTACCTCGACGGCGGCGCCGCCAACGACTTCGCGATCGGCGATGGCGGCGAGGACCGCGTCTACGGCGCCGAGGGCAGCGACAGCGTCTATGGAGGCAGCGGCGACGATTACCTCGATGCCGGCCCCGGCGTCGACTACCTGAACGGAATGGAGGACGACGACGAGCTCCACGGCGGCGACGGTCCCGACAAGCTGTTCGGCGGGGACGGATCCGGCGCCGACCTGATGTACGGGGACGCCGGCACCGACGACGTCCACGGCCAGGAGGGGCCCGACGTGATCTGGGGCGGCGAGGACGAGGACACCCTGTACGGCGACTCCGGCGGGGACGAGATCCACGCCGGAGCCGCCAACGACCGCGTCTGGGGCGGTTCCGAGGGCGACGAGCTCTTCGGCGAGGCCGGGATCGACACCATCGAGGGCGAGGGCGGCGGCGACACGATCGATCCCGGAGCCGGCACCGACACGGTGCTCGGAGGCGACGGCGACGACACCGTGCGGGCGGTCGACGGACAGGCCGACACGATCGATTGCGGCGCCGGAACCGACACGGTCGAGGCAGACGCCGCCGACGAGCTGGTCAACTGCGAGGTCGTGCTCGGGGCGACGCCCTGCTCGAACCCGATCGATGGGACCGACGAGGGCGAGACGATCAACGGGACCTCCGGCGGCGACGACATCCGGGCCGGCGGCGGGGACGACGAGGTGCTCGCCGTCGGGAGCGCCGATTGCGCCGACGGCGAGGGCGGCTCCGACACCGTCGACGGCGGCAGCGGCAACGACGTCCTCGCCGGGGGCGCGGAGCCGGACACGATCCTCGGCGGCGGCGACTCCGACGTGCTTCTGGCCCAGGACGCGGAGCCCGACACCGTCGACTGCGGCCCCGGCGCCGATTACGCGCGAGCCGACACGATCGACTCGGTCGCGAACTGCGAGACGGTCGACCTCGACCGGGCCCTCTGCCCCCGGCAGCTCTGGGGCACGGCCGGCAACGACGCCATCGCCGGCACGGCGCTCGGCGAGGAGA
>JAGQUO010000075.1 GCA_020438445.1 Solirubrobacterales bacterium
GACCTTCTGCTCGTAGCTGAGATCGGGGGAGTAGCCGGCGGTGTCGGCGAGCGCTCCCGGCTCGGAGATCGAGCGGAGGAAGGCCCGGATGCCCTCGCCGGCGTTGCGCAGCTCGAGGATCTCCTCGACAACTGCGCGGTACTCGCGCTCGAGCCCCCGGATCTCCTCGTCACGATCGCTCGGGTCGCTCCAGGGGGTGACCTCGATCCTCAGGGTGCCGTTGAGATCGGTGCGCGCGGCACCGGCGACTCCGCGGTGGATGCCCTCGAACCCGGTCGCCCTGGCGCCGCCGGGCAGCCGGACCTGCTCCTCGACGCGGGCGACGGTGCCGACGGCGGCGAACTCGTCGCCGGAGCGGGGGACGAGCAGCACCTCCTCCTCGTCGCCCGGGTCGACGCCGAGGGTCAGGTTCATTCCGGGGAAGACGACGACGTCGTCGAGCGGGATCAGGGGGAGGGTCTTCTTCGGGCTCGTGGATTCCATGGTTCGAGAGGTCCTCTCTTCCGAAGTTCGTTGCGGATGCAAAGAGTATCACCAACGGTTATGAACACCAACGATTATGGAACCGCATCGATGGGCGCTATCCTCGGGCCGCGATGGCAACCCGGTCCCGAAAAGCGGAGATCGCTACGAAGCCGAGCTGCGGGGTCCTGCTGTTCCGGCTCTCGCGCGCGTCCGGCGAGAACCTCGGAGGGGCGCTGGCCGCGCTCGACATGCGCGCCCCCGAGTTCGCGATCCTCCATCACCTCTACTTCGAGGGCCCGCTCTCGCAGCAGCAGCTCGGCCGGGCGCTCCGGATCCACGCGAGCAACCTCGTGGCGATGATCGATCAGCTCGAGGGGGAGGGGCTTCTGATCCGGCGGCGCGACCCCGACGACCGGCGGCGGTACCTGCTCGAGCTGACCGACGACGGCGTCCGCCGGCTCGCCGACGCGGAGCGGGCCGCCCAGGGCGCCGAGGCCGACATGCTCGCGCCGCTGACTCCGGCCGAGCGCGAGCGGCTGCGGGGTTACCTCGCCCGCCTCGCCGGGCACTCCTGCAGCCGCTGATCGCGGCTCAGGCGTCCGCGGCGTGGACGCCGTGGAATCCGAACGGGATGTGGTGGGGGACCGACGCGCGGGCGATCTCGGACATGTCGCGAGCGTCGAGCACCAGCAGGAAGGAGGTGCGGCGACCGGCGTCGAGCACGACCGACAGCAGCAGGCCGTCGTCCTCGCGCTTCGCATGCGGGCGCCGGACGAAGATCGGCTCGCCGGGATAGGTCCCGCGCTCCTGCCAGTGCGTCTGCTCGCCGCGCTTGACGTCGAGCTTCGCGATCCGGTCGACGAAGCCGCTCCTGCGCGGGTTGCGGACGCCGACTCCGTATGCGTAGCGGTAGGGCCTGCCGTTGACCGACGCGTAGTCGGTGCGCGGAAGCTCGAGGTTGCCCTCGGCCAGCTCGCGCACCCGGACCCGCGAGCTCCCCGGCTTCACGGTCATCCGCCGCGGCGACGCCTGCGGGACCTTCGGCCCGGGCTTGCGGAGGTTCTTGAGGTAGAGGGCGTCGACGACGGACGCGTCGCGATGGGCGCAGACGTCGAAGACGACCGAGTCGCCGTCGTCGAAGGCATTGATGTGATGGAAGGCGAAGGCGGGATCGACCTCGAACTCGGCTCCCACCCCGCCGGCGCGGCGGTCGATCAGCATGATCCGCGACGGCTTCGAGTCGTCCCACTGGAAGGACTTGACGATCGGTCCCGAGTCGGGCCCGAGGAAGGTCGCGAGGTCGAACTCCCAGGGCTGGGCGAAGACCACGACCCAGCGACGGGTGAGCCCGAAGGAGTGCAGGTAGCCCGGCCTGTCCTGGGGGATGAAGGCGAGCTCGCGGCGGTTGCCGCGCTTCTCCGCGATCACGCGCAGCCCCGAGGGAGGGATCAGCTCGAGCTCGTAGCTGAAGCGCTCGCGGGTCCGTGGGTCGTAGTGGGGGTGGGCCGTTCCCATGCGCCCGTTCGGCAGGGGCACGTCGACGCCGAGCGTCTTCAGGCTGCGCGGGTCGAAGCTGACCGGCACCGGTAGCTCGGTGTGGGCGCGGAACTCACCCGCGAGGTGCTCGATCGAGACGTTGGCGTTCGGGATCTTGCCCATCAGCGGCAGCGTCGAGACGCCGCTGAAGATCGCCCGGCACGGGTCGGTCCCGAACTCCGAGTACTTCATGATCCCCTCGCGCCGGTAGGCCTTGTAGGCGCTCGACTGCAGGAAGCGGTTGGCGTAGGAGACGCGGCCGTCGGCGAACGCGAACGCGTGCAGCATCGCGAGGCCGTCGAACCAGTGGTTGAGCTTGGTCTCGCCGATCTCGAACAGCCCGGGGCCGTTGCGGAGCAGCACGCCCGACAGCCAGCGCGGGACGCGACCGTCGACCGGGACGTCGGGCAGCCGGACCTCGTCGGTCAGCGACCGGAACCCGAGCGCGTGCGGTGCCCGGGGTTTGGCCGCCGTCGCCTCCGGGACCGGCAGCGAGCGAACGGCGGCACCGAGCGTCAGCGCCGCTCCGGCGCCGAGTCCGTCCCGCAACAGCCGTCGCCGGTTCACCTCCACGTCGCGGAGCCTAACCGGCTTTCGGATTCCTGTCGCAGGTTGCACCGGCGCCGGGCGATCGGTGCCGGTGTCCACGCCTCAGCCCTGCTCGGCGTCTCCGTTCCGCGGCGTGGTCTCGATGCCGATCATCACGTCCTCCTCGCCTGCGAGCGCTCCGCCCTTGCGGATCCGGCGCTGCTCGCGGTCGAGGCGGGCCACCTCCTGGGCGAGGATCTTGGTCTCCTCGCTGAGCCGGGAGAAGGCGACGGAGAAGTGGAGGGCGAGGACGAAGAGGGCGCCGACCCCGATCAGGAAGAGGGCGTTGGGGGGCGAGAGGATGCCCAGGGTGTCGGCGATCCAGTTGAGGGCGCCGTTCCAGACGGCGAGGATCACGAGGACGAGGGACGCCGAGATCCAGAGCAGCGCGTAGCGCTCGACGAGGCGGCGGCGGCGGACGAGCTCGATCACGAGCCCGAGGAAGAGCAGGGTGGCGACGACCGCGATCCGCTGCGGGGTCTGCCCGAGCCCCTCGGCGAGGATCGGCACGGCGCCGGTCACGCCGAGCCGCCTCCCTCGGCGCCGGCCTCGACCGCGGGGAAGTCGCCGGTGGAGGGGGGAGGGGTGCCCTCGAACGCGTCGGGCCGGCGGCGGAGCAGCCCGACGAAGAGGGCGAGCATGACCTTGACCATGTAATAGGCGGCGCGGGGGTAGTCGATCGAGCTGCGGCCGAACCCGCGGGCGTTCATCCGCACCTGGACCTCGTGGATCCGCAGGCGGTTGTTGTGAAGCATCAGGATCGCCTCGACCTCGGGGTAGTCGTGGGGATAGTCGCGGGCGAAGAGCTCGATGCCGCGGCGGTTGACCATGCGGAAGCCGGAGGTCGGATCGGTGATCTTCTGGCGGGTGATCGCCGTCAGGACGATCGAGAAGATCATGTTGCCCACCCGGCGACCGATCGGCACCTTGTAGCCGGGGTCGCCGCGGAAGCGGGTGCCGTAGACCATGTCCGCCTCGTTCGTCCCGGTGCGCAGCGCCTCGAGCATCTCCGGCAGGTACTCGGGCTTGTGCTGGCCGTCGCCGTCGACCTGGACGGCGACGTCGTAGCCGTGGGCGAGCGCGTACTTGTACCCGGACTGCATCGCACCGCCGATCCCGAGGTTGAAGGGGTGGCGGAGGACGATGGCGCCCTCGGCCTCGGCCTGGGCGACCGTCGAGTCGAGGGAGCCGTCGTCGACGACGAGGACGCTGAAGTCGGGCGCGTTGCGATTGATGTCGCGGACGACCCGGCCGATCATCCCCTCCTCGTTGTAGGCGGGGACGATGGCCAGCAGGCGAAGCTCTTGCGGATCGTCGTCGGGCATTGGCATGCGCTGGCGCCGGCTCGGAGCGGCACCCCACGGGCGATCAACGGTACCGCGCTGCCCGCGCAGGTCGCCGGCCGTCTAGCCTCGCGCAAGCATGCGACCCCGCGCGGACGCCCTCGAGCAGCTCGAGCGCGAGATCACCTCGTGCCGCGCCTGCCCGCGCCTCGTCGCCTGGCGCGAGGCGGCGGCGGCCGATCCCCCGCGGCGCTTCCGCGGCGAGGACTACTGGGCGCGGCCGGTCCCCGGCTTCGGCGACCCGGGTGCGGCGATCGTCCTCGTCGGCCTCGCGCCGGCGGCCAACGGCGCCAACCGGACGGGACGGATGTTCACCGGCGACCGCTCGGGCGACTGGCTCTACGCGGCCCTGCACCGGGCCGGGCTCGCCTCGCAGCCGGAGTCGGTCTCGCGCGACGACGGCCTGGAGCTGGCGGGCGCCTGGATCACGGCGGCGGTGCGCTGCGCTCCGCCCGCCAACAAGCCGACGGTCGGCGAGCGCGACGAGTGCCGTCCCTGGCTCGACCGGGAGCTGGCGCTGCTCTCCGGCGCCCGGGTGCTCCTCGCGCTCGGCTCGTTCGGATGGGACGCAGCGCTGCGCGCCCTCGCCGCCGGCGGGGCCGACGTGCCGCGTCCGAAGCCGCGGTTCGGCCACGGCGCCGAGGCGCGGGTCGGCGAGCGCCTTCTCCTCGGCAGCTACCACCCGAGCCAGCAGAACACGTTCACCGGCCGGCTGACCGAATCGATGCTCGACGAGGTGCTCGCCCGGGCGAAGGCGCTCGCCGGCCTCTGAGCGGCGGTTGCGGGGCTGCGTAGTATCGGCGTCCGAGAGCGAGCCGCCGGTGGTCCCCCTCAACATCCCCAACGCACTGACGATGCTCCGCATCCTCATGGTGCCGGTGGTCGTCGTCGCGCTCCTCGCCGAGATCCCGAACGGCGACCTCGTCGCCGGCATCGTCTTCGCGCTCGCCGCGCTGACCGACGGGCTCGACGGCTATATCGCCCGCCGGCGCGACGACGTGACCACGTTCGGGAAGCTGATGGACCCGCTCGCCGACAAGCTGCTGATCGTGGCGGCGCTGGTGTCGCTGGTCGCGCTCGGCCGCCTGCAGGCGTGGATCGCGATGGTGATCATCGCCCGCGAGCTCGCGGTCACCGGTCTCCGCGCGGTGGCGGTCGAGGAGGGGGTCGTCATCTCGGCGAGCTGGCTCGGCAAGGTGAAGACGGCGCTTCAGGTTGCGGCGATCATCGCGCTGATCGCGGTCGATCCCGCGACGACCGCGGTCGACGTCCTCGTCTACGCGGCCGTGGTGGCGACCGTCGTCAGCGGCGCCGACTACTTCTTCGGGGTCCGCAGGCGGATCGAGCGGGAGCGGTCGTCGGAAAGGACGGAGGCGGGCTCGGCCTGAGCCCGGGGGCGCCCGGCGTTCGCCCGCTCAGGCGTTGCCGGCGGCGTCGAGCCACTCGCGCATCGTCATGTGCCGTCTCGAGTGCTCGCCCGTCTCGAGCTCGGTGAGGACCTCGGAGAGCTCGCCGGAGCGCTCGGCGATGACGTTGTGGCGGTGGATCGTCTCGAAGTTCTCCTGGCGGGCGTAGATGAAGTTGCGGCCGTGCAGGTCCGGGTGGGCGCTCGCGAGCCGGCGGACCATCTCGCGGACGCAGTCCTCGACGAAGCGGGGGTTGGCGTGTGCCTTCTCGACGACCGAGCGCTCGTCCTCGCGCTTCATCAGCTCGTAGATCTCCGAGGACATCGACGATTCGACGATGGCGAGCAGCTCGCGGGCGTCGATCTCCGTCTCGCACTCCTCCGACCGCCCGATGTAGAGGGTCCCGACGCCGCGCTGGTTGTGGGTCGCGACGGGCACGAGATCGAGGATCTCCTCGATCTGCGAATCGTCGTAGCCGCCGGCGGCGAGCCGCTCCCGGGCACCCGCCGCGATCATCTCCTGCGCGCAGGGGCAGGCGGTCATCCCCTGCGCCTGGACGCCGGTCAGCATCCGCGTGCCGGCCTCGGAGGCGACGGCCGTTCCGAACAGGGTGTAGATCTCCTGGGTCGGCTTGCCGCTCAGCGGCGCCGGCACCGTCTCGGGATAGCGGGCGGCGAGGCTGACCTCGGCGCGCATCCCACCCTGACGATCGCGCACGCGCTCGGCGACGCTCGCGGCCAGGTGCTCTGCCTTGAGCGACTCGGCGAGCACCGCCTCGTCGATGGCCTCGTTGACGACCTCCTCGAACCGGGACATGTGGGCGCCGGCCTGACGCGGGTTGAGGTCGACGAAGCATTCGAACTCGGCGAAGAAGAGCTGTCCGCGCCCGCCGCCGCCGCCGGCTGCGCGCGGGTTGATCCGGATCACCTTCTCGACGCCGACGACGCCGACGCGGGTGAGACTGACCTCGGTGCGGGGGCGGCGGGCCTGGACGTCGGGTCCGCCCGCCTCACCCAGGATTGTCGAATGGCGGTTCATCGATCTCCCTTCGGCCCGAAGGCTACCGAGGTGCATTCCCCGGCCCCGGGCGTGGCATACTCGGAAAGCGTCTTCGGGAGAGGAGGAGGGCACCCCGACTCGGGAGGGGAGCGCGAACAGGTATGGAGATGGCTGAGGAGCTTCGAGTCACCGACCCGCCGGCTGAGCCGGCCGGCGAGGATCCGGGTGCGCTCCTGATCGCGGCCGGCCGCGAGCGCGGACACGTCACCGGCGATCAGATCGCCGCCGCCGTCGAGGAGGTCGAGCTGGGCCCGGACGGGATCCGGGAGCTGCACAGCCGCCTCGTCGACGCGGGCATCGAGATCATCCTCGACAACGAGCAGGACGGGGAGGAGGGCGGCGAGGAGGACCCGGTGGAGGCGCCGGCGATCGTCGCTCCCGACCTGACCGTCGAGCCCGGCGTCGACTCCCTGCGCCTCTACCTGCACGCGATCGGGAGGGTGCAGCTGCTCACCGCCGAGCAGGAGGTCGAGCTGGCGAAGCGGATCGAGCGCGGCGACATGGACGCGAAGCGCCAGATGGTGGAGGCGAACCTGCGGCTCGTGGTGTCGATCGCCAAGGGCTACGTCGGGCGCGGGCTGAGCTTCCTCGACCTGATCCAGGAGGGCTCGCTCGGGCTGATCCGCGCGGTCGAGAAGTTCGACTACAGGCGCGGGTACAAGTTCTCGACCTACGCGACGTGGTGGATCCGGCAGGCGGTCACGCGGGCGGTCGCCGACAAGAGCAGGACGATCCGGATTCCCGTCCACATCAACGAGAAGCTGAGCAAGGTCCGGAGCGCGGAGCGTGGGCTGGTGCAGGAGCTGGGGCGGGAGCCGGATCCGGCGGAGGTCGCCAAGGAGGTCGGGCTCGACCTCACCGAGGTGCGGGAGCTGATGGGCCTGGCGGCCGCGCCGGTCTCGCTCGAGGCGCCGATCGGAGAGGACGGGAACGGACGCGTCGCCGACATCGTTCCCGACGAGAACGGGCAGGGGCCGTTCGAGCGGGCGACCGACTCGCTCCAGCGCGAAGGGCTCGACCGCGCCCTGCGCCTGCTGACCGAGCGCGAGCGCAAGGTGATCGAGTTGCGCTACGGGCTCGCCGACGCCGAGCCGCAGACGCTCGAGCAGATCGGCCAGGACCTGGGCATCACCCGCGAGCGCGTCCGCCAGATCGAGACGAACTCGCTGCGGAAGCTGAAGCGGCTGCCCCAGGCGCAGTCGCTGCGCGACGACATCTAGCCAGGGCTCAGGCGGCGGGAAGCTCGGGCTGTTCGCCGGGGGCCTCGGCGCGATGGACACGTTCGAATCGAACGATGCCCGTAGCTTCGGCAGCGACTTCGAAGCGGTCGCCGGGTGCCAGCTCGGCGGCGTTGAACGGCCCGATCGGGATCGTGATCTGATGGCCCGGGGAGAGCGTCGCCCGTGCTCTGTTCATCGAGCGGACCCCGCAGACCCCTCGGGATCCCTCTGACGATGGGGGAGGTGGGAGTCGAACCCACTCAGCACGAGGCACCGACTTTACAGGCCGGCCCGTCTCTCCGACTACGGCGCTCCCCCTCATCGGGGACGGGCATTGTAGGCACCGAAGCGAAGCCTGCGGGATCTCGTTCGGGCCGACGATCTCGAACTCGGAATACTTGTCGGCGCCCACCTGGATGCTCCGCCTTCCGTCGACGGCGGTGGCCGGAATGAACCAACGCCGGTCGTCGGTCGTCCAGACGAACAGGAAGTCGCATCTCGACCGATCGAAGTAGCGAACTGCTCCGGTCCAGCTTCGGTTGCCGCCGCTCGTGCACAGAGCGACCGCGAACCTGTCCCGACCGCGAAGGCAACTCGAGCTCTTCACCTGGATCCGAATCGGCGTCCGATCGAACGTCGCGATCAGGTCGGCGTCGCGACTGTGTCCGAGCGGAACGAAGACCTCGGCTCCGACGCCGGTGAGCCAACGCATCGCCTCGACTTCGCCGAGGTCGCCCTGGTTCCGCGGGTGAAAGTTCGAATCCATTACACGAACATACGTTCGCATCCGGACGGAACCTCCGCGCCCCTGCTAGGGGACGTCAAGCACTCCGAAGGCGGTGAGCGAGCGGTCGATCACCCTGGCGGTGCCGGTGCCCTCGGACTGGTTGCAGGCGACACCCACGGTGTGGGGGCCGGCGGCGACCGGAGCCACCGCGTCGAGGGCGATCACCGCCTCCGCCGGGCTCAGGATCGGTCGCACGACCGTGTCCATCGGCTGGCCCACGTTGCTCCCGTCGACCTGGAGGCGACAGCGGACCGCGGTGTCGCCGAGATCGACGGCATCGACGTTGAGGGAGGAGCTGAGGACGAGCGTGCTCGCCGCCGAGACGTCGACGTTCGTGCTCAGGACCGTCTCCGCCGGGCTGGCCGGAAGGGCGCCCGTGGGCGTCCCCGACTGAGCGCCGGTGACGGCGGTCGCGGCCGGCGGCCCGGTCTCACCCTGCGGGCCCTGCGGCCCCTCGGGCCCCTGCGGGCCGTCCGGGCCCTGAGCGCCCTCGGGCCCCTGCGGCCCACGCGGGCCGGTGTCGCCCTTCGGGCCCTTCGGCAGCGCGCTGCGCTTGATCCGGCAGCGGAACTTCTTCTTGCCCTTGGCCGCCTTCTTGCACTTCAAGGTCACCTTGGCCGCCTTCTTCATCGCCGTTCCGACGGCGTCGGCAGAGGATCCGGCGGACGCTGCGGGCACGGCGACGAGGGCCACGAGGAGGACGAGGACGGGAAGGGTCTGGCGAGCTCTCATGCACCGCCCATCGACACGTCCGGCCGCCCGCTTGAGCACCGCTCAGTCCTCGCGGGCGAGCGGGTTCTCGCCGTCGCGGACCGGCGTTCCGTCGGCGAGGGTGCCGTAGCCGTCCTCCGCTCCCGGCTCGCCCGCCGGATCCGTGTAGGTGGCCGGCTCGGGCTCCGCCGGGGTGCCGATCACGCCGACGCCCAGCGCCACCGCCAGCACGAGGTCGGTGAGCGCGACCACGCCGACGATCAGCCCCCACAGCGGCTCGACCGCCAGGGCGACGACGATCGCGGCGACGAGCATGAGCGCCGCGCTGAGCGCGAGCGCCTTGCCGAGCTGGTTCATCCGCATGGCGCAGGCTTCGACGAGGGCCCGCCGATCCCTCGCCGGCCCGCCTGCCATCCCGCTCCCGCTAACCTCCGCCGACCCGCCCGGATAGCTCAGCGGTAGAGCACCTCCATGGTAAGGAGGGGGTCGTGGGTTCAAGTCCCACTCCGGGCTCTCGCGCGGCGCGCCCGCCGCTCCGCGCTATCCTTGCCCGACCTCGCGCCCGGGACCGGGATTCGGTTCCAGCCTCGAAGGCCCCGATCGGGAGCCCGGGAGGTACGGTCCGACTGGGGTGAGGGAGTCGCAAGACGCACCGGACGAACCTGAGAGACCCCGACGCTGCCTGGATAGATAGATGGCCCGTGGAGACGTACGCATAGCCGCGACCCTCGCCTGCGAGGAGTGCAAGCGGCGCAACTACCAGACCAACAAGTCGCGGCGCAACACGCCGGACCGGATCGAGCTTCGCAAGTACTGCAGGTGGTGCGGCCGCCACACCGCCCACAAGGAGACGCGCTGATCTAGATGGCGAAGAGCCGGGCACAACGGAAGGCGGAGGCGGCGCGCAGGCGCCGGCTCGCCGAGCAGGGAATCGCCGAGGAGCGTGACGAGGAGTCGCACGCCCAGCACGACACCCAGGTGCCCGAGTCCGCCGACGTCCTCGAGGCCGAGCTCGCGATCGAGCACGGCGAGGAGGAGACGCCGGACGAGGCGCTCGAAGGCCCGGCGCCGGCCAAGCGCGATCGCCGCGAGGAGCGCCGCCAGCGCAAGGAGGCGGAGCGCCGCGCCAAGGAGCAGGCGACCCGCCGCGCCGCCAAGGAGCCGACGGTCGAGCGCGAGCGCGGCGCCATCATGGGCTTCTTCTCATCCGTCATCAAGGAGCTGCGGAAGGTGCAGTGGCCGGACCGCGATACGCTGGTCCAGGCCTCGGCCGTGACGCTCCTCTTCGTCGCCGTCGCCGCCGCCTACCTCGGGGTGCTGGATGCGATCTTCAGCCGCCTCATCGACCTGCTGATCTGACGATCCGCAACGGACCCACCGACCAAGGAAGAACTTTCAAAGCATGTTTCGCTGGTACGTGATCAACACATATTCGGGCCACGAGAACAAGGTCAAGAACAATCTCGAGCACCGGGTCCAGACCATGGGCCAGGGCCGCAAGGTCCGCCAGGTCGTCGTCCCGACCGAGCAGGTCCAGGAGATCAAGGACGGCCGCAAGGTCTCGGTCGAGAAGCGGACGATGCCCGGCTACGTCCTCGTGCAGATGGAGATGACCGACGAGGCCTGGGGCCTGGTCAAGAACACGCCCGGCGTCACCGGGTTCGTCGGCTCCCGGAACAAGCCCCTGCCCCTCTCCCAGAGCGAGGTCGACAACCTCCTGCACACCGAGACGCCCGGCGCCGCCCAGCCCGCCGCCGGTCAGCCGAGCGGCGGCGGCGAGCGCCCCAAGCCGCGGGCCCAGTACGAGATCGGGGAGACCGTCAAGGTCATCTCCGGCCCCCTCTCCGACTTCTCCGGCGAGATCGCTGAGATCAACGACGACGCTGCGAAGCTCAAGGTCCTGGTCTCGATCTTCGGTCGCGAGACCCCGGTCGAGGTCGGCTACGACCAGGTCAAGAAGGTTTAGGAGACGAAGATGGCCAAGAAGGTCCTGACGATGATCAAGCTGCAGATCCCCGCGGGCGCCGCCAACCCGGCGCCTCCGGTCGGCCCTGCGCTCGGTCAGCACGGCGTCAACATCATGGACTTCTGCAAGGCGTTCAACGCCCAGACCCAGCAGGACTCCGGCACGATCATCCCGGTCGAGATCACGGTCTACGAGGACCGCTCCTTCGACTTCATCACCAAGACGCCCCCCGCCGCCGTCCTGATCAAGGAGGCGATCGGCATCCAGAAGGGATCCGGTGAGCCGCACGTCAACAAGGTCGGCAAGATCAGCGCCGCCCAGATCCGCGCGATCGCCGAGAAGAAGATGCCCGACCTGAACGCGAACGACCTCGACGCCGCCTCGAAGATCATCGCCGGCACCGCCCGCTCGATGGGCGTCGACGTGGAGGAGGGCTGATGGCCACCAAGCACGGCAAGCGGTTCCGCGCCGCCTACGAGAAGATCGACCGCACTCACCACTACGAGCCGGCGGAGGCCGTCGCGCTGTTGAAGCAGACCGCGACCGCGAAGTTCGACGAGACCGTCGAGGTCCACATCCGCCTCGGCGTCAACGTCCGTCACGCCGACGAGCAGCTCCGCGGGACCCTCGCCCTTCCCAACGGCGCCGGCCGCGACGTCACCGTCGCCGTCTTCGCCGAGGGCGACAAGGCCCGCGAGGCGACCGAGGCCGGAGCCGAGTTCGTCGGCTCCGACGACCTCGCCGAGCGGATCGAGGCGGGGTGGACCGACTTCGACCTCGTCATCGCGACGCCCGACCAGATGCCGAAGGTCGGTCGCCTCGGCCGCATCCTCGGCCCTCAGGGCAAGATGCCGAACCCGAAGGTGGGCACGGTCACCGACGACGTCACCAAGGCCGTCACCGAGACCAAGTCGGGCAAGATCGAGTACCGGACCGACCGCCAGGCGGCCGTCCACCTCTCGATCGGCAAGATCAGCTTCTCCGAGCAGGCGCTGCTCGAGAACTACGCTGCGGTCATCGACGAGATCGTCCGCGCCAAGCCCGCTGCGGCCAAGGGCCGCTACATCCTCAGCGTCACGCTGACGACGACGATGGGCCCCGGCATCCGGATCGACGGCTCGCGCACCCGCGAGGCGGAGATCCTCGGCGCCGACGCCGCTGAGGGCGCCGAGGCCGAGCCGGCCGTCGCCTGAGCAGCCGCCCCACGCGGAGAACCGGCCCGGCATGCGCGCCGGGTCGATAGGGTGGCCCGAAGGGACGGGCGGGGCGCGGGACGGCGATCACCCGCCGGAGCAAGTGCGAGACGGGGAGGATCAGCTTTGAGGAATCGAGCGTTGTTGACGGCCGTGCTCGTCGCGGCGGCGGTCGGGGCGACGACAGCGGCCACCGCATCGACGTGTCCGGGCCATGG
>JAGQUO010000076.1 GCA_020438445.1 Solirubrobacterales bacterium
GCTCCCGTGCCCTCACCGCGCTCTGCGATCGCTCGCGGGGGACGGCCCTCGCCGGGCTCGCAGCGGCTCTCGAGCGCTCGCGACGGCACGGATCGCCGCTCGCACGCACCCTCCACGAGCAGGCATCTTCGCTGCGGGCCGATCAGCGGCGGGAGGTCACCGAGCGGGCGGCACGGGCGGCGCCCAAGATGCAGCTCGCGGTGGCGCTGCTGCTCGTCCCGTCGGTGCTGCTGATCGTCGCGGCGGCGATCGTCGCCTACTCGGGATCGCTCCTGCCGGGCTTCTGATCGGCTACTCGCTCGCCTCTTCGGCGAGGCGGCGCGCCACCTGCCCGGCGGCCTCGCAGAGGGCGTCGAGGTCGGCGGCGTTGTCGTGGTGGCCCTTGACGTTGACGCAGAGACTGCCCGCCGAGAACTCGAACGCGAAGTCCTTCGGCGTCCCCTCGGTCAGCCAGACGATGAAGCTCGGGGAGAACAGGCGCTTCATCCAGACCGTGTCGTCGCCGGCCCCGTAGAAGATCTCGTAGCGCTTGTCGAGCGCCTCGCTCTCGAGCTCGAGCCGTTGCATCCGCCGGAATACGTCCTCGGCCGAGTCCATGAAGCGAAAGCCCTCGCGGCGCTGGCAGTACACGTCCTGGACCTTCGTCGCAACCGCCGGCAGGTCGTGAAGGACCACGGTGTAGCGGTAATAGTCGGTGTCGTCGTTGCCCTCGCTGTCGGTCGTCTCGACTTCGTAGGTGTAGAGGCCGAGAGCGCCCGGGGCGCCGCCGGGCAGGGTGCCGTTCATGACCTGCTCGCCGTAGCGGCGATCCCCTTTGCGCAGGAGCGGCGTCGTCGGCGGCAGCGACATCCGGCCCGCGGTGCGGTTCAGTCCCCGCGCCGACGCGTAATGGCTGAAGAAGTCCTCGCGGGCGCGCCCGGAGGCCACCACGTAGGTGATCAGGAAGACCAGCAGCGCCCCGACCACGGCGGCGGCGAGTCCGACCAGGACGCCCGCCGCGAGGGTCCCGGCGACGAAGCAGACGATCAGGAGGGTCGCCCCGAGGCTGAGTACCAGGGTGCTGCTCAGCAACTGCTTGAGATGCGCGCCGCGGGTGTCGTCGGCGTCCAGTGGAGCGACGGAGACGGGTGGCGGCGCGACGCCGCCGGTGCCCGCCACCGGCTCGCCCGGGGGCGGGACCGACGTCGCCTCTCGCTCTCCGCCCGGCTCGGCCATCGCGGCTCAGGCTATCCCGGCGGGCGGCGGGCCGGGACCTGCGAGGTGGGCATCCCCGATCCGCGAGCAGGCTGTTGATTCCTCCCCGATGCAAACGGGCTTGCAGGACAGCCGACCTCCCGTCCTGCCCCGCGTGGGCATAGAAACCGCATGGACAAGCGGATCATGGGCGCTGAGCGCGCTTGGTAGCAAGTCCGTCCGATGGAGGATGTGCAATGCGCGACCAGTGTTGTGTTGCGAAGTGGGGCGTTGTGGGTTACCGTGGCGCCCGAATGTGAACCAACCGAAGGAAGGCCGGAGGGGCGAGGTTCCTCCCACCTCACCTCTCCGGCCCGACTTCACCCGGCGATCGCATCCAAAGACATTTCGACTTCGACACCGACCTCCCTTGATGCATGACCTTCCGCGGCCTCAACGAGCACTCGCTCGATTCCAAGGACCGGATCACGGTCCCGGCCCAGTACCGCGCCTCGTTCGCGGACGGCATCGTCCTGATGAAGGGGGTCGAGCGCTGCGTGGAGGTCTGGCCCGCGAAGGCCGCCGAGGAGATGGAGGCGACGACCCTCGGTCGGCTCAACCCGATGAGCCGCGACGCTCGCCGGATCCAGCGGCGCTTCTTCGCGCACTCGGAGTCGGTGGAGCTGGACTCCGCCGGCCGCGTCCGCTTGAGCCGCCAGCTGATCGAGCATGCGCGCCTCGACGGGCGCTGCATCGTCTCGGGCATGGGCTCGCGGCTGGAGATCTGGTCGCCGGACGAGTGGTTCTCGGAGGACGAGGAGAACGAGCAGCTGACGCCCGAGCTGACGGAGAGCATCGCTGCGATCCAGCAGCCGGCCTCGCCGGGGGGCGAGTAGTGGGATGGTGACCCTCACCTACATGCCGACCGAGCACGTACCAGTCCTGGCCGCGGAGGTGATCCGCGAGACCGATCCCCGTCCGGGGGAGACGGTCATCGACTGCACGTTCGGCGGTGGCGGCCACTCTCGCCTGCTCGCCGAACGCATCGGCCCGGAGGGCACGCTGATCGGCATCGACCGCGATCCGGTCGCGGAGGAGCGGTTCGCGCAGATCGCGCACGAGGCGCCCTGCGAGATGCGGTTCGTACGCGGCGATTTCGGGGAGGCGCTCGCCGGCCTGGCCGCGGAGGGCATCCGCCCAGACATCGTCCTCTTCGACTTCGGCGTCTCCTCGATGCAGATCGACGCCTGGGAGCGCGGCTTCTCCTATTCATTCGACGCGCCGCTGGACATGCGGATGGATCCCGACGCCGAGGTCTCCGCGCGAACGATCGTCAACGAGTGGCCGGAGAGCCGGATCGCCGAGGCCCTGCGCAACTACGCCGACGAGAAGCATGCTCGGTCGATCGCACGGCGGATCGTCGAGCGGCGCCCGCTCGACACGACCTCCGAGCTGGTCGAGGCGGTCCGGGCGGGCCTGCCGCCGTCGGCTCGCTTCGGGCGCGGGAATCCCGCCAAGCGGACGTTCCAGGCGATCCGGATCGCGGTCAACGGCGAGCTCGAGGCGATCGACGTTGCCCTGCCCGCGGCGTGGGACATGCTCGCCTCCGGAGGGCGCCTCGCCGCGATCTCCTTCCACTCGCTCGAGGATCGGCGCGTCAAGCGGTTCCTCGCCGACCGCGCCCGCGGCTGCGTCTGCCCGCCGGAGTTCCCGGTCTGTCGCTGCGGGCTAGAGCCCGAAGCGAAGCTGATCACCAGAGGCGGCGTGGCTCCGAGCGCCGGCGAGATCGCCGACAACCCGCGCTCGGGCTCCGCCCACCTGCGCGTCGCGTTGAAGCTCGGCGAGGGTGAGGACTGATGGGCGCACCCGCCGTCCAGCCGCGCCCGCGCACGGCGCCCCGGCCGAAGCAACGCCGAGCGAGCGCCCCGGCCCGTCGGCCCGCCCGGACGCCCTCCACCCGCGCAAGCCGGACGAATCACCGCTCACGCGTCGCGGCCGGCGGCAACGTCGCGATGCTTCCCGTCAACGCGGTCGGCGGCATCGCGGACTCCGGCTTCGTCATCGGGATGTCGAAGGGCCGCGCCTGGATCGTTGTCCTCGGGCTCCTGCTCGGCGGCATCGTCGCGCTGAACGTGGTCGGTCTCAGCCTCAGCTCCTCCGGTGGTGCGGTCTCCGCCAAGATCGACGAGATCCAGCAGGAGAACAGCGTCCTGCGCGGGCGGATCGCGAGCCGGCTCTCGAACGAGCGAATCACCCGGGCCGCCACGGCCCTCGGGCTTGCCGTCCCGGCACCCGACGCCGTCCACTACCTCGATGCGAGGTCCTCGGATGCCGAGAAGGCCGCGGATCGGCTCGCCGACGGCCTGATCGCGAATGCGCCCCCGGCGACCGCCGCGAGCGAAGCCGATCTCACCACGACCGCGGAGACCGCCGTGATCGCGCCGTCGACGACCGACCCGGCGGCCACCACCGTCGACCCGGCCACCGTGCCCGTCGATCCCACGGTTGCCGCCACGACTGCGACCGACCCCGGCCTCACCGTTCCGGCGACGACTCCCTAGAGGCGCGGGTGCGACTGATCGAGAAGCGCGTCGGTCTCCTGTTCGCCGCCTTCGCGCTCGCGTTCTGCGTGGTGATGCTGCGTGCGGCATGGCTGCAGACCGTCAAGGGCGGCGAGTTCAGCGCCGACGCCCGCAGCCAGCAGGTGGCGACCGTGGAGGTGCCGGGAATCCGCGGTGCGATCCTCGATCGCCGCGGCAACGCCCTCGCGGTGTCGGAGGAGGCCGCCACCGTCTTCGCGACGCCGTATCAGGTCGTCGACCCGCCGAAGACGGCGCGCAAGCTGGCGAAGGTCCTGGATGCCCCCGAGGACGAGGTCCTGCAGTCGCTGACCGCCGAGAGCGGCTTCGAGTACGTCGCGCAGAAGATCGACCTCGTCACCGCCGACCGGGTCGAGAAGCTCGGCCTCGACGGCATCGGAATCCTGCCCGCGTCCCGCCGCGTCTATCCCCAGGAGAAGGACGGCGGCCGCCTGATCGGCGCCGTCGGCGACGACGGGCAGGGCCTGTTCGGGATCGAGCAGTCCCAGAACGACGTCCTCCAGGGAACCGACGGCGAGGTCTCCATCACCAAGGACGCGCTCGGCCAGGAGATCAGCCGCGACGTGGTGACCGGGGCCGCAGCGGGCCACGACGTTCAGCTCACGATCGACGGCAGGATCCAGGCCTATACCGAGAAGGTGCTCCGCGATCTCGGCGACAAGTACATGCCCGAGGACGCCACCGCGATCGTCATGGACCCCTCCGACGGCGACGTGCTCGCGATGGGAAGCTGGCCGCCGATCGATCCGAACGACCTCTCCGGCGCCGATCCCGACGAGCTGACGAACATGGCGACCGGCTTCACCTACGAGCCCGGCTCGACGTTCAAGGCGTTCACGATCGCCGGCGCCCTGCAGGACGGGCTGGTGAAGCCGGAGACGACGCTGGACGTCCCGCCGGAGATCAAGGTCGCCGACCGGACCATCGGCGAGTCCCATCCGGTCGGCTACCGGACGCTCAGCGTCGCCGACATCCTCGCCCAGTCCTCCAACGTCGGCACGGTGATGATCGGCCAGCGCCTCGGCGAGAACGAATTCGGTCGCTGGGTCTCGCGATTCGGCTTCGGGCGGCCGACCGGGATCGACTATCCGGCGGAGGAGATGGGAATCGTTCCGAGCCCCAAGGAGTACTCGGGCTCGTCGATCGGCAACCTGCCGATCGGACAGGGCCTGTCGGTGACGCCGATCCAGATGATGGAGGGGTACGCCGCCATCGCCAACGGCGGCATCCTGCGGACGCCGCGCCTGATCGAGTCCGTCGACGGGCAACCCGTTCAACGCTCCGACGGTGAGCGGGTGATCAGCAGGAAGACATCCGGTCAGCTGCGGACCATGCTCGAGGAGGGCGGCACCGGCACCCGGGCCCGCATCCCCGGCTACACGGCCGCGGGCAAGACGGGCACGGCGCAGAAGGTCGTCGACGGGACCTACTCGGAGAGCCAGTACATCGCGTCGTTCGTCGGGTTCGCGCCGGCCGACGATCCGCGGCTGCTCGTCTCGGTCATCGTCGACGACCCCAAGGGCGACTACTACGGCGGGTCGGTCGCTGCTCCGGCGTTCGGCCAGATCGCCTCCTTCGCGCTTCCGTACCTGGGGATCGCACCGACCGAATAGCGGCCGCGCCGCCGTCCCCGCCTGCCGCGTTCCTAGAATCGCGGGCGATGAGGCTCGCCGACCTAAGCGCCGCCCTGCCCGAAGGCGCTGTCCGGACCGTCGGCGACGGAGACCGCACCGACATCGCCGACATCGCGTTCGACAGTCGCAGGGCGGGGCCGGGAACCCTCTTCTTCTGCGTGCGCGGATCGAGCGCGGACGGTCACGACTTCGCGCCGGCGGTGATCGACGCCGGCGCCGCAGCTCTGGTCGTCGAGCGGGAGCTCGACCTCGACGTGGCCCAGCTCGTCGTCGCCGACTCGCGTGCGGCGATGGGCCCGATCGCGGCCCGCTGGTTCGGCGATCCGAGCTCCGAGCTCGAGATGGTCGGGGTGACGGGGACGAACGGGAAGACGACGACGGCGTTTCTCGTGCGATCGATCCTCGAGCATGCCGGCGTCTCCTGCGGCCTCCTCGGCACCGTCAAGCGGGTCGTCGGCGGCGAGGAGGAGCCGGTCGAGCGAACGACTCCCGAGGCGATCGATCTCCAGCGCACGTTCAGGGCGATGCTCGACGCCGGGGACCGGGCCTGCGTCATGGAGGTCTCGTCGCACGCGTTGACGCTCGGCCGCGCCGATGCGATCGACTTCGACGTCGCGGCCTTCACCAACCTGACCCAGGACCATCTCGACTTCCACGCCGACATGGAGGACTACTTCGCAGCGAAGCGGCTGCTGTTCCTGCCGGGGTCCGGTGCCGCGCCGCCCGCGGCGGCGATCGTCAACGTCGACGATCCCTACGGCGAGCGGCTGGCGAACGAGATCAGCCGCGACGGGCGATCGCGGCTGACTACGGTCTCGGCTGCCGGGCACCTCGCGGACCTGACCGCTCACGACGTCGGATTCGACGCCGGCGGTGGAACATTCACGCTGCACGGCGCGGGGGCGGCGCGCCCGGTCGAGCTGCGCCTGCCCGGGCACTTCAACGTGGAGAACGCGCTCGCGGCCCTCGGCTCGGTCCTCGCCCTCGGGATCGATCCTGCGACCGCGGTCGCAGGGCTCGCGGCGGCGGAGCCGGTGCCGGGTCGGATGGAGCCGGTCGATCGCGGGCAGGGCTTCGGAGTGCTCGTCGACTACGCCCATACGCCCGATTCGCTCGAGAACGTCCTCCGCGCGGCACGCCGGCTCACCGACGGCAGGCTGATCTGCGCGTTCGGCTGCGGCGGGGACCGGGACGCGACCAAGCGGCCGCTCATGGGCCGCGCCGGGGCGGAGCTGGCCGACGTGGCGGTGATCACCTCCGACAATCCGCGGAGCGAGGACCCGGCGGCGATCATCGCGCAGATCTTCGCGGGGATCCCCGCCGACCGGCGCGACTCCAGCCGAGTCGAGCCCGACCGACGGAAGGCCATCGCGCTGGCCTTCCACGAGGCGCGGCCCGGCGATCTGGTCGTGATCGCGGGCAAGGGCCACGAGCAGGGACAGGAATTCGGGGGCGGCCGGAAGATCCCGTTCGACGATCGCGAGGTGGCGGGTGAGGAGCTCGACCGGCTCGGACGGGAGGCGGGGGAATGATCGAGCTCGCGCCCGACCGCATGGCGACGGCGATCGGTTCCGCCGAGCCGGCTCCGGAGACCGAGGACGGATCCCGTCCCGAGCGAGCCGTCATCGACTCGCGCGAAGCCGGCGATGGAGACCTCTTCTTCGGCCTTCCGGGCGAGCAGGTGGACGGTGGAGTGTTCGCCGAGCAGGCGCTCGGTCAGGGCGCGTGGGGCGCGGTGGTCGGCCGGGAGCACGCGGCCGAGCTCGCCCGATCGCGGCCGGGCGCGCGCGTGTTCGCGGTCGACGATCCGCTCGCCGCCCTGCAGTCGCTGGCCCGGGCCTGGCGACGGGCGCTGGGCTGTCCCACCGTCGGCATCACCGGCTCGACCGGCAAGACCTCGGTCAAGGACATAACCCGCGCGATCCTGCCGCGGCGGGTCCACGCGAGCCCGGAGAACTTCAACACCGAGATCGGCCTGCCGCTCACGATTCTCGCCGCGCCTCCGGAGACCGAGGTGCTGGTGCTGGAGATGGCGATGCGGGGGATGGGGCAGATCGCCGAGCTCTGCGAGATCGCCGAGCCCGACGTCGCGGCGATCACCAACGTCGGGCCGGTTCACCTCGAGCTGCTCGGTACGTTCGAGGCGATCGTCGAGGCGAAGGCGGAGATCCTCCAGGGCGTCGGCGACGACGGGCGTGCGGTGATACCCGAGGACGAGGAGGCGCTGAGCCCGCATCTGCGCGACTCGCTCGAGACGTTCACGTTCGGTCCCGGCGGCGACGTCTTCGCCCTCTCCTCCTCGGTGACCGCAGGCGTGACCCGGGCGCGGATCGGGACCCCGCACGGCGAGGCCGATTTCGAGTTCCCGTTCACCGAGTCGCACAACCTCCGCAACGCGCTCTGTGCCGTAGCGGTGGGCGTCGCGCTCGACCTCGATCCCGCTGCGATGGCCTCGCGGACCGCGGGGATAGAGTTCTCGCGCCTGCGGGGCGAGCGGATCGATCTCGCGGGCCGGATCTTGCTCCTGAACGACTGCTACAACGCCAACCCGATCTCGATGCGCGCGGCGGTCGAGAACCTCGCCGGTCCCGAGTCGGCGGATGGGCGCCGGACCGTGGCGGTGCTCGGCGGGATGGCCGAGCTCGGCCCGGACTCGGCGTCGTTCCACCACGACATCGGAGCGCTGGCTCGCGACCGCGGGGTCGGTCGCCTGATCGGGGTCGGCGACCTCGCCCGCGAATATTCCCCCGACGCCTGGGCCGAGGACGCGGACGCTGCGGTCGCGCTGGTGGCCGGCGAGCTGGCCGAGGGCGACGTCGTCCTCGTCAAGGGCTCGCGCTCGGTCGGGCTCGAGCGGCTGACCGACGGGCTGGTGGCGCGGCTCGGGGAGACGGAGGGTTGATCGCGATCGCGCAGATCGGCGGGCTCAGCACCGTGCCGGTGGACCGCGGCGCGATCCTGATCGCCGGCATGGCGGCGATGCTGATCACGATCTTCCTCGGGCCGAAGTTCATCGAGCGCCTGCGGGAGCGTGAGTTCGGCCAGCAGATCCGCGAGGAGGGCCCCCAGGGCCACCACACGAAGGCGGGGACCCCCACGATGGGCGGACTGATCATCTTCACCGCGATCTCGGTGCCCTATCTCGTGCTCTCCGACCGGGACACGGAGAGCCTGGCCGTCTTCGGGGTCGCGATGGGGAGCGCGGCGATCGGCTTCGCCGACGACTGGATCAAGATCGTCAAGCGCCGGTCGCTCGGGCTCAGCGCCCGCTGGAAGCTCTCGTTCCAGATCGGACTGGCGGTGATCCTCTGGTGGGTCGCCTTCCAGGAGGTGGGCCTCGATCCGAGCCTGCAGCTGCGGATGTTCGACGCCGAGATCTATCTCGGGCCGGTGGTCTACGTCGTGCTCAGCTTCCTCGTCCTCGCCGGCGCGAGCAACGGCGTCAACCTCACCGACGGCCTCGACGGCCTCGCCGCGGGGTGCTGCGCGATCGTCTTCCTCTCCTATCTGGCGATCACGATCACGACCGGGCAGGAGGACCTGGCGCTCCTGTCCGCCTGCTTCGTCGGCGCGTCGGTCGGGTTCCTCTGGTTCAACTCGTTCCCGGCGACGATCTTCATGGGCGACACCGGCTCGCTCGGCCTCGGCGGCGCCATCGCCGGGCTCGCGATCATGACTCAGACCGAGGTCCTGCTGATCATTCTCGGCGGCATCTTCGTCATCGAGGCCCTCTCGGTCGCCATCCAGGTCATCAGCTTCAAGTCCTTCCGCCGCCGCGTCTTCCTGATGGCGCCGCTGCATCACCACTTCGAGATGATGGCCTGGTCGGAGACGAAGATCATGATCCGCTTCTGGATCATCGGAGCGGTCCTCGCCGGCATCGGCTACACCGTCTTCCAGAACTCGATCGGCTCCTGACGGGCCGGGAGCGCCCGGCTCGGCGTCCTCGCCGGCTCACGGCCCCTCGGCCGCTTCATCTCCCTGCGTCCTCGATCCGGGCTCCCGGCGCGGCGATGGCGCGCAGTGGGCGGGATCTCACCCATATGCGGGCGATATCCCGCCCACTGAGGTCGAGCTTCGCCGGGAGGCACCCGACGGCTTGCGATTGCGCCGCGGGCCGCCCGAACGCTAGGAACGTCCAGTCCGGTGGCGAAGCTTCAGGGGTGTCGTCGTCGATTCCCCGGCCGCCGCTGCCCGCGGGCCCGTTCCTCGTGGTCGGGCTCGCACGCTCGGGCGTGGCCGCCGCGGAGGCCCTCGTCGCGCGCGGGGAGCGCGTGTACGGCACCGACCGGGGAAGTCCTCCCGATGCCGGAAGGCTTGCGGAGCTGGGCGTCGAACTCGAACTCGATGGCGACGGACTGCACCTCCTCGGCGGCGTGAGCTGCCTGGTCAAGAGCCCGGGCGTTCCCCAGGACGCTCCGGTCGTGGCCACCGCCAGGGAGCGCGGAATCGGGGTCATCGGCGAGCTCGAGCTCGGCTGGCGCCTCTGCCCGAACCCGTTCGTGGCCGTCACCGGCACGAACGGCAAGACGACCGTGACCGAGTGGCTCGGCCACGTCTTCCGCAGCGCCGGGATGCCGGTCGCGGTGGCCGGCAACGTCGGGACCCCGCTGGCATCGATGACCGGCGGGCTCGGCCCCGAGTCGACGGTCGTCTGCGAGTGCTCCTCCTTCCAGCTCGAGGACTCGGTCGCATTCGCGCCGGAGGTTGCGGTCCTGCTCAACTTCAGCGCCGATCACCTCGATCGCCACGGGACGCTCGAGGCATACCTGGACGCCAAGCTGCGGATCTTCGCGGCTCAGCCGGAGGGCGCGACGGCGATCTGGGACGCGGGTGAGCCCGTCCTCGCCGGCGCCGAGATACCCGGCGCCGCCGCCCGGCGGCTCTACGGGACCGACTGCGCCGCCCCCGAATGCACGGTCTGGCTGGCCGCGGACGCGATCGCGGACGCGAACGGCCCGATCGTCGACCGCTCCGAGCTCGCGCTGGCGGGCGAGCACAACCTCCTCAACGCGATGGCGGTGGCGACGGCGGCGCTGAGCGCCGGGGTCCCGCGTGACGCCGTCGCCGCCGGCCTGCGCGATTTCGCCGGCGTCCCACACCGGCTCGAGCGGGTGGCGGAGATCGACGGCGTCGTCTTCGTGAACGACTCGAAGGCGACGAACGTCGCTGCCGCGCGCGCCGCCCTCGGAGCGTTCGGGGACGGCATACATGCGATCTTCGGCGGCAGCCTGAAAGGGGAGCGCTTCGCCGAGCTCGCGCCGGCGGTCGCGGGGCACTGCGCCGCCTGCTATCTGATCGGCGAGTCGGCCGATGCGCTCGCGGAGGACCTGGCGCCGGCCGGCGTGCCGCTGCGTCGCAGCGGCGACCTCGCGACCGCGGTCGCAGAGGCGGCGACGGCGGCGCGCCCCGGCGAGACGGTCCTGCTCGCGCCGGCATGCGCCAGCTTCGACGCCTTCGCGGACTACGAGGAGCGGGGACGCCGATTCCGCGAGCTCGTGGAGGCGCTCGGATGAGCGGCCTGGGCGCCGCCCTCGGCGACCGCCTCTCCCTCCGCGGCGGCTCGAAGCGACGCCGGGGCGAGCGGCCGGTCGAGTACACCCTGCTGCTGACGGCGACGATGTGCCTGCTGACGTTCGGCGCGGTCATGGTCTTCAGCGCCAGCTCCAGCGCATCGCTCCTGAACGACGGCGACAGCCTCTTCTACCTCAAGAAGACGCTCATGTTCGGGGCGGTCGGGCTGATCGGGATGAAGATCATCTCGATGCAGCGGCTCGCAAACGTGCGGCGGCTCACCGGCGCCTTCCTGATCGCCGCCGTCGGGCTGCTGCTCGTGACGAAGGTGATGGGCACCTCGGCGAACGGGGCGCAGCGCTGGCTCGCCTTCGGCCCGATCCAGATCCAGTCCTCGGAGATCGCGAAGATCGGCCTGATGCTCTACGGCGCGAGCCTGCTCGCCGACCGCCCGCAGCTGACCCGCGACCTCCACAGCATGAGGCCGATCCTGCTCGTTGCGGGGGCGGTGTGCGCCCTGATCGTGCTCGAGCCGGACCTCGGCACCGCGATGGTCACCGCCTTCTCGATGGCGGCGCTGCTGATCGCCGGTGGCGCGAAGCTGCGTCACCTCGCGATCATCGCCGGGCTGCTCCTCCTGCTCGTCCTGGTCGCGGTGCTGATGGAGCCGTACCGGATGGCGCGGCTGACGACGTTCATCAATCCGGGCGCCGATGCCGCCGGCGCCGGCTTCCAGAGCCAGCAGGCGTCGATCGCCCTCGGATCCGGAGGCTTCTTCGGCGTCGGCATCGGGGAGAGCGTCCAGAAGGCGTTCTACCTGCCCGAGGCGCACACCGACATGATCGCGGCGGTCATCGGCGAAGAGCTCGGCCTGATCGGCATCTCGCTCCTCGTCGGCCTCTACATGCTCTTCGGCTACGCCGGATTCAGGACCGCCCAGAAGGCCAAGGATCGCTACGGTCGCCTGCTCGCCGCCGGATTGACGGCGATGATTCTTGTGCAGGCGTCGATCAACCTCTTCGCCGTCCTGGGCCTGGCGCCCCTGACCGGAGTGACCCTCCCATTCGTCTCCTACGGAAACAGCAGCTTGATCATGACCCTGGCGGCCGTGGGGCTACTGCTCAACGTCGCAGCGGGCGGCAGCGCCCGGGTGGCGGCCGGCAGCGACCGGAGGCGCCTGCGGGTCGTCGACGGCGGTCGCCGGGCGGGCCCGCGCGCGAAGCCCGCGCCGCGGCGGTCCGCTGCGAGAGGGGGAGCTCGTGCGGGTGGTGATCGCAGCCGGCGGTACGGCGGGGCACGTGGTGCCGGCGCTGGCCGTCGCCGACGCGCTCGTTGAGCGCGGCGCCGACGTCACCTTCGTCGGGACCCGGGACCGGGCCGAGGCGAAGCTGGTCCCCGCAGCCGGTTACGACATCGACTTCCTCGACGTCACCGGGATCGATCGCCGCAATCCGCTCCGAGCCGCCCGCGCCCTCTGGCAGGCGGGCACCGCCGTCCGGGTGGCTCGGCGGTACCTGCGCGACCGCCGGGCCGACGCGGTGATGGGAG
>JAGQUO010000077.1 GCA_020438445.1 Solirubrobacterales bacterium
AGCGGCAGCGAGGGGTCCGAGCCGGGGAAGCCGAAGACGACGTCGAAGAAGAAGTAGCCGACGCCGAGGGCGGCGAGGAAGCTGAGGATCACGGTCCCGATCAGGATCAGCGGCGCGACCAGCGCCCGCAGGAGGACGATCAGGATCAGGAGGACCACGGCGAGCGCGATCGGGGGGATCAGCTTCGAGTCGCGCGCGGCGGCGACGCGCAGGTCCCGTTCGATGGCGCTCGGCCCGCCGAGCAGGACGTCCTCGCCGCCGGCCTCCTTCGCGACCCGGCGCAGCTCGGGGATCTGGTCGTAGGTCGAGGTGGCGTAGGGGTCGTCGGCCAGGATCACCTGAAGCTCCTGTCCGGGCGGACCGGTCCCGTCCATCCGCACGTCCTCGACCGCATCCTGCTTCGCCAGGGCGGCCGCGACGGCGGGGGCGCGCGCCGGGTCGGGAACGATCGCGTAGGCGGGTGCGCTCGCACCGGCGGGGAACGACTCGCTGAGCAGTTGCTGGCCGCGTACCGACTCGACGTCGTCGCGGAAGCTGCTGGTCTGGGTCAGGCCCGTGTCGAGGTTGAGCCAGCCGACGGTCATGATCAGGAGGATCGCCACCGTCCCGACCCAGATCCGCCGCGGTCCGCGGGCGATGTTCTCGCCGATCCGGCGCCATGCCCCGTGCGTCTCGTCGGCCTTGTGGTCGCCGACGTGGGGGATGAACGGCCAGAAGGACCAGCGCCCGGCGATCACGAGGCTGGCGGGCAGGAGCGTCAGCATCGAGATCATCGCGACCGCGATCCCCGTCGCGCCGATCGGGCCGAGCCCGGCGGTGCCCTGCACCTCGGCGAGCGTCAGGCAGAGCAGGGCCGCGATCACGGTCAGTCCCGAGGCGAGGATGGCGGGGCCCGCACGCCTCAGGGCCTGCGCCATCGCCTCGTGCTTGTCCTCGTGGACACGGAGCTCCTCCCGGTAGCGCGCGACGAGCAGCAGCGCATAGTCGGTCCCGGCGCCGAAGACGAGCACCGGCAGGATCCCGGCGGACTGGCCGTTGACGGTGACTCCGATCTCGGTCAGGCCGAAGCCGACGCCGCGGGCCGCGAGCTCCGCCATGCCGACGGCGAAGAGGGGGAAGAACCAGAAGATCGGGCTCCGGTAGACGATCAGGAGCAGGATGAAGACGATGCTCGCGGTCGCGATCAGGAGGGTGCCGTTGATCGACTCGAAGACCGTGATCGCATCGGCCGAGAAGCCGGCGCCGCCGGTGACGGCGGTCTCGACCCCCGGCTGCTCGGTCTTCTCGAGCTGGTCGCGGGCCCGGTCGACGGGCTCGGTGATCGTCTCGGACTGGCCGTTGGCGCGGATCTGCGCCTGCAGCAGGGCCGCGCTCCCGTCCGGCGACGGCGTCGGCTCGCCGTAGCGGCTCGTGCGCGGAGGCAGATCCGAGTTCAGGGCCTCGCGGTCGGTCTCGATCCGCTGCAGGTCGGCATCGCTCAGCTTGCCGTCGGCCCGCTTGTAGACGATCACCAGCGGCAGCAGCTCGTCGCCCTGGATCTCCTCGCTCGCCGCCAGGGCCTTCGTCGACTCGGCGTCTCCGGGCAGGAACGAGGACGACTCGTTGTCCTGGGCGTCGTCGAACTTCGCCGGCAGGTTGCCGGCACCGATCGCGAAGGCGATCAGCAGCCAGACGACGAGGAAGACCCACTTCAGCCGGGGTCGGGCGGGAAGTGTCAGCAGGCTCCGGCGCACGCGAGCGGACGAGTCTGTCAAAGAGGAGGGGGGTGCTGCAGGGGGCGGGCCGGGCGCCACCGATCCACTAACGTCCGTTTCCTCCCCAACCAGCAGGAAAGGCGCTCGGGCAATGGCAGCAGAAGCTTTCGGTGGACGTGAGGTAGTGATCGTGGAGGCCGCGCGGCTGCCGGTCGGCCGCGGCCACGAGACCAAGGGCTACTACAAGGACACCCACCCCTCGACGCTGCTCGCGACCGTCTACTCGGAGCTGATCTCCCGCGCCGGAATCGATCCGCTCGAGGTCGGCGACGTCGTCTGCGGGTGCGTCCAGCAGTTCGGGGAGCAGGGCATGAACATCGGCCGCAACGCCTGGCTCGAGGCGGGCCTCCCGATCGAGGTTCCGGCGACGACCGTCGATCGTCAGTGCGGCTCGGCGCAGCAGGGCATCAACTTCGCCGCAGCGCTGATCGCCTCCGGCGTCCACGACGTGGCCATCGGCGGCGGCGTCGAGCACATGGGGCACATCTCGTTCGCCGACGGCTTCGAGGTGATGAAGGAGCACGGCTCGGCGATGTCGCCGCAGCTCCTCGAGCGCTTCGACCTCGTCAACCAGGGCCTGTCGGCGGAGATGATCGCCGACAAGTGGGAGATCCCGCGCTCGGAGCTCGACGAGCTCGGCGTCCGCTCCCAGAAGCTTGCCGCCAAGGCGACCGAGGAGGGCCGTTTCGAGCGCGAGATCATCCCGTTCCGGGACAACGGCGACACCTACGTCACCGACCAGGGCATCCGCGCCGACACCAACCTCGAGGCGCTCAGCCAGCTCAAGCCCGCGTTCAAGGAGGACGGCAAGATCACCGCCGGCAACAGCTCGCAGGTGTCCGACGGAGCCGCCGCGGTCCTGCTGATGACCCGCGAGAAGGCCGACGAGCTCGGCGTCACACCGCGGGCCCGGATCGTCGATCAGACGACCGTGGGCGTCGATCCGGTGATCATGCTGACCGGCCCGATCCCGGCGACGCGAAAGATCCTCGATCGCAACGGCATGGGGATCGACGACATCGACCTGTTCGAGGTCAACGAGGCGTTCGCCTCCGTCCTGGCCGCCTGGCAGCGTGAGCTCGAGCCCGACATGGACCGGGTCAACGTCAACGGCGGTGCGATTGCGCTGGGCCATCCGCTCGGCTCGACCGGCGCCCGGCTGATGACGACGCTGCTGCACGAGCTCGAGCGCTCCGACAAGGAGGTCGGACTCGTGACGATGTGCTGCGGCGGTGGGCTCGGAACCGGAACCCTGATCCAGCGCGTCTGACGGGCCGGGCGGCGCCGGCTCAGACGTCCTGCAGCGTCAGGGCCCGGCCAGCGGATCCGGGCCGCTCGGTCCCGGGCCGCGGGGGTCGCCGGTGTGGCGGGCGAGGTCGTTGAGGCGGGCGATCTGGCGCTGACCCTCGACGTGGGCGGGGTCGTCGGCGGGGAGCCGCTCGATCAGGGCGGCGATCCGGTTACGGATCTGGAGTGCGAAATGGGGGGTCGAGGGTCCGGCGAGGGCGCGGATGTCGTCGGCCGTGGGCCGGTGCGCGGGATTGCGGAGGTCTGCTCGCTCGGCCTCGCTCATCGGTCGCAGCCTACCCGGCGGGCCGTCAGTTGCCCGCGTCGCCCCCGGCATCACCGGGAATGGAGAGATCGGGCACGCTCGTCGTGGTCGTCTCCGGCGTCGTCGCGGTCGAATCGCCGCCGAGCGCGCCGAGGTCGGGGATCGTGGTCGTCTCGCCGGTCGTGGTCGATCCCGTCGTGCTGCCGGCGTCCTCGGGTACGGTCACTCCCGGAGGCGTGGCGGACGTGCTCACCGGAGCCAGCTTGGTGAGCTGGTCGACCTGCGCCTGGAAGGCGAGCGACATCGCACCGGTGTCGCCGATGATCCAGACGTGGTTGAAGACGGCCCGCGTCGGGTCGTCCTCGAAGCCGGGCTGCGTGTCGCTGAGGAAGCTCTCGAGAGCCGGCGGAACCGACTCCGACTCGTCGGTCAGAAGCAGTGGCCCCGGGCTCCCGCCCGTGGCGGCGAGCGGCGCCGCGGCGGGCGCATCGAGCGGCCGGTCGACGTTCGCGATCGCGAACCCGTGACCGGGGTCGTTGATGTTCCAGCCGAAGTCGCCGTCGGTGAAGCGGGCGAACGTGATCGCGTTGTCCACCGGGTCCTCGGAGCCGACGCGCGTCGCGTCCCCCAGCTCCTTCAGGGCCTTATCGGAGATCGCGGACTCGGGGCCGAGCACGTAGACCGGAGTGTCGGGGTGGCGGGCGATCACGTTCGCCGTCCCCTCCGGAACGGTGTCTCCGTCGGCGAACAGGATCGGATCTCCGGACCGCGCCGCCCAGGCCGCGGCGGGCATCGCGAGCGCCGCGTCGGCGGAGCTGACGACGAGGAGGTGGGCCGGGTCCTTCTCGCCGGTGATCTTCGCGCGTTCGCCGTCGATCGCATCGGCGATGTCCGCCGGGTCGGTGCCGGCCACCGGGCTCTGCTTGAGCCCGTCGGGCACGGCCACGTCGCCGACCACGTACGCCTGCGTCCCGTTGGCCTTGGCGATTCCCTTCGGTGCCAGCGCCGCCAGCGCGTCGTCGGTCGGCGCCGGGACCTCGGTCGAGGTGCTGAGCAGGATCGGCGTTCCGATCGGGTCCGCGACCAGCGGCGCCGCAGCGAGCGCCTGCTGCCAGTTGTCGTCGGGAGCGATCGTCACCGCCGGAGCTGCTCCGACGCCGCCCGCCGAGGGATAGGTCGCCAGTGCGACCGAGGCGGCGTCCTCGATCGTGTCGGCGCCGCCGACCCTGGTCGTGTTGCGGGTCGCCGCCTCGGGGAACGCGGGGCCGCCCTTCGATCCCCCGACCGCGACCGTCGCCGTGTCCTCGGATCCCGAATCGCCGAAGACGAGCCAGCCGGCGCCGAAGCCGATCGCCGCCACCGCGAGCAGGGCGACGCCGGCACCGATCCGCCTGGCGGTGTCCGACCACAGCGACGGTGGGAGGGGCGAGGGCATCGAGGGCATGGCCGGGGAGTCTTGCGCACTCGGTGGCGGCCGCGCCGCGGCCCTATAGACTGGTTGACTGACCAGTCAATCAACGGCCTCCGCCCGAACTCCTGGGAGAGAACCACGATGAACTTCGCCCTCAACGACGAGCAACTCGCCTTCAAGCAGCGCTGCCGGGAGTTCGCGCGCGACGTCGTCCGCCCCGCCGCGCCGATCCACGACGCCGACGAGAGCGTCCCGTGGGAGGTGATGAAGGAGGCGCGCACGCAGGGGCTGAGCGGCCTCGAGTCGATGCAGTACACCTCGACCGATCCCGACGGCCAGCTCGGGCTGATCTACGCCGAGGAGATGCACTGGGGCTGCGCCGGCATCGCCCTGGCGATCAATGGGTCCGGGCTCGCCGCGGCGGGCGTCGCCGCGTCCGGCACCCCGGAGCAGATCGCCCAGTGGGTCCCGGAGTGTCTCGGGGTCGGCGAGGAGCTCAAGCTCGGCGCCTATGCCGTCACCGAGCCGCAGGCGGGCTCGGACGTCAAGAGCCTGCGGACCACCGCCCGCCGCGACGGCGACGAGTGGGTCCTCAACGGGACCAAGGTCTTCATCACCAACGGCGGCATCGCCGACGTCAACGTGGTCGTTGCGACCGTCGACCCGGACCTCGGCCACCGCGGCCAGGCCTCCTTCGTCGTCCCCAAGGACACCCCCGGACTGCGGATGGGGAAGAAGGAGAGCAAGCTGGGCATCCGGGCATCGCAGACGGCGGAGCTCGTGTTCGAGGACTGCCGGATCCCGGTCGACAACCTGCTCGGCGGCATCGACAAGCTGGAGCGCAAGCTCGAGCGAGCCCGCTCCGGCCAGAGCAGCGGCCGCGCCTCCAACGCGCTGGCCACCTTCGAGCTGACCCGCCCGATCGTGGGCATCTCCGCGATCGGGATCGCCCAGGCCGCCTACGAGTGGACGCTCGAGCACCTGCTCGGCGACGGAGCGATCGACGATCCGGTCGAGCTCGCGCTCGACGAGAGCTCGACGGCCGGGCGTCCGCCGCTCGAGCGCCAGCACGTCCAGCAGGTGCTCGCGGACGTCGCGACCGAGATCGACGCGGCAAGGCTCCTCTGCCAGCGCGCCTCGTGGATGGGGCGGAACGGGATCCCGCTGTCCGGCGGGCAGGGCTCGATGTCGAAGCTGAAGGCCGGCGACGTGACGATGTGGGCGACCACGCGCCTGATCGACCTGGTCGGCCCGGCCGCTGCGTCCTCGCCGCTCGAGAAGTGGTTCCGCGACGCGAAGATCTACCAGCTGTTCGAGGGCACGGCGCAGGTCCAGCGCCTGGTCATCTCCCGGATGCAGGTCGCCGAATATCGCGAGCGGCTCGAGGAGGCACGGCTCGCCGTCGAATCGGCCGAGGCCGCGGCGGAGCCCGAGCCGGCCCTGGCCTAGCGGCCGAATGGCGAGTTCGGTCCCCGCGGGGACGTGACGCCCCCGGAAAACGCCGCCCGGCAAGCCCCTCTGCAACCCGGATTGCGCTTTGCAAAGCGGGTTGCAGGGTCCGGTATTTGTATTAGCGAACGCTCACAAAGGGTCCTCCCGCTGCTACATTGGCGCCGCCTTCGAGTCCAATGGCAGGCCCGATCACGGACAATCTCCACGCCCCCCGGAGGGGCCTGACGGCGCTCGCCGTCGCCATCGCCGCGCTGGTGGTCGGGCTGGCGCTGGTCGCTTCCGCGCCGGCCGAGGACCTCGACGCCAAGCTCGATTCGAAGAAGTCCGAGCTCGAGAGCGCCAAGGACCGCAAGGGCGTCCTGACGACCGAGATCTCCCGCTACAACGACCAGATCGACCAGCTCACCGGCGAGGTGGCGGCGCTGCGGACCCGCGAGGCCGCTGTCCAGCAGCAGCTCGACCAGGCCGAGGCCGAGCTGGCCGCCGAGCAGCACGACCTGAGGATCCTCCGGGAGCGGCTGGCGAGGACGGTGAAGGCGCTCGAGGATCGCCTCGTCGACATCTACATGGCGGACGAGCCGACCGCGATCTCGGTCGTGCTCGAGTCCGACGGCTACGACGATGCGCTCTCCCGCTACGAGTACCTGCAGCGGATCGAGGACCGCAATTCGGAGATCGTCGGTCGGGTCCGTGACCTGCGCGACGACACCGCCGCGACGGTCGCCCGGGTCCGCGCGACGCGCGACTCGATCGCCGCGAAGAGGGCGGAGCTGGCGCGGACCCGGCAGGAGCTGGAGGCTCGGGAGGCTCAGCTCGACGCCGCCCGGGCTCGGAGCAGGAACGCGCTCGCGCGGGTCGACGACCACGTCGATCACCTCGAGGACGACGTCAGCGACATCGAGAAGAAGATCCAGCAGCAGCTGATGGCGGCGAGCGGCGTCACCGCGCTTCCCGCAGGTCCGGTCCAGGGCGGTCAGGCCGGCTTCATCTGGCCCGTGAACGGGCCGATCGTCTCCGGGTTCGGGATGCGCTGGGGCCGGATGCACAACGGAGTCGACATCGCGGTTCCGGCCGGGACGCCGATCCGGGCGGCCAAGGACGGGACGATCGCCTTCGCGGAGTCGGAGGCGGAATCGGGCGGCTACGGGAACTTCACCTGCATCGACCACGGCGGCGGGCTCGCGACGTGCTACGCGCACCAGTCGAGCTTCGCGATCACCTCGGGATCGGTGCAGCAGGGGGACGTGATCGGCTACGTGGGGTGCACCGGTCACTGCTACGGCGACCACCTCCACTTCGAGGTCCGGATCAACGGCTCCGCCGTCGATCCGATGGGCTACCTCTAGGGCCGGCGCTCCGGTAGGGCGCGCTACCGCCCGAGCTCGCGCGCCATCCAGCGCAGGGCGGTGGTCTGCAGCTCCGGGTCGTGCTGGATCGAGCGGTGGTCGCCGCCGGGGGCGATCAGGATCCTCCGCGGGTCGCCCGCCCGCGCGTAGAGCTCTTCCGACCACTCGCTCGGGACCTGCTCGTCGCCGCGCGCATGCAGCAGCATCAGGGGCTTGGGGGCGAGCAGCGCCACCGCGTCGCGAAGGTCGTGCTCACCGAGCCAGGCATCGAGGGAGGCGGCGTCGGCTCTCATCTCGAACCGCCCGGCCCGAAGCCCACGGCGCAGGCCCTCCTCCGAGGCGGGGCAGATCGCGATCACCCCGGCGATCGAGGGATCGGTCGCGGCGGCGTGGATCGCGAGCCAGCCGCCCATGCTGGACCCGCGCGCGCAGATGCAGCCTCCGTCGACCCCCTCGACGGAGGCGAGCAGCGCGGCCATCCGGCCGACGTCGGCGAGGGCCGCCGGGGCCATCTCGTCGCCGCTCTCGCCGTGACCGCGCTGGTCGTAGCTGACCGCTGCCCAGCCGTTCGCCGCGCAGAGCCGGCCGAAGTCCGCGTGGTTCTCCTTCGCCGAGCCGGCGCCGTGGAGGATCACCATCCCCGGCCATGGAGGGCGCCCGCCCGGCAGCCACATCCAGTAGGGCCGCCCCTCGTGGGCGCCCGTTCGATCGGGAGGATCGGGGGTTGCGAGCCGCACCGTCGCCCACCTTAGTCACGGCCTCCGTGTGAGAATGGCACGCCCATGCCCCGCAGCAGCGTCACCGCCACCACTGATCCGGTCACCGGATCCCCGGCCTGGCCGATCGGCACCACGATCGGTCCCGACGGCCACGTCGTCGTCGGCGGCTGCGACCTGACCGAGATCGCACGCGAGTTCGGGACCCCCGCCTATGTCTATGCGACCGACGACGTCCGCGCCCGCGCCCGCGCCTACGTCGATGCGCTTCGCGGGCGGGGAGTCGAGGGCGAGATCCTCTATGCCAGCAAGGCGGCGCCGTTCACCGCTCTCTACCGGCTGATGCGGGAGGAGGGCCTGAGCGTCGACGTCGCCTCCGGCGGCGAGCTCCACATGGCATTGATCGCCGGTTTCGAGCCGGACCGGGTCTACATGCACGGCAACAACAAGTCGGCCGCCGAGCTGCGGATGGCCTTCGACGCCGGGATCGGCTGCGTCGTCGTCGACTCGCTCGAGGAGATCGCCCTCGCCGACCGCCTCGCCGATCGGGAGCAGGACGTGCTGATCAGGCTGACTCCCGGGGTCGAGCCGTCGACGCACTCCTACGTCCGGACCGGTCAGATCGACTCGAAGTTCGGCTTCGGCATCGAGGGCGGGCAGGCGGAGGCCGCCGTGACCGCGGTCGCCGCCTCCCGGAACCTCCGCCTGGCGGGGTTCCACGCGCACCTCGGCTCGCAGGTCTACGAGCTCGAGCCCTACGTCCGCGCGATCGAGCTCATGGCCGATTTCTGCCGCCCCCACCGGCCGCGGGTCATGAACGTCGGCGGCGGGCTCGGGATCGCCTACTGCAACGCCGACTCGCCGCCGTCGATCGAGGCCTACGTCGAGCTCAAGGTGGATGCGCTGCGGCGCTGCTTCGACCCGCTGCCGAGGATCCTCCTCGAGCCCGGCCGCTCGCTGGTCGGCAACGCGGGGGTGACGATCTACACCGTCGGCGCGGTCAAGGAGATCCCCGGCGTCCGCACCTACGTCGCGGTCGACGGCGGCATGTCGGACAACCTGCGACCGATGCTCTACGGCTCCCGGTACGAGGCCCTGATCGCGAACCGCGCCGACCGTCCCGCGACCGTCACCAGCGCGGTCGCCGGCAAGCACTGCGAGTCCGGGGACATCCTCGTCCGCGACGTCGCCCTCGCCGACCCGCGGCCGGGTGATCTCCTGGCGACTCCGGCGACCGGGGCCTACGGCCATGCCATGGCCAACAACTACAACGGCGTCCCGCGCCCGCCGATCGTGTTCTGCAGCGACGGCCGTGCGGACCTGGTGGTCCGCCGGGAGACCGTCGAGGACCTGGTGGCCCGCGATGTCTGAGCCGGGCCGGGTGACGAGGATCGGGCTGCTCGGCCGCGGGACGGTCGGCGCAGCGTTCCACGAGCTGGTCGCCGATCGCGCCGCCGCGGTCGAGGCGGCGGCCGGAATCCGCCCCGAGATCGGCGGCGTGCTCCGTCGCAGCGAGGGCGACTTCGACGAGATCCTCGCCTCCTCGGACCTGATCGTCGAGCTGATCGGCGGTATCGATCCCGCCCGCGAGTACGTTCTCCGGGCGCTCCGGGCCGGCAAGCCGGTCGTCACCGCCAACAAGCAGCTGGTCGCGCAATGCGGCGACGAGCTGTTCGAGGCCGCCCGGGCTGCCGGCGTCCAGATCCGCTACGAAGCGGCGGTTGCCGGCGCCGTACCGGTGATCCGCGTCGTCCAGGAGGGCCATGGCGTGCTGCCGGTCGAGCGGGTCTCGGGGATCGTCAACGGCACCACCAACTTCATCCTCAGCGAGATGGCCGGCACCGGCGCCTCCTACGGCGAGGTTCTCGCCCGCGCCCAGGAGCTCGGGTACGCCGAGGCCGATCCCACCGACGACGTCAACGGCGCCGACGCCGCAGCGAAGATGGCGATCCTCGCGCGACTCGCGTTCGACACCCGGGTGGGCCTCGACGACGTCTCCTACGAGGGCATCACCGACATCCGGCCCGACGACCTCGCGTACGCGAAGGAACTCGGGCTCTCGCTGAAGCTCCTCGGCGTCGCCGAGAAGCACGGGTCCGCGATCAGCGTCCGCGTGTTCCCCTGCTTCCTCTACCGCGGTCACCCGCTCGCGCCGGTCGAGGGGCCATTCAACGCGGTCACGCTGGAGGGCCCGACGATCAGCGAGATCACGATCTCCGGGCCCGGCGCCGGCGGCATCGAGACGGCCTCGGCGGTGCTCGCCGACGTCTCCTCGATCCTCTCGGGGGAGGCCCCGGTCCATTTCGCCGACCGCCGCCTCGAGATCCTCGACGACCTCGAGTCCTCCTTCTACCTCCACCTCGAGGTCGCCGACGAGCCCGGAGTCCTTGCCCGCGTCGCCGACGTGATCGGCCGCAACGGGATCTCGGTCAAGAGCGTCGTCCAGCGCGGAACCGGTCGCGAGGCGAGCCTCGTGATGGTCACCCACCGGGCGGCCGAGCGCGACTTCTACGCGGCTCTCGAGCAGATCTCGGAGCTCGACTTCCTCGGCGCGGCTCCACGGGCGATCCGGGTGATCGAGAAGGAGTACTCGTGAGCGGGCCGATCTCGTGAGCGGACTGATCGAGCGGTACCGCGAGCACCTGCCGATCGGACCGGCCGACCCCGTCGTCAGCCTCGACGAGGGAGGCACCCCGCTCCTTCCCGCGCCCGCGCTCTCCAAGCGGGTCGGAGCCGAGGTCTTCCTCAAGATCGAGGGCGCGAACCCGACCGGCTCCTTCAAGGACCGCGGCATGACGGTGGCCGTCTCGCGAGCCGTGGCTGAGGGTGCCGAGGCGGTGATCTGCGCGTCGACCGGGAACACGGCGGCGAGCGCCGCCGCCTATGCGGCCCGCGCCGGGCTGCGGGGAGCGGTCATCGTGCCCGAGGGCAAGATCGCGATCGGCAAGCTGGCGCAGGCCCTGATGCACGGCGCTCGGGTGATCGCACTTCGCGGCAACTTCGACGACGCGCTCCGGATCGTGCGCGAGCTCGCCGACCGCCATCCGATCGAGCTGGTCAACTCGGTCAACCCGTACCGGATCGAAGGCCAGAAGACCGCGGCGTTCGAGATCTGCGACGCGCTCGGCGGCCCCCCGGACGTGCTCGCCATCCCGGTCGGGAACGCCGGCAACGTCACCGCATATCGCCGGGGATTCGACCAGTACTGCGACCGGCTGCCGATGCTGCTCGGCTTCCAGGCCGCCGGTGCGGCGCCGCTCGTGCTCGGGCACCCCGTCGAGGACCCGGAGACCGTCGCCTCGGCGATCCGGATCGGGAATCCCGCCCGCTGGGAGGAGGCCATGGACGCGGTCACCTCGTCGCGCGGCAGGATCGCCGCGGTCGAGGACGAGCAGATCCTCGATGCCTATCGCCTGCTCGCCGCCGGTGAAGGCGTCTTCTGCGAGCCCGCCTCCGCCGCGTCGGTCGCGGGAATCCTCGCTCACGGGCTCCCCGACGGGCCCGACGGCGGGCGCCCCGAGACGGTCGTCTGCGTGCTCACCGGGCACGGCCTCAAGGATCCCGACACCGCGCTCGGCAAGGCGCCGCCGGTGATCGGGTGCGAGCCCGAGCTCGGGGCCGTCGAGGAGATCGTCTTCGCCGATTGAGCCGCGACGGAGCGCCCGGGACCGGGGCCTCCACCGGTCAAGAAGTTCCGGTGTCCGGCCGATAGGGGTTCGGGTGGGTGATGGGCCCGCCGGATCGAGGGATTACTGATGACGCTCGTGGACGGATTGGAGATCGCGGTCGCCGCGGCGCTGACCGCGATCGTGCTGATCTTCGTCCTGACCCGGCGCAGCATCAATCGCGAGCGTCGCTACCGGCAGATGCTCGGCCAGCTGCCGCGGACGTCGGTGCTCTGTTTCAACCGGGACCTCGAGGTGACGCTGGCGCTGGGGGAGAGCTTCCGGACGCTGGACCTCGATCCGCTCGGCAAGCGGGTCGACGATCTCGTCCCCGACGTCGACGACGCGGCCTGGTACGTCGACCAGTACCGGGCCGCCCTCAGCGGCGAGGAGCGCGCCTTCGAATACGCGAGCGCAGACACCGGCCGCGTCTACGCCATCCGGCTCGCGCCGATGCGGGACGGGGGCTCGATCTCCGGCGTCATCGC
>JAGQUO010000006.1 GCA_020438445.1 Solirubrobacterales bacterium
CGGCGGTCGCGAGGACGTGTGGGAGCCGGACGAGGACGTCTACTGGGGCCCGGAGAAGACCTGGCTGGGCGACGAGCGCTACACGGGGGAGCGGGATCTCGAGAACCCGCTCGCCGCGGTCCAGATGGGCCTGATCTACGTCAACCCCGAGGGTCCGAACGCCGAGCCCGATCCGCTCAAGGCGGCGGTCGACATCCGCGAGACGTTCCGCCGGATGGCGATGAACGACGAGGAGACGGTCGCGCTGATCGCCGGCGGGCACACGTTCGGCAAGACCCACGGCGCCGCCGATCCGGACGAGTACGTCGGGCCCGAACCGGAGGCCGCCCCGCTCGAGGAGCAGGGACTGGGCTGGAAGAACTCCTACGGGAACGGCGTCAACGGCAACGCGATCACCAGCGGCCTCGAGGGAGCGTGGACGAACACCCCGACGAAGTGGGACAGCTCGTTCTTCGACATCCTCTTCGGATACGAGTGGGATCTCGTCAAGAGCCCGGCCGGTGCGTGGCAGTGGAAGCCGAAGGACGGGGCCGGATCGGACACCGTGCCCGACGCATTCGACCCGGCGAAGACGCACGCACCGACGATGCTGACAACCGACCTCTCGCTCCGGTTCGATCCGATCTACGAGCCGATCTCGCGCCGGTTCCACGAGAACCCGGAGGAGCTCGCCGACGCGTTCGCGCGCGCCTGGTTCAAGCTCACCCACCGCGACATGGGTCCGGTGTCCCGTTACCTCGGACCGGAGGTGCCGGACGAGGAGCTGATCTGGCAGGACCCGGTCCCCGCCGTCGATCACGAGCTGGTCGACGACGCGGACGTGGCCGCGCTCAAGCGGCAGCTCCTCGATGCCGGGCTGTCGGTTCCGCAGCTCGTCAAGACGGCCTGGGCCGCGGCCTCGTCGTTCCGCGGGAGCGACAAGCGCGGCGGTGCCAACGGCGGGCGGATCCGCCTCGAGCCTCAGCGGAGCTGGGCGGTCAACGAGCCCGACGAGCTGGCGTCCGTGATCGGCGCGCTGGAGAAGGTCCAGGAGGCCTTCAACGCCTCCCAGTCCGGGAACAAGAAGGTCTCGTTCGCGGACGTGGTCGTCCTCGCCGGCTGCGCCGGGGTCGAGCAGGCCGCTCGCGACGCCGGGCACGACGTCCAGGTGCCGTTCACCCCGGGCAGGACCGACGCCGGTCAGGATCAGACCGACGT
This sequence comes from Solirubrobacterales bacterium, assembly GCA_020438445.1. Lineage (GTDB taxonomy): Bacteria > Actinomycetota > Thermoleophilia > Solirubrobacterales > 70-9 > RHKX01. The sequence goes on from JAGQUO010000006.1 coordinate 1,198, forward strand.
CGAGTCGTTCGAGGCGCTGGAGCCGACCGCAGACGGGTTCCGCAACTACCTCGAAGGCGAACAGCGGCTGCCCGCCGAATACCTGCTGATCGACCGGGCGAACCTGCTGACCCTGTCGGCGCCGGAGACGGCGGTCCTGGTCGGGGGCCTGCGGGTCCTCGGCGCCAACCACGGTGATTCGCCGCTCGGCGTCCTCACCGACCGCAAGGGCACACTGACGAACGACTTCTTCGTCAACCTGCTCGACCTGGGCAACCGGTGGGCGCCGAAGTCGGACGATCCCGACACCTACGAGGCCGTCGATGCCGAGGGCAACGTGCGGTGGACGGGCAGCCGTGCCGATCTCGTCTTCGGCTCCAACTCCGAACTGCGCGCCGTCGCCGAGGTCTACGGCAGCGCCGACTCCGAGGAGAAGTTCGTCAGCGACTTCGTCGCCGCCTGGGACAAGGTGATGAACGCGGACCGCTTCGACGTCCGGTAGCGATCCTCTTTGCCCGGGCCGGCCGAGACGGGGGTCCGGCCCGGGCGCCCGTCCAGAGAACGGGGTCAATAGGTTTCGAACCCGTGCAGGAAGAGCCCGCGGACAAAGCGAACGCCGGGGCCAAATCGCCCCTCCACGACAGGGTCGAACTGTTCGCGACGATCCTCCTCGCTGTCGCGGCCGTGGCGACCGCATGGAGCTCCTACCAGTCCGCACGCTGGAGCGGCGTACAGGCGATCGATTTCAGCAACGCGAACGCGGCCCGCGTCGAGTCGACCCGGGCCTCGACCGAGGCCGGCCAGCTCGCCCAGGTCGACGTGATCACCTTCACCCAGTGGGTCGACGCCTACGCCGCCGAGGACGACAAGCTCGCAGACTTCTACTACGAGCGCTTCCGTGACGAGTTCAAGCCGGCCGTGAAGGCCTGGGTGGCACTGAAGCCGTTGAAGAACCCGAAGGCGCCGCCGACGCCTTTCGCGATGCCCGAGTACACGCTCGCCGCATCGAAGCAGGCGGACCGGCTCACCACGAAGGCCGAGGCCGCCGGAGCTGACGCTCGCGAGTCGAACCAGCGCTCGGACAACTACGTGCTGGCCGTCGTGCTGTTCGCCGCGGCTCTCTTCTTCGCCGGGATCAGCACGAAGATCACGTCCCCTCGCTACAAGCTCTGGATCATCTGCTTCGGCTACGTGATCTTCCTCGGGACGCTGGCCTGGGTCGCGACTTTCCCGGTGACCGTCTCGGTTTGAATCCCGCCCGTCGTAGCACCGGCCCGGACGCCTAGGTCGAGCCGCCGCCCTCGAGCCGCTCCTCGACCGACCGGACCTTGTCGTCGAGGGTCTGGTCGGGACGGTCGCGGCGCTCGTCGAGCTTGAGGACCGTGTAGACGCGCGGGATGCCGAGCTCGAACGGCACCGCATGGAGCTCGGCGGCTACGGCGAGGATGTCCTCGGTCGAGCCCTCCAGTGACGTTCCCATCGCGTGCATCCGGTAGCCGACCCGATCCTGGGCCGCGAGCCGGCGCTGGATCTCGGCGACGTAGTCCCCGGCACTGGCGCCGGAGCGCCCGAGCGAGAGCACGGTGAGGTCGGCGGTGGCCATCCGCCGCCCAGGTTATCCGGGGCCGTTCGCGCCCGGACACCTGCGGCTAGCCGCGGCGTCGTCCGGCCGCCGCGACGAGGGCGGTCATCAGCTCCACCGCCTCCTCGGCCCCGAGGCCTTCGTCGCGGACGATCGAGCCCCAGGTCGAGAACGCGAGTGCGTGCCCGATTGCAGCCGCCGCTCGCGTGCGGGCCCGTCCCCGCTCGGCACGTCCCCTCATGAGCACGGCGGCCGCCTCCTCCCGGTAGGCGTCCATGGCGGCGACCGCGCGACCGACCGCCGGGACCCGCTCGGCGTCGCGGCCGGTGCTCTCCAGCATTCCGTGCGTCTCGTCGTAGAAGGCGTAGATCTCGTTCAACCCGAGGCGCAGGCGCTCGTCCGGGTCGCCGACCGCGGCCCAAGCCTCGAGATCGGGCGGCGGGTGCAACGCGTTGTAGTGCGAGGTGCAGGCGGCGTAGATCGCGTCCTCGTCCGGGAAGTGGCGATAGACCGTCGCGCGCTGCACCCCTGCCTCGCGGGCGATCCCGCTCACGGTGGTCTTGGCCGGACCGATCGTCCCGTGGAGCTTCACGGCGGCCTCGGTGATGCGCCTGCGCGTCTCCTCTTCGCGCTCCGCGCGCCTCCGCTTCCGGTACTTCCGGGGCTTCTCGTCAATTTCGTTGCTCATGGCTGTTCAATCAATCTTGACAGATCGTGCGGTCGCCGTTATACATTCATCGCACATTACTGTTCAACGAACTGAGGAGGAACGACAGATGGCGACCACGACCCCGCAGGAGCTGAGGCGCTTCGACGCAAGCCAGGGCCCCCGGATCATCGGCCCGAACGAGGGCAAGTCGGTGGACCTGGGCTCGGTCGGCGTGCGATTCCTGGCCTGGACCGAAGAGACGGGCGGCGGGTTCTCGCTCGTCGAGCACCCGATCCCGCCGAAGGGCCTGGTGGCACCGATGCACATCCACGAGCGCGAGGACGAGTACAGCTTCGTCCTCGAGGGGAGGATGGGAGCGAAGCTCGGCGAGGACACCGTCTACGCCGAGGCCGGTGACTTCGTGTTCAAGCCGCGCGACCAGTGGCACACCTTCTGGAATCCGGACGATGCACCGTGCCGGATCCTCGAGGTCATCGCGCCGGGCGGGTTCGAGCACTTCTTCGACGAGTTCGCCGCGGCGCTCGCCGGGGAGTTCTCGCCGGACGACCTCGCCGAGCTCGGCGCCCGCTACGGGCACTACTTCAAGCCGGAGACGGTGCCCGAGCTCTGCGCCGAGCACGGCCTCACCCACCCGATGCTCGAGACGCTGGCCACCGCCTGACCCACCGAGCCGAGCCGCCCGGTCCGGGCGGCTCGGCTCCGGGCCGTCGATGCCGGTGTCTTGTCGTCGAGGTGGTAGGAGGTCCAGTCGTCGCGGGTCAGCCTCCCTCGACCCAGGCCTTCGCTTCCTCCAGCGCGGTGGTCGGGAACACGCGGACGTGGGCGGGAATGAGGAAGCCGAAGCCCTGCACCATCCGCCGGTATGCGTCGTGGTCGGTGACGAGCCCGATCCGCTCCCACGCGAACAGGTGGCCCATCCCGACCTTGGTGTCGTCCCACATCGCCGCGAGCTCGTAGCCCTCGAACCGGCTCCCGAGCACGTAGAGCAGATTCACCTTGTCGTGCTCGGCGAGCGCCGCCTCGACCGCGGGCACGATCACCTTCTCGTAGTCCGCGGCGGTGACCTCACCCTTCGCCTCGAAGCCGACGGCGCCGTTCGCCATTCCATCGATCAGTTCGACCATCTCGAGCTCCTGTCGACCTGCGGCCCGCAGCTGTGCGGCACCGCGACGTAGGCTCAGCTTCCCCGATGAGGATCCGTGGCGCAACCGAGCAGGACGCACCCGCTCTCGCGGCGATCGTCGCCCGCTGCGACGCCGAGTACGCCGACTGGGCCCCGGCGGATTGGCAGCCACCGCCTGAGGGCTTCAACGACGAGCTGACGCGGATCGCTGCCCGGATCGCCGATCCGGCCGCCCGCACCATGCTGGCCGAGGAAGTCGTGCCGATCGGGTTCATCGACTGGCGCCGGCTGGATCGAGAGCCGCAGGTCGCTGAGCTTCGATCCCTCTATGTCGAGCCGCGCCGATGGGCTCGGGGAACGGGCCGAGCACTCCTGCGGTTCGCACAGGACGGGATGAGTAAGGCGGGTTTCGCCAGCTTCCGGCTCTGGGTGCCCGATGGGGATGACCGGGCGATGGCGCTCTACGCGAGCGAGGGATGGTCGCCCGCCGGGCGTCGCCGTCGACACGATCATCTCGGACTCGACCTCGTCGGTTACGAGCGATCGCGCGACCGACCCTGCGAATAGGGCCGGCCGCTCCGGGTAGGACCTCCTGGCGAGCCCGTCGGGACCCGAGCAGCTTTCATCCCGCACTTCGTTCGGGAGCGGGGTTCCTGCTCGGGACCGGCGACCAACCGCAACTGCGGCGAGGCGCTCGGCGGGCTCGCTTCTTCAAGCCGCCGTCAGCGCCAGGCGAAGACCGGCTCCTCGAAGCCGTCGACCCTCTCCCCCGCCCGCCCGAGCAGGGCGACCTCGCGGAACTGGAAGACCATGGCGCCGGTGGGCGCGTGGATGAGGTCGTTGCCGAGAGGCAGCTGCAGCACCGGCTTTGCGCTCTCGGGGATCTCGACGAGCCGCGGCGTCGTGTCGCGCAGCGCGTGCAGCCCGACCCTGTAGACGGCGAAGACCTCATCGGGGTCGAGCGCGAGCTCCGGGTCCCCACCGCCCCAGAGGACGACGGGCGAGATCACGAATCCCGATCGCGTCACGTAATCGTCGAGCCAGCCGAGGACCGCGTCCCGACCGAGGGCGAGCCCGACCTCCTCCTCGAGCTCGCGCAGCGCCGCTTCGAGCGGCTCCTCGCCGGCGTCGAGACGCCCGCCGGGGAGCGCCCACTGGCCGGCGTGCCGGCGCATGCCGAGGGAGCGGCGGCAGAGGAGCAGCGATGCCCCGCCGGCGACTCCGACCATCCTGCCGTCGAGCGTGCGGCCCGCCTCGACCGGCCCACCGGGGACGTCCGTCATGTCAACGGCCCCCTCGGGAACGGGCTCGACGTCGTCGCGATCGGGGTCGCTGTCGACGATGACCAGGGCCACCGCCGCATGCCGCCGGTCCCCGACCCGAATTCGCCGGCGGTCGTGAGCCAGCAGGTTGGCGGCCAGTCGCAGCCGCAGTTCCTCTCCGAACTCGATCACGCGGCTACACATCATGCACCCCGCTCGGCCGGATGCGACCGCCGCCCCCGAATCTGGATTCCGATGTCGTCCGCTAACTTGGGCGGGTGCCCGTCGAAGGCGCAAGCACGGATGGCGGAGCCACGGGCGATGAGGTGGCCGAGATGGTCGAGCCCTATCCCGATCGCGCCGCGGCCATCGCCGGCTTCGCCGCGCACGTGAACCGCGGCAAGACGCGGGCGCTGGAGGCGATCGGGGTCGACATCGTGATCGGCGACCGGAGCGGCGCCCGCTTCCAGGACGCCTACAACGGCCGCTGGTACTGGAACTGCCACTGCAACGGCGGCGTCTTCAACCTCGGCCATCGCAACCCCGCCGTCGTCGACGCCGTCAGACGCGGGCTCGAGCGTCTCGACGTCGGCAACCACCACCTGATCAGCGGGCACCGGGCCCACCTGGCCGAGCAGCTCTCGGCCAGCACCGGGGGGCTGCTGCCGTTCGCCGTCTTCACTCCGTCGGGCACCGAGTCGGTCGACCTCGCCCTGCGTCTTGCGCGAGCGCATACCGGTCGCGCTGGAATCGTCGCCGCGACCGGCGCCTACCACGGGCTCAGCGGCTTCGCGCTCGCGGCCAGCGATCCGCGCTGGTTCGACCCGTTCGGCCCGGTGCCGGAGGGCTTCACGCACGTCGCCTACAACGACCCCGACGCCATCGAGGGCGCGATCGGTCCCGGCACGGCCGCGGTGATCCTCGAATCGATCCCGGCAACGCTGGGCTTCCCCGCCCCCGCCCCCGGCTACCTCGAGACCGTCGCCGGCGCCGCCCGCGACGCCGGCGCGCTGCTGATCCTCGACGAGGTGCAGACCGGTCTCGGCCGGACCGGCACCAACTGGTACTTCGAGCAGCAGGGCGTCGCGCCCGACATGGTGATCACGGGCAAAGGCCTCGGTGGCGGCGTCTATCCCGTCAGCGCCGTGCTGCTCCGGCCGGAGCTGGAGGACTTCTTCGACGCCAATCCCTTCGCCTACGTCTCGACCTTCGGCGGCGCGGAGATCGGCTGCGTGGCGGCCTCCGCCGTCATGGATCAGATCTCGGAACTGGGCTTCCTCGAACGGGTTGAGCGACTCGGGCAGCGGTTCGAGGACGGCTTCGACGGAATGCCCTTCACGCTCCGGCGCTTCGGGCTGACGATGGGGCTCGCCTTCGACGAGGAGGGCGGCGGGGTGATCGCCGCGAAGAAGCTGATCGATGCCGGCGTGTTCGCCGTCTATGCCGAGCACGATCACTCGGTCACCCAGTTCAAGCCGCCGCTGATCGTCACCGAGGCGGAGGTGGACGAGATCGTCGCGACGGCCCGCGCAGCGCTCGGATGAGCGCCACCGCCGGCCTCGGCGACGACGACCTGCGGGCCCTCGACGCGCTCGTCGACGACGCCCTCGCGGCCGGTCGTGAGGAGCGGCTGCCGACGCTCGGCTACGGCGAGATCTCGCTCGTGCTCGGCTGGCCGGAGGCGGATCCGCGCTTCGCCTGCAAGCGGATGCCGGCCTTCCCCACGCGGCCGGCGTTCGAGTCCTACCGTCGCACGCTCCTCGACTACGTGTCCGCGCTCGAAGCCGCCGGCATCGCGGTCGTGGAGACGGAGATGCGTGGGGTCGACCGGGCCGACGGCAGCGTCGTCGGCTACGTGATCCAGCCGATCCTGGCGGCGGAGACGCTGGCACCCGGGATCCTCCACCGCAGCGATCCGGCCTCGGGCCACCCGCTGGTGGCCGCGATCGTCGTCGCCGCGGCGACGACGGTCTCTCCGCGGGTCGGGCTCGACGCGCAGCTCTCGAACTGGGCGTGGCAGGACGACCGGCTCGTCTACCTCGACGTCTCGACGCCGATGCTCTGGGACGCGGCCGGCAGATCCCTGCTCGATCTCGAACCGCTGGCGCAGGCATATCCGGCCGTCCTCCGCCCGCCGCTCCGGCGCTTCGTCGCGCCGCGGATCCTCGACGGGTACCGGCAGCTCCGGGAGGTCTATCTCGATCTGACCGGGAACCTGCTCAAGGAGCGGCTCGACCCGTGGCTGCCGTCGTTCCTACGGGAGATCGCGACCCGGCTTCCCGAGCCGCTGACCGAGAGCGACGTCCACGGCTACTACCGATCCGACGCCCGCCTCTGGGGCGTCCTGCTCCGCCTCCGGCGCCTGGACCGGGCCTGGCGCCTGCGGACCGGGCGCACCTATCCGTTTCTTCTCCCCGGCCCGATCGATCGCTGAGGTGCCGGCCCCTCAGTGGTGGCCGCGATGGCCCACCTTGCTCGAGACGCACTTGCCGAACGCGTTGCCGCCGGGCTTGTACATCCACAGCGGATCGTCGTGGTCGGTCCCGTACTTCTCCTCGAAGGCCGCCCATGACTCGGGCGTGTCGCCGCGCTCGGCCCGGCATTCGCGAACCGCATTCCTGAACTTGGAGCGTTCGCCACGCCACGCGTCCTCGACGCCGCCGGAGACGCAGTTGCCGAAGGCATCGTTGCCGCCCCGGCGCGAGCGGTGCTCGTCCCGGAAGGCGTCGCGTGAGCGATCGCTGTGCCCGCGCTCCCGCCGGCACGACTGCGCGGCGTCTTGGATCACGGACGTGGCCCCGCGACGCTCGGCGCGAACGCAGGACATGGGTCCACCCGCTCCGTAGACGGCCTCGAAGCCCTCTGCATCGGCGCCGGCGAGCGTGTCGCACAGCTCCGACGCGGCCTCCTTCGGGCCGGGTGCGGACTTCGGCTTGGCGGCGGCGAGGCTCGATGTGAGCAGCATCGAGCAGACGATTGCCGCCGTGATGATCGCGAGCTTCTTCATCTGACGTTCTCCGTGATCGGGTCGCTGGGGGGAAGCACCTACTGGACTGGGGGTGCAAGCCCCTATCGGCAACTCCCCCGACCACTGGTCGCCCGAGCTCTCGGCTGGACGTTCGTATGAGCCGGCGGCAGCGGCGGTGACGGTCAGACCCGCACGAAGCGGCCGAGGATGTACGGCCATCCCTGATCGGAGGCCATCGCGTCCCGATAACCCGCCGCACCCTCGCCGTAGCGCTCGAACCCGTGGTGTCTGAGCCCGACCCGCGTGTCCTTCTCGCCGCCGTCGAACCGCAGCTCGACGACCCCCGCCCGCTCGGCATCGGGCACCGGCTCACGCCCGGCGCCGATCTGCCAGGTGAAGCCGAGCTCCTCCGGCGGTTGCCAGTGCACGACGCGGCCCCAATCGCAGCGGAAGCCGTGAGGGCCGAGCTCGAAGCAGGATCCGTCGGGCCTGGCTTCGATGCCGATCCGCTCCAGCACCTCCCCCGACCACGTGTACTCCGGCGGCCACCACTCTCCGAGCTCGTCGACGAATCGCGAGAAGGCGGCCTCGGCGGGAAGCCCGATGTTCACCTCGTGCTCAACCGGTTCGAGTTCGTCCATGTCCGTCGGCTACCCGGCGAGGGCGAGCGCACACACACTCCGGCCGCCCCGAAACGTCGAGTTGCGGTGAGCAACCGCCTCAGCCCGTCCTGCCGGCTCCCATTGCAGCCTTCAGATGCAGCGGCCGCCGCAGGTAGAAGCCGCCGGCGAACAGAAGCAGGATCGAGCAGACCAGGAGCCCACCGGCGATCTCGATCCGGTCGAAGAGCGCGCCGAGCAGGATCGCTCCGAGCGAGAGACCGCCCAGGGTGACGGTGAAGAAGAATCCGGTCATGACGCCCGAGAGCTCCTCGCGGGCGAGCTGGAGGCCGGTCAGGCAGACGACGAAGAGGATGTCCCAGGCGCTGCCGAGGAAGATCATCCCGAGCAGGATCAGCGCGAACTCGACCGACTGGGAGACGACGGTGAAGCTCGTCGGGGCGATCATCGCGACGAGTGCGAGGGAGGCCGCCGAGCCGATCAGTGCCGCTCCGAGCAATCGCTGCTGGTCGATCCGCATCTCGTAACGGGTCCTGATCCAGTTGCCGGCCAGCCCTCCGACCGCGAGGGCGGCGAGCATGAACCCGAGCAGGTGCGCTCCGTCGCCCTGTGAGCGGGCGATCGCGGGCGCCAGCTCCTGGATCGGGGCGACGGTCAGCGAGAACGTGAGCGCGACGATGAGGAAGACGCGAAGCAGCGGATCCTCGAACGCGGTCTCGGCAGCGCTGCGCAGCGGGATCTTCCTGGTCGCATGGGAGCCGGCGGCGAGCGGGAGCGAGACGATCAGAAGGACGTAGATCACGTCCGAGAGCGAGTTGAGCGCGAAACACGCACCGGCCCCCGCGGTCGCCACCACGACGCCGCCGATCGCCGGGCCGGCGAGGCGCGCGACGTTGTAGGAGACCGAAGCCATGCCCGTGGCTCGCTGGAGGAGCTCGTGGGGAACGGTGCCCATCACGAGCGCGGTCTGGGCCGGGCTCGCGAGCGAGTTGGCGATGCCCATTCCGAGGACCGGGAAGTAGATGGCCAGGACGCTGGTCTCGCCATCCCAGGCGAGCACCGCGAGCAATGCGGCGAATGCGGACTGGATCGACGACGAGATCACGACGATCCTGCGCCGGTCGTGGCGATCGGCGAGCTCGCCGCCCCAGCTCGACAGGAAGAGCCCCGGACCCTTCGACGCGATCGTCAGGACCCCGACCGCTGCCGCGCTCTCGGTGATGTCGTAGACGAGCCAGCCGGCGGCGACGATCTGCATCCACGATCCCAGGCCCGAGACGACCCGGGACGCAAGCGCGGCCCGGAACGCCGGGTAATGCAGCGGGCCCGGGGTTGAGCCTGGAGCCTGATGCCACGGGGCCTTCACGAGCCTTCCGCCTCCATGCGGTCGGTTTTCCTCTCGTTCCGTGCCGCTCCTGCACGGGCACGCGTGTCAAGGGTACCGGCGCCACCCGGGCGACCGACTCGCCGGCCCACCGCCGCTGAGCCCTAGGGTTGGTCGGGTGCCCGACATCGGGACCGAGAAGCCGCGTCTGCTGCTGGACATCGACGGCGTCCTTCACGTCGGCGAGGCGCCGCTTCCGGGCGCTGTCGACGCTCTGGTTGCGCTGCGCGACTTGACCGCCGGGATTCGGTTGATCACCAACACCACGTCGAAGCCGCGCGCTGCGATCGTCGAGCGCCTCCGGAGGATGGGCTTCAGGATCGCCGAGGACGAGGTGATCACGCCTGCCGCGACGGCTTTAGCCCTCTGCAGCGAGCGCGGTTTCGAACGGGTTCTGCTGCTCGTCCCGGAGGGCCTCCGGGAGGATCTCGCCGGGCTCCTCGAGCCGGCACCGGACCGGCGGCCCGAAGCGGTGATCCTCGGCGACCTCGGCGAGTCGTTCACGGCCTCCGTCCTCAACGAGGCCTTCCGAGCACTGCTCGAAGGGGCCGAGCTCGTCGCGCTCCAGCACAACCGTTATTGGCGAAGCGGCGAAGGAATGGTCATGGACGTGGGCGCCTACGCGGCTGCCCTGGAGTACGCGGCGGACGTCGAGGCGATCGTCGTCGGCAAGCCGTCGCCGCAGCTCTTCGAGGCTGCGCTCTGCAGAATCCCGGGCACGGGCCGGGCCTTGATGGTCGGCGACGACATCGAGGGCGACATCGGCGGCGCGCTCGGTGCCGGGCTCGACGCGATTCTCGTTCGCACCGGCAAGTACCGGAGCGAGGCCGTCGCGGCCTCTGGGATCGAGCCGACCGCGACGATCGATTCGATCGCCGCCCTTCCGCAGCTGCTCACCCAATAGCCTGGGGCCGTGTCAACCCCGCCGGAGCCAGCATGAAGGTCTGCGTCGTCGGCGCGTCGGGAAAGCTCGGCCGCTACATGGTCCAGCACTGCCTCGACCGGGACTACGAAGTCGTCTGCGTCTGCCGCGAGAAGAGCATCGACAAGCTCGCCGAGTTCGGCGACCGGATCACGATCGTCCCCGGGCAGACCGACGATCGCGAGGTCATCGGGCGCGCGGTCGCGGGCTGCGACGGCGTCCTGACGGTGCTGATGCCTCGCGGCGTCAAGGGCTACTCGACGGGGACCGCCGAGGCGGTGCTCGCGGCGGCCGAGCCGGGCGCGCGACTGATCTTCTCGTGCGGTTGGCACATCAGCCGCGACGGCAAGGACGTCTACCCGCGGATGCTCAAGCTCCAGGTCGCCGTCTTCGGCCCCATCGCCAGGCTCCTGCGGTTCGCCGACCTCGACGACCAGGTCGAGGCCTGCGACCGGATCTTCGCCAGCGACACCGAGTGGACCGTGGTCCGCGGCAGCGACCTCGAGGAGGGCCCGAGCGAGGGTCTGCCGGTCTGGAGCCGGCACGTCGGCGATCCGATCCTCGAGAGCAACCGGACCAGGCGGATCGACTTCGCCCTGTTCATGGTCGCGGCGCTGACCGGCGACGATCTGGTCCGAGAAGCGCCGGCGATCACGAGCCGTCAGAGCGAGTCGGCGAAGGCTCACCAACCGCCCGCGAGCTGAGCGGATCGCGGTCCGCCGACGGGCGCCGGATCACGGGCGCAAGGCGAGTAGCGCCGGATGCCGGCCCAGCGCACGGTGTCCGGGGCGTATCGAGACCACTCGGTGTCCCGCTGCGCGACGTTGCGCCATGGCGGGCATCGAGCATCTAACTTGCCAGCGATGCGAAGCGGACCGACCAGAGCGCACCGCGCGGCAGTCGCAGCGCTCCTGATCGCATGCGCCCTGGCACTGCCGGGCTTGGCCGACGCGCGCAGCGCAGTCGGTGCGCGGTCCGCTGTCGTATCCAGCGCCGGCGCCTCGGCGCGGATCGCCTACGACCCGTTGCAGATCAGCTTCGAGGATGCCCGCGGCAGGACGGTGCTGCGGGGCCTGACCGGCCGCGCAGGTGCATCGACCGAGCTTCCCGGTCTCCCCCGCTCGCAGTTCGGCGCACCGGGCCCGGTACCGCCGACGCTCTACGCGCCCCTCAGCCTTCTCGTCGGCTCGGTCGGGATCGACCAGTTCCCGACCTTCCAGTGGAACGGAAACCTCGATTCCGTCACGGAGGCCGGGACGGAGTACGGAGCAGTCGCGGTCGAGCGGGCACGGGTGCGGGGGCCCGGCGTGCGGCTGATCGTCTCGACCAGCGACCCGAGCGGTCGCAGCCTGATCGTCGACGTGATGCCGGGGCCGCTGGCGGGGACGATCGCCGTCGCCGCAAGGCCCGACGATCCGTCCGGCGTCGCGGCGATCTCCGATTCCTTCCGCTCTCCGGCCGGCGAGGCGTTCCGCGGCTTCGGGGGCCGTCACGACTCGCTCGACCAGGGCGGCAGCGAGTTCTACAACTGGACGCAGCAGGAGAACCTGAGCGCCCCCGGCCTCGGGGGCCCGGCTCCGCCCGGTGTCGACCCCGACACCTATCTGTTCCCGAACGGGGAGCACGCGGCGTACTACGTGCAGTCGTCGTTCGTCTCACCCGGTCGCTACGGGTTCCTGCTCGACCGCGACGAGCTGTCGCATTGGCGGCTCGCGTCCGATCGCGCCGACGCCTGGCAGGTCCAGAGCGCATCCCGCCGGCTCGAGTACGTCGTGGCGCCGGGCGGTTCCCGCACCGCGATCCGCAGGCTCACGGCGATCAGCGGCCGCCACCGGGTGCCGCCGCGCTGGGCGCTCGGGCCGGCGCTCGACCGGCTCGTCGAGTTCCCGTCGCAGTCGGCGGAGGACTACGCGGCGGCGGTCCGCGACGACCTGAGGCAGCTGCGCGCGACCGGCACCGCGATCGACTCCTACCGGATCGAGGGCTGGCAGTTCCTGCCGCGGCCGTTCCTGCGCAGGGTGATCGCCGAGCTCCGGAACCGCGGGATCCGGCCGGTCGTCTACTTCCGCTCCTTCGTCGGCGAGGACGAGATCGGAACCGACGATCCCGGCGCCTTCGGCGAGGCGATCGATCGCGGCTTCGTCGCGACCGACGGAGACGGCGACCCCTACGTCTTCGACTCGAACTTCAGCGCACCGGCAGCACAGATCGACTTCACCGATCCCGCCGCGGTCCGCTGGTGGAAGCGGCGGGTCCGTGACGCGCTCCGGCTCGGCGCCGAAGGCTTCATGCAGGACTTCGGCGAGCAGGTGCAGGTGGACATGCACTTCGCCGACGGCTCGACCGGTGCGACGATGCACAACCGCCTGCCGGTCCTCTTCCACCGCGCGACCTACGAGGCCGTTCGCTCCTTCGAGCGCCGCCACCCGCGGCGCCACATCTACTGGTTCACCCGCAGCGGCTATTCGGGCACGCCGGGCTCGGCGCGTTACGAGATGGCGAACTTCCCGGGCGACGAGACGACCGACTGGAGCCGCTCGGCCGGCCTCGCGTCGCTGGCGCCGGACATGCTCAACCGCGCGATCGGCGGTGCCTGGGGGTTCACGACCGACATCGGCGGCTTCTACGACGTCCCCTACGGGCCGACGGACAAGGAGCTGTTCGTGCGCTGGGCCGAGTGGGCCGCGCTCTCTCCGTTCTTCCGGATCCACGGCTCGGTCGACGCCGGAACCCACACGCCCTGGTCCTACGACCGCGGGACGCTGCGCATCTACAAGCGCCTCGCCCGCCTTCACCGGCGGGCCGAGCCGCTGATCCTCCGCCTCTGGCGCCGTGCCCACCGCACCGGCGTCCCGGTCGTCCGCCCGCTCTGGCTGCAGTACCCGTCGGATCCGCGGGCGGCCGCCCAGGAGCAGCAGTGGATGCTGGGACCCCACCTGCTGGTCGCCCCGGTGGTCGAGGAGGGGGCGGGCTCCCGGAGCGTCTATCTGCCCCGCGGCTGCTGGCGCGCCGCCGACGGCCGCCGGTACCGGGGGGCTGCAACGGTCACGGTCCCCGCCCCGCTCGGCCGGCTTCCCTGGTTCAAACGCTGCGGCACCCGGCCCCTGGGCTGAGCCGCTCGAGCCGATCGAGGAGGGTCAGTCCTCCTCGTCCCCCGGGCAGACGAGATGGTGGATCAGCTCCGGGAGTTGGTCGAGCTTCTCGCTGAGCGCGAGCCAGGTCGTCGCTTCGTCGAAACCGGGCGCCGCCAGGATCGGCTCCCAGGCGCCGACGCTCTGTCCGCAGTGCCCGCACGGCGGCGGGTGAGGGATCCTCTCCACCGGCCAAAAGCTAGAAGCGAAGCTCTTTCCATTTGTCGGTGGTCGGTACGGACCTGCAACCGTACCCATGCCCGGATCGGCTGAGCCCGAGTCAGCGCACGAGGACGCCGACCTCCTGAACCAGGTTGTTGCTCATGCCCTGTAGGTTCCACGGCTGCACGAGGGGCTGACGATCGCCGCTCGCATCGGTCGCACGGCAGGCCAGCACGTGTGGGCCCGGCGTGGCGTCCCACTCCCAGCTCCAGCCGCGCCATGCCCATTCGCCGATCGGCTCCGTCAGCGTGGCATCGCGCCAGACCCCGTCGCAGGAGACCTCGACCCGTTCGATCGGCGCCCGGCCGCTCCACGCCCGGCCCCTCACCGTCACCGCGCCTCGATCGAGGTGTCGCGTGCGCTCGGGGAAGTCCGGGAAGCCGGGCGGGATCATCAGCGCTCGCGGCCGCATGCGGCTCACCGGCTCGCCGGGCTCCTCGTCGTCGGTCTGGAAGTGGTACGCCACCGCCTGGTGGTATCCCTCGAACGGCTCCGTCACCGCTTCGATCCGAGTCAGCCACTTGACGCTCGTCATCCCGTACCAGCCTGGGACCAGCAGGCGCAGCGGGAACCCGTGCTGCGGCTCGAGCGGCCGGCCGTTCATCTCGTACGCGAGCAGAACGGACGGGCGCAGGGCCTCGTCGACCGTCAGTGAACGCGCGTAGTCGAGTTCCTCGCCTCCCTCGATGCCGTGGTCGGCTCCGGTGAAGATCAGCTCCACGGTGTCCTCGCCGAGGCCGGCCTCGGCGAGGATCCCCCCGAGTGGGGTCCCGGTCCAGCGCGCGGTCCCGATCGCCTCGTTCAGCCAGGGCTGGGAGATCGGCCTCGGCTCGAGCCGCGCGCGGCCGTTGCCGGCGCACTCCATCGTCACCGTGATCGTCTCCGCGGGCCGGCTTCTTATGTCGTCGAGGCCGAGCTCGAGCTCGCGCTCGACGTTGCCGCCGATCCGCAGCCGCCACCCCCCCGGGTCCAGCGCCGGGATGTCGAAGTGGACGAGCAGGTAGTGCAGGCCGACCGGCGTCACGTCGTGTCGCATTCCCTCCAGCGGCATCCCCCGGTTCCGGGTCGCCAGCGCGAGCTCGGTGTGGGTGATGAGCTGTCCCGACTCGGCCAGATCGGTCATGTCGCTGAGTCTCCTCGCCGCGGCCCGAACCGTCAACTCGTTTGCGCCGACGGCCGAGAACGACCGTTAACTGCCTCTCTCGATGCGCCGCCATGACGCCATCAGCAGGATCGACAGGCGGACATTCGGCGCTCGGTCAGGAATCCTGTGACCGGGGGATCGCGCCGCCCGCCGACGACTGGCGCCTCGTCCTGATCAAGCCCCAGGCCGAGATCAGGGCCCAGCAGCCCTCCAGCAGCAGGAAGCCCCACTGCGACTCCTCGAGCGCCAGCCCGGCGAGGAGCGCCGAGCCGGCGACGTTGAGCCAGAGGTAGCTGGGCGAGTCCTGCGACAGCCTGCCGAGCTGCGCCAGCGCATAGGCGGCGAGGATCGCGACAGCGCCGCCGAGTTGCAGAGCCTGAGCCATCGGGCGCCGACTGTAACCAGCGGGGTGGCCGGCAGCGATGCCGCCGGCCGGGGGTAGGCCGGCGGCAGCGGGAATCGAGCCCGAGGTCCCGGTTCTATGTCGACGATCCGCCGAGCCCCGAGGAGCTCACCGAAGCCCTCCGGATGCTCGGCATGAAGCCGTGGGAGCTGGCGCGGACGAAGGAGCCGCTCGCCGGGGAGGCCGGGCTCGATGCTCTGGCCCGCGAGCAATCAGCCTGCGGTGATTGGGTCCGAGTCATGTGCGCGAACCCGAAGCTGATCGAGCGCCCGGTCGTGATCAGCTCGGACGGACGGGCCCGCCTCGGCCGCCCGCCTGAGTCCGTCGGAGCATTGCTCGACTGACTTCGCTGCTCAACTCATAGCGAAGTCATATGACGCTCTTACTTTGATATAAGTGGTTGATAAGACCGACTTCTTAATTTTGCTAAGTAGAGACCAAGGCGGTGCGCATGACCGAGAGTTCGCTGGAAGGCCTGGAAACCACGACGATGGCGGAGCGCCCGGAGTTGCTCGAGCTGATGGAACCCGCGCTCGAAGCCGCCTTCCCGGAGTTCCTCAACCACGATGCGGTCTGGTTCGAGTGCTGGCCGGCGCTGCTCGACAACTGGCCGGAGCTGCACGTGTTCGTGGTCGAGGAGGGTCGCGAGGCGCCACTGGCGATGGTGAGCGCCGTGCCGATCGCCTGGGACGGAACGCCGGAAGGGTTGCCCCCCGGTACGCACGCCACGATGCGTCAGTCCCTGGCGGAGCACGCGAAGGGCACTGAGCAGAACACGACCTGCGGCATCCAGGGGGTGATGGACCCCGAGGCACTCGGACGGGGACTCGGCACCGCGGTGATGGAGGCGTTCTTCACGAACTCCAAGCGCCTCGGCTACGAGCACCTTCTCTCTCCGATCAGGCCGACCGCGAAGCAGGACTACCCGACCATCCCGCTCGATCACTACGCCAACTGGACGCTTCCCGACGGCGAGCCGATGGATCCGTGGCTACGGCTGCAGACCCGCGCGGGCGGGAAGGTGCTGGGCGTCTGCCACGACTCGCTGGTGATGGATGCCCCCGTTGCGGATTGGGAGGAGTGGACCGGGCTCGTCTTCCCCGAGGACGGCAGCTACGTGATCCCCGACGGGCACGAGCTCCTCGTGGTCGACCGTGCGGCGGACAACGGCCACTACTCCGAGGCTCACGTCTGGTTCTCCTACGTGCGCTGACAGCTCGCTCATCCGTCCGAGGACTAGGCGAGGGGCGAGCCCCGGAGGCGACGCCGGTGCATCAGACGCTGGCCTCCGATCAGTGGCCCGACGATGCGCCTCGCAGACCCCGCGGTCGGCCAGGGCAGGGACCGGCGCCGAGCGAACCACGGCCGCTTCACCTCGTCGCCGGCTCCGGTCACCATCTCGGCGAGAAGCTTCCCGGTCAGCTGCGTGACCGACACGCCGTGCCCCCACCAGCCGAACGCGTACGCGAGCGAGCGGTCGGGCGTGATCCCGATGTGAGGGACGAGGTCGAGCGTGAGCGACACCGGACCACCCCAGTGGTACTCGATGCGCACGTCCCGCAGCGGCGGGAACAGGGCGTGGAGCTGCCGTTCCGCCTCCCGTGCGAACTCCACGCGGAAGTCGCTCGCCGCACGAGCCGGCCAGTCGACATGGACCTCGTAGGCGAGGTGGATGCGCCCGTCGGGCATCGGATGGAAGATGTGCGGCATCGACAGGACGGTCTTGATCGCGTCGCGTCGCTCCCAGCCGAGTTCGGCCCACAACTCGTCGCTCAGCGGCTCGGTCATCGCGCCGTAGACGTAGAGCGGCGCCTGGCCGAGCCGCAATCCGCGGTCGAGGCCGGCGATCGTCTGCGTGTACGCGTTGGTCGCGAGGACGACCTGCTTCGCGTCGACCGTCGCCGTCGGCGTCGTCAGCGTCCGGCACCCCGCCGCCTGCTCGATTCGCAAGACCGGCGATCGCTCGTGTAGCCGGACCCCGGCATCGCTCACCCGACGCTCCCACCCCTGAACGAGCCGCATCGGATCGAGGAGCGCACCCGCCGGCTCCCGGACCCCGGCGACGAGCAAGGGGCTTCCGTAATGAGCTCCGACCTCCTCCGCGGGCAGCGGCTCGAGCTTGTCGCCGAGGCCGAGATCGCGATAAAGCTTCAGTGTCGCGTCGAGCTCCTCGCGGCCGGCCTCGTCCACCGCGACGAGGGTGTAGCCGTGACGGCGGTAATCGCAATCCAGCGCGAGCTCGCCGACGAGCTCCTCGACGTAGTCGCATGCCGCGTAGGCGAACTCCAGCGCCGCACGCGTGCGCTCCGCTCCGTAGACCAGCTTCAGCGCCGCCGGATCGAGGCCGAGATGCGGCATCACCCATCCCGAGTTGCGGCCGCTGGCGCCGTTGCCGACTGTCTCCGCTTCGAGCAGCACGACGTCGGCGTCCGGGCGAAGCTGCTTGAGGTGCCAGGCGGTCGAGAGGCCGGTGAGGCCGGCGCCCACGATCGCCACGTCCGCGGAGAGCGGGCCGGCGGCCGGTTCGGCCGGCTCCCGGTCCGGGGCCTTCAATGCCCAGTAGGAGCGGTTCGCCGTCGATGAGGCGATCACGGCGACGCCGCCTCTGCGCCTCGCGCCGAGTCTCCGGGAAGCAGGATCGAAGCCTCGAGGTCCCAGGACACGGTCACGGTGTTGCCCGGCTCCGCATCCGACCACTGACCCGCGGGCTCGCGGATCATCATCGCCCCGCCACCGTCCAGCATCACTTCGATGCTGCGGGTCGATCCGAGGTAGAGGATCTGATCGATCCAGCCGGTGAGGACGTTGCCCTCGTCGGATTCCCGCCGCTCGCGGATTCGGACGTGCTCGGGCCGCACGACGAGCGCAGCGGCGTCGCCGCTTCGGAGGGACGATCCCGCGGGCACGCCCAGGGACCGGTTCTCGCACTCGAGGCGGATCGCGCCCGAATCGCCGCGGACGATGCCCTCGAAGGTGTTGGACTCGCCGACGAACTCCGCCACGAACAGGGTGCTCGGTCGCTCGTACAGGGTTTCCGGATCGGCGATCTGCTCGATGCGCCCGCGGTTGAACACTGCGATCCGGTCCGAGAGCGCGAGGGCCTCGTCCTGGTCGTGGGTGACGTAGACGAACGTGATCCCGAGCTCCTGGTGGAGGTGACGGATCTCGACCTGCAGGCTCTCGCGCAGCTTCTTGTCCAGTGCTCCGAGCGGCTCGTCCATGAGCAGCGCGACCGGCCGCGCGACGATCGCGCGGGCGATCGCAACTCGCTGGCGCTCACCTCCGGAGAGGTCGCGGGGCAGGCGCCCCCCATATCCCGGGAGCTCGACGAACTCGAGTGCCTCATCGACCCGCCGCTGCCGCTCGGCCTTGGGGACCTTGCGGTAGCGAAGCGGGAACTCGATGTTCTGAGCCGCCGTCATGTGGGGGAACAGCGCGTAGTCCTGGAAGACCATGCCGAGATCCCGCTTGTGCGGTGGAACGTCGTTGATCGCCCGGCCGTCGACCAGGATCTCGCCCTCGCTGGGGTCCGTGAAGCCGACGATCATGTTCAGCGTCGTCGACTTCCCCGAGCCGCTCGGCCCGAGCAGCGTCACGAACTCGCCGGGGGCGACGTCGAGCGAGACGTCCCCCACCGCCGGCCGGCCGTCGTGCGAGTAACGCTTCGTGACCCCCCGAAGCTGGATCGAGGCGCCGGTCGTTCGCTCAGATTGAGGCACGGGCACCCCTTCGGCCTCCGACGATGAGAAGCAGCAGGATCATCGCGGTGGTGACGCCGAGGACGATCGTCGAAGACGCCGCCACGGTCGGGTCGACCGTACGCAGCGTCTCGAACATCTTCACCGGCAGCGTCTGAGTCAGCGGGTCGGACAGGAACAGCGCGACGACCAGCTCGTCGAAGGAAGCGATGAAGGCGAAGATCGCCGCCGTGAAGATGCCGGGCGCGATTGCCGGCAGCGTCACGGCCCTGAACGCAGCGAGCCTCGAGGCTCCGAGGCTCTGGGCCGCCTGCTCGAGGCGGCGGTCGAAGGCCGAGAGTGAGACGCCCACCGCGAAGACCACCAGCGGCAGGGCGAAGATCGTGTGCGCGATCACGAAGCCGACCCTGCTGCCGACCAGTCCCCAGCCGAGAAACACGCGGTAGGCGCCGATCGCGAAGACCACCAGCGGCACGATGATCGGGAGGATCAGAAGTCCCCGCACGACCGACTTGCCCCGAAAATCGAACCGGTCCAGCGCCACCGCCGCGGGAACGCCGATCGCGAGGGAGGCGACGACGGTCAGTGCGGCCACGATCAGCGAGTTGACCAGCGCATCACGCCACGCGGGATCGGTGAAGAACGTCGTGTACCACTCGGTCGACCAGCTCGGAGGGGGAAACGCGTAGGAGTTCTCACCGGTGAAGCTGAGCACCGTCATGACGACGACCGGAGCGAGGAGGAACAGGCACCCGACCGCCACCGACGCCGCGAGCACGATCC
The DNA here is from genome assembly GCA_020438445.1 of Solirubrobacterales bacterium. GTDB lineage: Bacteria > Actinomycetota > Thermoleophilia > Solirubrobacterales > 70-9 > RHKX01. The sequence goes on from JAGQUO010000006.1 coordinate 21,089, forward strand.
GCCCGGGGAGGCTCCCGGTCGAGGCGGACTCCTCCTGCTGGTCGCGGGCACCGGCCAGCATCGTTCCCGTGTCCGAGGCGGCTTCGAGATGGCCTCGCGTGAACCGGGAGGCGATCGCGATCGCGATGAGGGTCGCCGCGATCAGGACGATCGAGAGGACGCCGGCGTGACCGAAGGACTGAGCGGGATCGATCTGCAGGACGATCGACTGTGACAGCAGCGCGTTGGAGGGCGAGCCGAGGATCGCCGGGGCCGGGTAGAAGGCGAGGGCGAACACGAACACCAGGATCCCCCCGGCCATCATCCCCGGGACCGAGAGCGGGACGTAGACCCGCGTGAAGGCTCGCCACGGCGGTGCGCCGAGGTTCCGGGCCGCCAAGAACAACCGGCGATCGATTGCGGTCAGGCTCGCGTAGACCGGCAGGATCATCGCCGGCAGCATCACCTGCGTCAGCGCGATGATCACGGCCGGCGTGTGGCCGAGGAGCTCCGGTCGGCCGAGTCCGAGCGCCGAGAGGGCGTCGTTGACGATGCCGCTCGGGCGCAGGATGACCAGGAATCCGAACAGCCGGGCGACGATGCTCTGCCAGAGCGAGATCACGACCAGGCCGAGCAGGACGATCCGCAACCGCCGGCCGGCGCGGGCGATCGCATACGCGAACGGGAATCCGAGCACCAGGCACGACGCGGTCACGACGAGCCCGGTGATCAGGGTGCGAAGGAGGACCTCGGCATTCGACGATTCGCGGAAGAACCAGGCGAAGTTCTCGAGCCAGTCCTGCCCCGGGGCGACATCCGTGAAGGTGCGCTTCAGGATCTCGAAGACGGGATAGGCGAAGAAGACCCCGAGCAGCACCAGCGCCGGTGCCAGCAGGACCACCGCACCGAGGTGCGTACTCGGGATCGAACCGCCTCTGATCGTCGCCGTCGACCGCACGGCTACTGGGTCAGGAACTCGTTCCAGCGTGTGTTGATCTCGCGGTGGTTGTCGATCCACCACTGCTGATCGACGTCGATCGCATCAGGCTGGTCGGGAGCCCACTCGCGAACCGACTTCGGCAGCTTGTCGAGCTGATCGGAGTTGAATCCGGCGGCGATCCCGAACGGGAAGTCCGCCTCCTCCACGACCCGGCGGGCCACGTCCGGCTGGCTCACGTACTGGACGTATGCCTGGGCGGCCTCCGGGTATTCGGTGCCCTTGACGATGCCGAGCTCGGCGAACTGCCTCAGCACGAAGCCGAAGTCGGAGGTGAACGGGGCGCCCTGCTTGGTTGCGGTTGCCACCGTGTCGTTGTACATCAGGCCCATCTGGACGTCCTGGTTGGCCATCGCATCGACCTGCTGACCCGGCAGGTCCGCGAAGACGATGTCGTCCTTGATCTCCTCCAGCTTCGCGAAGGCGGCGTCGAGATCGATCGGGTAGGGGTCCGACGGATCGCCGCCGGCCGCGATCGCCGCGCACTCGAGCGCCGCCGAGGCCGGGACGTAGCTCGAGATCAGTCGCTTACCGGGGTACTTGTCCGTGTCGAAGAAGTCGGCGCAGCTCGACGGGCCTCCATCCGGAAAGGCGTCCTCGTCGTACGCCAGCAGGGTGCTGTAGACCCCCGTGGGCACCCCGCAGTCGGAGAACGGCTGCAGCGAATCGGGGAAGACGCTGAGGTCGACGTCGGCCTCCTCGTAGTAGGTCCCGCAGTTGGCATCGATCTCGGCCGGCTCACCGAGGATCACGTCGTCGACGACGTGCCCGGCATCGACCTGCTCGTGGATCTTGGCGTAGGTCAGACCGCCGGCGGTGGTCACCTTGGCGCCGGTCGCCTGCGCGAACGGCTCGTTCCAGACCTCTCCGATGATCTTGTCGACGGCCTCGCCGAATCCCATGTACGTCAGTGCCTGACCAGACAGATCCGGCAGGTCGCTCTCGGCCTTCCCGGGCGTGGCCGAGGTCTCATCGCTGTTCGAGCATCCTGCTGCCAATGCCACCATCAGCCCGGCCAGGACCGTCATCGACCCGAGTCTTAGCGCCTTCAACGAGATCACGGTGTCTCCTCTCCTATCTGGTCCAGGTGCAGAGCGATCGCCCCGCACCCCCGGTTCCTGTCGGGATTCATATCAGCTTATATCGTAGCTTGTAGCGACGTTGACGATTGTTTGCGTTGTCAAGCCTCGTGCTTGCTACGGTATTCGTAACCGAACACCTGCCGGATGCCGGCCCTTGCAGTTGCGATCCGGGTCCGCGCCGGGAATCAGTCCGAACCCCTTGGCAACCTCGCCCGACCGAGGCGGAGAAAGATCCGGAACCGACATGGCAACCCGTAAGAAGCGCCAGCGGCCGACCCAGGCCGGCAAGAACCGCTCCAACCTGAAGCCGTACGACTTCGACGAGATCGACCGTCAGCTCGTTGCGATGCTGCAGGAGGACGGTCGCCGCACCTACGCGGAGATGGCCAAGGCCGTCGGCCTCTCCGAGCCGGCGGCCAGACAGCGGGTCAACCGCATGCGGGAGGCCGGCGCGCTGCAGATCGTCGCCGTCACCGACCCCCTGCGGATGGGCTTCCGCCGGATGGGAATGATCGGTATCCGCACGCAGGGCGACCTCGAGAAGATCGCCGACCAGCTCGGCGAGCTCGGTGCGGTCGAGTACATAATCTTCGCGACGGGGACCTACGACCTCCTCGTCGAGGTCGTCTCCAAGGACGAGGAGGAGCTCGTCGAGATCCTCCGCACGATTCGCGAGATCCCCGGAGTGACGAGCACCGAGACCTTCGTCTATCTCCGGATCCACAAGCAGACCTTCGCCTGGGGCGCCCGCTAGGCGACCCTCGTGTTCGCCAGCAGTTCGTCGGCCTCCAGAGCCGCGCGGAAGCCGGTTTCGATCGCTCCGTCGACATAGCCGGGGCGCAGCAGGCTCGTCTCCGAGCCGGCGAAGACGGTACGTGCGTGGGGACTGGTCAGCAGCTCCTGGAAGCTCGTCACTTCGCCAGGGCGATAGAACGGGCCGCTTCCGCGGGTCCACGGGTCTCGAGCCCAGTCATGGCCGGCAACGGCCAGCACGGTCGCTTCGGGTGCGAGCTGCCCGATTGCCGCTTCCATCGCGTCGGTGTCGCCGAGATCGAAGTCCGGGTTGCCGGGATCGAAGCCCACGACCAACGTGCCGCCCTCGGGTGCAGGCCCGAGGGCAGCGAGGAACAGGAGGTCGGTGCCGGCGCCGACCGCCAGGAAGTCGTCAGGCAGACCCTCGGCGAGCGCCCACAGCTTCGCCCCCTCCCCTCCGATGCGTGATCTGGCGAGCTCGACGCGGCGCGGATCGAGTGCCGGCTCCCACTCGATGTCGGGGGTGACCGCGAGCGGGACGGCGCAGACGGCGACCGACGCCCCGACGTCGCCGCCGTCGACCGTCACCGTCACACCGTTGGGCCCGGCACGGATTCGGCGGACCGGCGAGCCCAAGTGGATCCGGTCATCACCGAGCTCCGAGGCGATTCGGTTCGCGAGATCGCTGGTCCCGTCGGCGAGGAGGTAGTCCTCGCCTCCGAGATAGCCGGTCAATCCACCGTTCACCGCCGCCAGCGCGGCAAGATGCAGCATCGATCGCTCGGCCAGTGAATCGGTGACCAGATGCGCGCCGAGCAGCAATCCGAGCGTCTCGACGACGTTGGGAGCGATGCCGGCCTCGGTCAGGTGGGTCCGGATCGACGCGTCGAGCGAGCTCGCCTCCTCCGGCGTCAGCCCCTCCAGCCAGGGGCGACCCGGCTCGACCTTCGCCGCAGCCTCGCGTACGACCACGATCAGATCCTCGATCGCGGCTGCATCGGTCGGTCCGATGTCGGGTCCGTTGCTCGAGCGAAACCCGGCATCGGTCACCCAGCGGGTCGGCAGCAACTCGGCGGCATCGAAATCCTCGGTGTCCACGCCATGGCGCCGAACCTCGGCACTCGTGTACCGATGACTCCAGGAGAAGAACTGAGCACCCATCTCGAGATCCGCTCCCGCGAGACGACCGGGGGCGGTCCAGGCCCGCCCGCCGACGCGGTCGCGCGCCTCGAGGACGATCACCTCCCGTCCCCGCGCGGCAAGCTCGCGAGCGGCGACGAGCCCGGCGAAGCCCGCCCCGACGACCACGGCGTCACAGGTTCTCGCCCTCATCACCCACCCCCGGCCAGGTAGCGCTCGGCGAGCGCAATCAGCTCGTCGCGGCCGAAGCTCGGATCGTGACCGGCGTGGACGACCGTGACCGGGAGTTCGAGCAGCCGCCGCATCGTCTCACGGTATTTCGTGACGTCTGAGCCGGGAAGATCGTCGAGCAGCGGCTGGTCCCGGTAGATGGCATCGCCGGCGAACAGGATCCCGTCCCGCTCGCTCCACAATCCGATCCCACCCGGCGAATGCCCCGGAAGGTGGAGCACCTCGAATCGACGGTCGCCGAGGTCGATGACGTCGCCCTCCTCCACGAGCTCGGTCGCTGAACGGGCCGGCGGCGAGAATGCGACGGGATCGAAACTCTCGTCCGGCCTCGCATCGATCAGGAAGCGGCCACGGGGGCGCCAGGGCTCCGGAAGCTCGTCGCCGATGTCGCCTAGAAGCTCCGCCGTGAGGAGGGTCGGCTTGTCGGCGGCGAGCTCGAGGTCCTTTGCCTCGAGCGGATGGATCGCCCGCCGGTCGAACTCGGCGAGTCCACCCACGTGGTCGAAATGGCTGTGGGTGGCCACCGCGAGAAGGGGATGCCCGTCCAGCGGGCCGATGACGTCGGAGATCGGGGCGATGCCGAGGCCCGCGTCGACGAGCAGGTCGGTTCGGCGCCCGCGCACGTACCAGGCGTTGGCGCGCACGACCGGCTCGACGTGCGGCTCGGTTATCCGCACCACTCCATGATCGAGCTCGGTCACCTCGAACCAGTCGGCGACGACCGGAAGCGGCCCTTCGGGCGGGCCGGTCATCGGGATCCGGCATCGCCGGACAGAGGAGAGGACGGCGGAACTGACACGTTGACCACCGTATCAGTCGCAAAATGTGTTTGCTGCGACGTATTTGGTTGTGTTCTGCCCATGCACCTAGTCATCCGAACCGCCGGCGCCTGCAAGCGAGTCCCTGAGCTTCACCTGCAGGTCACGGATCGCCGACTCGCTGTCGAGCAGGATCGGCCCTTGCTCGAATGCCCCCGCCACCAGGCTTCGCTGGACGGCGCTGCAGACGGCGCCGTCCTCCTCGTAGGTGGCGAACCACCATCCGGCCAGCTCCCGCTCGATCGTCGCTTCCCGCACGTCATCGCCGGCGAAGACATGGGTGATCACCCGTGTCCTCCCGACCGCCTCCGGGGCGAGGGTCGTCGCGAAGACGACGGACGGATCGTCTCCCCGCGCCAGCGACCATCCGGGCCAGGCGGCGAAGCCCTCCCAGGCGTCCACTGCATCCGGCTCGCGGCGGGGGCTTCGCGAGTGGATGAATCGGTCGTGGATCTCGACCTCGTACTCGTGGGGCTCGACCCCATGCACCGCCGCGAAGGCCGGGTGCACCGTGGCGCAGTGATAGCACTCGGCGAAGTTCTCGTAGAGCAGCTTCCAGTTGCACTGGATCACCCGGCTCTCGGTCGCGCGGCACCGCAGCGAATCGAGCTGCAGACCCGATCGCCCGGCGATCTCGATCAGGCTCGCGAAGGCAGCGTCGAAAGCCGGAGCCGATGGATCGGGGTTGACGAGTTTCAGCGGCCCCCACTCCGCGGCACCGACCTCCGGCAGGCAGAGTCCCGACCGGTCGAACTCCGGCTCCCGATCCCCCCGTGGCGCGTCGACGAGCGCACCGTTCGGATCGTATGTCCATCCGTGATAGCGGCAGCGGAACGAGTCCGCTCTGCCCCGCCCTTCCGCCACCGGGTGCCCGCGGTGGCGGCATGCGTTCAGAAACGCACGCACCCTGCCGCGCGAGCGGGTCATCAGCACCGGCACCCCGCTGACGAGGTCGGTCGCATAGTCGCCGTCCTCGTCGAGCCCGTGCTGGATGCCGAAGGGAGTCCAGGTCCGCCCGAAGATCTCGCGGAGCTCGAGATCGAAGACGGCCGGGGCCGTGTACCAGCGCGCGGGCAGCGTTCGGCCCGCCCCGATTGCGGCGTCCGCCTCGGCCAGCAGGCCTTCGGCGAACGCCGGCCCGTTCAAGACGCTTCGATCCCCAGCTGCCGCAGGTGATCGAGTTGGTCGTAATAGGCCTCGGCCTCGATCACCTTTCCGCTCGGGCCGACCCTCCAGACGTTGCAGAAGCGCCACTCGACGGTTCTGCCGGTGGGTTCGAGCATCCCATCAGGACCCTCGAACGGCCCGGTGTGAGTTCCGCGCTCGACGAACTCGGAGGCGACACGGTCACCTTCGGTGATCAGCCGGATGTCCTCGAGCCGGGCATCGGGGAAGGGAACGAAGCCGTCACGGCACCAGTCCACCACCTCCTGCGGTGAGCGCAGCACGGTGGCGAGTGGCCGGTCCCGGTATTCGACGTCCTCGTCGAGAGAATCCGCCATGGCCTCCCAGTCGCGATCGTTGAATGCACGAAGTAGCCGCTCGACAGCCAGCGCCGTCGGGTTACTGCTTTGAGTCTCCATGCGACTCAACCTATCACAAAGTAATTGATGATATTTCGACGGTCTCCGAGCTTGCAGAGCGCTGAGTTGACGTATATCGTTGTAGCGATCCTGTTGCTGGGCCCGTCAACCCCGGAGGTAACGCTTTGAACCCCACCGAAGAGCTCGCCGCGCAGCTCAGGGAGGCCTACGAGAACCTCGGCGGCGAGGAGCTCGCCGAGGCCATCCATTCGCTCTGCTCGCCCGACGTCCAGGCCACTGCATTCACCGGTGGCGACGACGCCTGGTCGGGGCGTGACCAGCTGCTCGAGGGCTGGCTCAAGCCCGAGTTCACGCGCCATCCGGGCTATCGGAAGGAGCTCGGGCGGATCTGGGTCTCGGGCCGCCACGTCGCGTTCATCCACGAGGTCCGTTGCTCGCCCGAGCCCGACGTCAGCGCGGACTGGCTCGGACTGGACATCTTCCGGCTCGCCGAAGGTGGGGACGCGATCGCCCAGGCCCGGTTCTACGGCGACACGATCGCCCGCGCCGAGCTCGATCGCGTCGTCGATGCCGAGGAGCTCTGGGCTGCGATCGACCGCTGCTGGTCCCCCGTCACCACCGCCGCCAACCGGATCGGGATGAAACAGGTGACCGAGCTGAAGAGCATCGCCCGCCCATCGTCGGCGGAGCGTTACGGGCACGTCTCCTCGCTGATCGAGCCCGATGCGGAGCTCTGGTCGTGGGAGGCGGAGGGTCTTATTCATCTCGAGGGGAGCGAGGCGATCGACACCGAGTTCATCGCGCCCCTGTTGCCGCTGCTGCCCGACTTCTACGAAGCGGTCGAGGAGACGATCGTCTTCGGAAACGCGCTGGTGATGATCCAGAACCCGAGCGGGACCTTCACGACCGACGATGGCCGCAGCACGTTCAGTGCCTGGTACAACTGCGACATCTACGTCTTCAGGGAGCAGCGCATCAGCTGTCTCCTCTTCGGGCGGGACACGCTCAAGGACCGGCGGCAGATGCTCGCCGCCTTCGATGACGAGGTCCCCGACGTCGCGGATTCGGTTCATCTAGCACCGTTCGCGACGGACGACTGACGGTCGGCGCGAAACCTCGACCGATCGATGGGACGGCTCTGATCGCCAAAGCACGCGAACACCCGGCCGAGTGGCCCTGGGTGTTCGCGTGCGAGGCCGAGGGACGAGCGCCTTACCGTCTCTCGGCGGTGCGTTAGGCAGTCGCCGCCCGCTCGACCCCGGGGCCGAGCGCCACGGCAGCTGCACCTTCGACGGCCGCTGCATGGCCCTCGAGCACGAGCTCGCCGGTCCCATTGTTGACCCACCCGTCGACCTTGACGAGCGTCCGATTCAGGTGCTCGAACTCGGGAGATCCCGTCGAGCACAACGCGTACGCGTGGATCAGCATGCGCACGTCGGGCGGCTCGAAGCCCGGATCGAGCATCGCCTCGATCGAGGGCATCGCGACGCCTTCCGGCGGGAGGACGAATCCCTTCGCCTTGGCGTGCAACACACCGCCCCCCGGAATCTCGAACGTGTCACGGGCATCGATCTGTCCTACGCCGTCGCTGCGCTGGAGGAGGTACTCCGACCCCCATCCGCTGCCGCCGGCGAGGATCCCCGCCGTCAGCTCGCCGTGGAACTCGATGTCGATCCTGATCCCGCCCGGAACCGGCCCAACCGGGGTCGGCTCCGCCAGCTTGGCTTCGTAGCGGTAGAGCAGCTCCATGCTGTCCACCACCTCAAGCGGCCGCCGCGGCCTCGGCCTCGATCTCGTGCTCGATCGCTGCCTCGAACCGGGAGTCCTCGCCGGCCTCGGCGACGTCCTCGGCCTCGGCGGCGAGCGCGGCGGTGCCGGAGGGCACAGCCGGCGACAGCCGCCAGAAGGTGATCTGCTGGCCGAGGCTCCAGAGGCTGGTCGTGATCGAGTAGATCGCGAGGCCGGCAGGGAAGCGCATGATCACCGTCGCGAAGAGGAGCGGCAGCCCCATCGCGATCTTGCGATGGGTGCTCTGCAGCGTCCTGGTCGCGATCGCGCTGGAGGCGAACTGCGAGCAGACGTAGATCAGGAGCATCACCGCCAGCACGGCGCCCTGCGGCTTCTCGGTCAGGTCGGGGATGAACAGGAAGCCGCCGTCGCCGAACAGGCCGCTGGTCGCGTCCTGGCGCAACAGCATGTAGAGCGAGATGAAGATCGGGATCTGGATCAGCAGCGGCCCGACGGAGGCGAGCGGGTTGATCCCGTGCTCGCGGTAGTAGGCGGTCATCTCCTGCTGGAGCTTCTGCTTGTCGTCCTTGTACCGCTCCTGCATCCGCTTCAGCTCCGGCATGTGGAGCTTCATCTCGCGCTGCGAGCGGAACTGGCGGACGACGAGCGGCAGGGTCAGCATCCGCGTCAGGAGCGTCAGTCCGACGATCGCGAGACCCCAGGTCAGCCCGGCCGAATGCAGGGTCTCGAGGACCCACTCCTCGACGTCGTTGAGCGGCTGGAGGATGTTCGCGACCACCGGCACGGTCCGGGAGGCTACCGCCCCATAGGATCGGGCCATGGCGCTCGCATACACCGGCCCGCTCCGGCGGGAGCTCGCGGCCGCGTTCCCGCACCGGCCGTTCACGGTCGAGTTCTGGGACGGAAGCAGGGTCGAGTCGACCGACGGCACCGGGCCGGCGTTCCGGGTCCGCTCCCCGCGCGCGGTCGCCCAGGCCCTGCGGGCCCCGGGGCAGCTCGGGATCGGCCGCGCTTACGTGAGCGGCGACCTCGAGGTCGACGACATCGACCTGGTCATGGACCTGCTCGAGCAGTGGAGGCCGCCGCCGATCCCGGCGTCGACGCGGATCCGGCTGGTCGGCGCTGCGCTCGCCGCCAACGGCCTCACCCTCCCTCCCGCTCCGCCCCGGGCCGAGCTCCGGCCGCGTGGCGAGCGGCGGACGAAGGCGCGGGACGCACGCTCGGTCCGTCACCACTACGACCTGCCCCCGGAGTTCTTCTCGCTCTTCCTCGACGACTCGATGACCTACAGCTGCGCGATCTTCTCCCGCGGGGCCGGAACGCTCGAAGAGGCCCAGGAGGCCAAGCTCGAGATGGTCTGCACCAAGCTCGCGCTCGAGCCCGGGGAGCGGATCCTCGACATCGGCTGCGGCTGGGGCAGCTTCGCCGCCCACGCCGCGAGCCGCCACGGCGTCGAGGTCGTCGGCATCACGCTCTCGGAGCCGCAGGCCCGGGTCGCCCGCCGGCGCGCCGAGGAGGCCGGCGTCGGCGACCGGGTCGAGATCAGGGTGATGGACTACCGCGACCTCGCCGGCGGCGACGGTCCCTTCGACGCGATCGCGAGCATCGGGATGGTCGAGCACGTCGGCGCCGAGCGGATCGACCTCTACGCCGAGCGCCTCGCCGCCCTCCTCCCCTCCGGCGGGCGCCTGCTCAACCACGGGATCGCCCGCCTCCGCCACACCGACCCCGAAGCCGGGCCGTTCTCCGAGCGGTACGTCTTCCCCGACGCAGACCCCCTCCACCTCTCCCGGGTGCTCCTCGCGCTCGAGCGGGCCGGCTTCGCGACCGAGCACGTCGAGGGGTTCGCAGCCGACTACGCCGAGACCCTCCGCCACTGGGCCCGCCGTCTCGACGAGAACCTCGACCGCGCCATCGAGCTCGCCGGGCCCGAGCGGGTACGAGTCTGGCGCCTCTACCTCCGCGCCGCCAGGAACGGCTTCGAGTCCGGGTTCACCTCGATCTTCCAGGTCCGCACGCGGCTCGCCTGATCGGCGCGCGCCCGCCAGGGCCGTGGCCGGATATGGCCTTGCCTATTTCGGGCGGGTGCTCAGGTTCCGGTGGCCGTCCTCGGTGACGACGACCAGGTCCTCGATCCGGATCCCGAACTCGCCGGGGACGTAGACGCCGGGCTCGACGGTCACCACGTCGCCGGCGAGGAGCGTGTCCTCGGAGCGCTTCGAGAGGCGCGGCGGCTCGTGGACCTCGATGCCGACGCCGTGGCCGAGGCCGTGGCCGTAGTTGCCGGCGTGCCCGGCCTCGGCGATCGGCCCGCGGGAGATGGCGTCGACCTCGCGTCCGTCGGCGCCGGCGCGGATCGCCTCGAGCGCGGCGAGCTGTGCGGCCAGGACCAGGTCGTAGACGTCCTTCCGGCCCGCATCGGGCTCGCCCTCGACCAGCGTCCGGGTGCAGTCGGAGCAGTAGCCGTCGACGATCGCGCCCATGTCGATCGTCACGTACTCCCCGGCGGTGATGACGTGCTCGCCGGGCACGGCGTGGGGCTGGGAGCCGGTCGGCCCCGCCGCCACGATCGTCGGGAAGGCGGGATCCTCGGCGCCGAGCTCGCGCATCTTGGCCTCGGCGGTGAGCGCGACCTCGCGCTCGCTCCTGCCGACCAGGCCGCGCTCCTCGACGAACGCGTAGACCTCGTCGGTCAGCGCCGCCGCGGCGGCGATCGCCTCGATCTCGGCGTCGTCCTTGACGCGCCGGAGGTCGGTCACGAGGTTCTCGGCGGTGACGATCTCGACGTCCTCGCCGACCGCGCCGAGCAGCTTCCCGTGGGTCTCGACGCTCGTCTTCGACGGCTCGATCCCGACCCGGCCGGAGAGCTGACCGGCGATCTCCTTGACGATCTCGGCGGCCGCGTCGACGATCCGGAACGACTCGGGGACGATCGAGGCGGCGAGCGTCGTGTAGCGGAAGTCGGTGATGAAGACCCGGGTTTCGGGCCCGATCACGACCGTGCCGCTCGTGCCCGCGAAGCCGGTCAGCCAGGTCACGTCGGCGATCGAGTCCCGGCTCGAGTCGCCGGGCCGGACGAGGTCGCCGACGACGGCGGCGTCCAGCCCCGCCTCGCCGACGATCTCGGCGAGGCGGTCGCCGCGGCTGTCCGGCACCCTCCTCAAACGCCGAGCTCCCGCGCGAGCACCTCGAGACCCTCGCGGTAGCCGTCGAGCCCCTTGCCCGAGATCTTCGCCGCGACGAGGCCGTCGAAGACGGAGATCGAGCGCCAGTCCTCGCGCGCGGAGACGTCGCTGATGTGAACCTCGACGGCGGGCTTGGCGGCGACCTCGAGCGCGTCGCGGATCGCCCACGAGTAGTGCGTCCAGGCACCGGCGTTGATCAGGACGGCGTCGGCGGTCCCGGGCACACGGTGCAGGTACTCGCAGAACTCACCCTCGTGGTTCGTCTGGAAGAAGGACATCTCGAGGTCGAGGTCCCGTCCGAACCCGTGGATCCGGTACTCGTACTGCGACAGGCTCTCGGTGCCGTAGACCTCGGGGTCGCGCTTGCCGAGCATGTCGAGGTTGACGCCGTGCATCACGGCGACCCGGTTGTGCGCGGTGCTCATCTCGCCAGCTCCTCGACCACGCGCCGGAGGCTAGCGGCATCGATCCGCTGCCCGAACCTGACCTCGCCGGGAGCGGAGATCGTGACGAAGCCGATCCCCTCGGCGGTCCGCTTCTTGTCGCGGCCGACGGCGTCGAGGACCGCCTCGGCGTCGACGGCGGCGTCGAGCGACGTCGGCAGGCCGGCGCGGTCGAGCAGCGCGGCCACCTCCTGTCCGAGCCCCTCGGCGCCCGAGAGGCGCAGCGCCGCGACGAGGCCGATCGAGATCGCCTCCCCGTGGCGGTACCGCTCGTATCCGGTGGCCGCCTCGATCCCGTGCCCGACGGTGTGACCGAGGTTGAGGACCGCGCGCAGGCCGGAATCGCGCTCGTCCGCGCCGACGACGCCGAGCTTGGTGGCGGCGCAATCGAAGACGAGCGGGGCGACCGAGTCGGCGTCCACGACCTCCAGATCGCGGACCCGCTCCCAGAGTGGCCCGCCGGCGATCAGCGCGGTCTTGACGACCTCGGCGAAGCCCGCGGCGAGCTCGGCCGCCGGCAGCGTCCGCAGTGCCTCGGGATCGGTGAGCACCGCCGCCGGCTGGTGGAAGCAGCCGACGTAGTTCTTGCCCTCCGGGAGGTCGACCCCGGTCTTCCCCCCGTACGCCGAGTCGACCTGCGCGACGAGGGTCGTCGGCACCTGGACGACCGGGATGCCGCGCTGGTAGACGGCGGCGCAGAAGCCGGCGAGGTCGCCGGCGACGCCGCCGCCGAACGCGAGCAGCGCATCCTCGCGGCGGACCCCGGCGCGGGCGAGCTCGCGGAGCAGCGCTTCGGCTCCACCGACCGTCTTCGCAGTCTCGCCGCCCGCGAACAGGACGGGCTCACCCTCGACGGCGGGCATGAGCCCGCCGGCGGCGGCGTACGCGTCGCGGTCGGCCATCCCGAAGAGGCGGACGCCGGGCCGGAGCGCGGGCGCATCGTCGAACAGGCGCGTCGCGCCGGGGCCGACCACGGCGGGCGCATCGCCCGAGGGCGTTCGCGACCAGTACATGCGGACCTCGGGGCGGTCGCGAAGCGCATCGAGCCAGGGGGCGGCCGCGAAGCCGATCTGCTCGCCCCCGGAAGGCAGCACGACCCGGCCGCAATCCTCGTAGAGGGGGCGACGGGCGCTCCAACGGCGCCGGAAGCCGTCGCGGTCGCGCGCAAGCGGGCGGTCGGTGCCGCTGGAGCGCTCCCAGGCGACCTCCTCCTCCACCCGGCACCAGGCGGTCACGTGGCCGGCCAGCGCCGCGCGGATACGCTCGCTCTCGACCGCACCGCCCCCGAGCGCGACGATCTCGCCGAAGCGGTCGAGGGCCTCGAGGACGACGCGCTCCTCGAGCTCGCGGAAGGCGGGCTCGCCGTGCTCGCGGAAGTAGCCGGAGATCGAGCCGCCCGGGATCTGCTCGGCGATCAACCGGTCGGTGTCGACGAAGCCCGTCCCGAGCGCGCGGGCGGCCCCGCGGGCCGCGGCGGACTTGCCGGCTCCCATGAAGCCGATGAAGACGATCGAGGCGCGCTCAGCCGGCAATGCGCTGGCGGTAGGCGTCGATGGCGGCGCGCACGTCGTCGATGTGGTCGCCGCCGAATTTCTCCCGGTAGGCGCGGGCGAGGGTGAGCGCCAGCATCGCCTCGCCGACGACGCCGGCGGCGGGGACGACGGTCGAATCGGTGCGCTCCTTGTGCGCCGCCTTGGGCTCCTTCGTGTGGACGTCGACCGAGCGCAGCGGCTTCGTCAGGGTCGAGATCGGCTTGATCGCGACCTGGACGATCAGGGTCTCGCCGTTGGTCATCCCGCCCTCGAGCCCGCCGGCGCGGTTCGTCTCGCGGTGGTAGCCGCGCTCGGGCGAGTGGAAGATCTCGTCGTGGGCCTCCGAGCCGGGACTCGCCGCGACCTCCCAGGCCGGGCCGATGCTGACGCCCTTGACCGACTGGATCGAGACCATCGCCTGCGCGATCCGGCCGTCGAGCCGCTCGTTCCAGGCGATGTGAGAGCCGAGCCCGGGAACGAGGCCCCAGGCGCGAGCCTCGAACGTGCCGCCGAGGCTCTCGTTCTCCTTGCGGAGCCGGTTGATCTCCTCGACCATGGCCGCCGACGCGTCCGCGTCGAGGCAGCGGACCGGGTCGTCGTCGACGCCGTCGAAGTCGGCGGGCTCGAGGTCGGCCGGCGCGGGAGCGTCGACCCCGGCGATCCGGGTGACGTGGCTGCGGACGGTCACCCCGACCGCCGCGAGGAACTGGCGGGCGAGTGCGCCGGCGGCGACGCGAGCCGCAGTCTCGCGGGCGCTCGCCCGCTCGAGCACGTTCCGCGCGTCCTCGAAGCCGTACTTGAGCAGTCCCGGCAGGTCGGCGTGGCCGGGCCGCGGCAGATGGACCTGCTGGACGCCCTCGCCGCTCTCCCACGGCCCCATCCGCTCGACCCAGTTCTCGTAGTCGCGGTTGGCGACCAGAAGGGCGATCGGGCTTCCCAGGGTCTTTCCGTGGCGAACGCCGGAGCGGACCTCCGCGGTGTCCTTCTCGATCTTCATCCGCCCGCCGCGGCCATGACCGAGCTGACGGCGTGCCATGTCCCGATCGAGCCCCTCGCGATCGAGCTCGAGGCCCGCGGGCATGCCCTCGACGATCGTCGTCAGTCCCGGGCCGTGGGACTCACCGGCGGTTACGAAATCGAAACGGGCCATCGCGGGTTAAGGCTAGCCGCGCGGGAAGGGCCAAGCCGCGTGGTCGCCATCGCGCGCAAGCCGGGCTCCCGGCGCGGGGGCTCAGCCGTTCGGCGCGTCGAAGGGGACCACCGTCTTGTTGATGGCCAGCAGCTCGAGGCGGTACACGTCCAGGTTCTTGCCGTAGTAGAGCTTCTGGAGGTCGCCGACCTCCATGGTCAGGTACTGACAGTCGTCGTGGCTGGGCATGCACTCACCATCACCCTGCGTGCCCTCCGTGTCGGGCGAGAAGGCGAAGCTGGCCCGTGTCTCGTCACTGCCGACGAACTGCACGACCGGGCTCTTCTTGCCGGGAAGGAGCGCCAGCGGCTCGACGTCCTTGAGGACCTTGGTCTTGCCGGAGCGGCCGACCCGGACGTCGATGGTGAACTTGACCTGCTTCTCCTTGGGCGGTTTGGTGCCACCGCCGGGGGACCCGCCGCCGGAGCTGTCCGGGGCCGGCGTCGAGGAAGAGGACGAGGACGAGCTCGAGGATGTGCCGGAGGTACTGGTCGAAGCCGAGGTCGTCGCCGTGGACGAGCCGCCGCCGCCGGAGCCGCCGCCGCTCCCGTCGCCGCCGCCCTTGCCCTTGCCGTTGTCCACCGACTGCTGGATGAACGGGTTGCGCCCGTTCTTGCCGTTCAGGCGCTTGCGGTAGTTGCGAAGGCCGGGAACGTCGGCGAGGACGACGGGCTGGACCTCCTCGGCCCCGCTCATCGAGGCCGGAGCGGTCGGCACCGGTGCCGCCGAGGAACCGGAGCCGGAATCGGAGGAGCCGCCGGAACCGAGCAGGATCGGGACCGCGACGATCGCGGCGAGCAGAGCGATCGCGGGGATCAGCAGGTTGCGGTCCCGGAGGTCCTGGGCCAGGTTCCTGCCGAGCTCGGACACGCGGTTCACGGCGACACCGCCGCGGTGCTCGGGACCGACGAAGAGGACGTGGAGGTCGAGGTCACGGTGCTCGAGGAGTCGCCGACCGGGGACGGGCCCGCCGGGGTGGCGCCGTTCTCGAGGCCCTGGTCACCCGGGACCACGTACGTGTTGACCGACATGCTCGACTGCACCAGCGGGAACCCGTGGATCGGATCGCCGACCATCGCGAACCCGTTGATCGTCATCAGCCGGCCGTCGACCTTCGGGTCCCCCTGACCGTCGTTGACCACGTCGACGCTCTTGTCGAGCTCGGCGAAGAAGTCCGCCATGTCGAAGAAGCTGCCGCTGAACCGGAGCTTGTACGGCATGACCGGCAGACCGGCCGAGCCGACCGTCGCGCCGATCGGCAGCGTCGCCGCCTCGGTCTCGGTCGCCGTCACCGGCGCCGTCGTGGTCGTCGTGGTCGTGGTCGAGTCCGTCGCGGTGTCGCCGGACGAGCCCGAGTCGGTGGACGAGGAGTCCGTCGTGGTGGTGCCGGTGCTCGCCGGGGGGGCGGCGGCCTCAGCCGCGGCCCCATCGTCGGCGACCTCGAAGGAGCGGAAATGCACGTCGGTCGCGTCGCCCGCCTGCGTCAGGTCGTAGATCAGCGTCGCCTGATCGCTGTCCTCGGGGACGGCGCTGCCCATCGAGACGATCTGCGCGTAGTTGCGCGGGAACGACTTCCGGGCGGCCTCGGCGGTCGCGACCTGCGCCTCCGCGTCGGAGACGCGCGACTCCAGCGTCGCGATCTCGTCGTCGAGCTCACCGATCTGCTTCTGCTTGGGGGAGATCGCGAGCAGGTAGAAGCCGACCACCAGCGCGATCACCGGGAGCACGAGCAGGATCATGCGGTCGCTCTTCTTCACCTCAGCCTCCGGGCACCAGGTTCGTGGCCTTCTCGGCCTTGGCCTTCGCGTCGTCGACCGACTGCTGCTCGCTCGTCGTCGTCTCCGACGAAGAGGAGGTCGAAGCGGAGGCCGGCGCGGTGCCGTCCGCCGGCGGGACGGCCGGCGGCACGTCGGCGCCGACCGCCGGGACGGCGTCGAAGGCGGCGACGGCCTGGAAGCCCGGCGCCGAGCGCGGGCAGTCGCCACCCGTGTCGACGGAATCGGAGCTGTCGCTCGATGCCGTCGAGTCGCTGGTCGTGTCGGACTTGATGCCGTTGGCCGCCGTCACCCGCGTCACGCCGTCGATGTCGTGCAGTGCCGCGATCAGCTTCGCGATCGCCGGCTGGGAGCGCGCGCACCCGACGAGCTCGAGCGCCGGTCCGGGGACGGACGTCCGCAGGCCGATCGCCGCGCCGTCATCGATCTGGACCTCCGGGGAGACGGTGCCGGTCAGGTTCGAGAGCCAGACCTGCTTGGGGATGACGAGCGAGAGCTCGCGGATGACCCGCTCCCAGTCGAAGCGGCTCTTGGCGAGCGAGTCGATCGTCGCCGCACGCGACTCCCGCATCTGCTGGAAGCTCACGTAGGAGGCCAGGCCCTCGGCCCGCGCCTCGGCCTCGACCGCCTGCGCTTCGAGGCTGTCGACCTCTGCCTGCTTGTCGTCGACCTTGTTGCCGAGCAGGACGATCGCGCTGACAGCGACCAGGACGACGGCGAG
The DNA here is from genome assembly GCA_020438445.1 of Solirubrobacterales bacterium. Classification (GTDB taxonomy): domain Bacteria; phylum Actinomycetota; class Thermoleophilia; order Solirubrobacterales; family 70-9; genus RHKX01. The sequence goes on from JAGQUO010000006.1 coordinate 38,227, forward strand.
CACGCCGACGACGAGGTAGGAGAGCACCCCGGTCCGGCTGGGCGCCGTACTGCCGCGGCGCTCCTCGGGCGGAATCAGGTTGACCGGGCGCATCGGCTACTCCTCCAGCCCCAGCCCGAACGGAAGCGTGAGCCGCGCGGCGTCGGCCGCGTCGAGGCCGGCGAGCGCGGGCGGGCGACCGACTCGGATCGCGTAGCCGAGCAGCTGCTCGAGGCGAGCCGGGACCCCGGCGATCACGGCACCGGGCCCGCAGACCACGATCTCCTCGATCGACACGGCGCCCTCCTGGGTGCCGTAGTAGTCGAGCGAAAGGCGCATCTCGTCGGCGAGCTTGGCGACGCCGTCCTCGAGCGACTCGCGGGTCGCCTGGACGATCGCGGGATCGCCCTCGACAGTCTCGACCGGCGCCTCGACGCCGACGTGGCCGAGCCACTGACGGGCGTGCTCGAGCGTCAGCTCGCGGCGCTCGGCGAGGCGCTGAGCAATGCCCTCGATCCCGAACGTCGAGACCCGGGTGAACAGGCAGTCGCCCTCGCGGGCCACCGCGAGGTTCGTGTTGTCGCCGAGGGAGCAGAAGAGCTTCGCCTGGCTGACCGGGGCCGGCGCCGTCGCGTCGGCGTCCGCCGCAGCTGCGGGATCGGACGCGACCGGCTGGATCCCGTCGGTGTCCTTGCTGAGCGCGCGGATCAGGCCGAAGGCGGAGACGTCGAGGCCGACCGGCCGCAGCCCGGCGTCGCGGACGACCCGAACCAGGTCGCCGACCATCTCGCGGCGCGCGGCGACGACGACCACGTCCATCTTCCCCTCGGCGCGCAACTCCGGGTTCGGCCGCAGGCGCTGCCAGTCGAAAACGGACTGCTCCAGCGGCATCGCCAGGTCCTCCTGCGCCTGGAAGCGAACGGCGGCGTCGAGCTCCTTGTCGTCGTCGATGAAGGGAAGGCGAAGGGTGCGGACGACGACGCGCTGGTTCGCGATCCCGACCCGGACGTTGCGGGGCAGCTTGTGCTCGGCGAAGAGCTCCTTGATCGCCCCGGAGAGCGCCTCGCTGTCGCTGACCTCACCCTCCCGGGTGGCGCCGGGCGGGATCGCCGCCACGCCCGAGCGCCCGAGGCTGATGTCGCCGTTGGTGACGACCTCGGTCGCGGCGACGGTCGCGGCTTCGATATCGAGGCCGACGATCGAGTTGATCTTGCGGGCGCCCAGCGACAGTGCCATGCCCGGAACTCATCGGCCGCTGCCGCCACTCCCTTGAATCGCGGGCGCGGCGCGGCAAACGCATTTCATCCGGCGTCTCAGCCGCTGAAGAACGAATCCACGTACCAGTCGACCATCGCGTCGCCCGCGAACAGCGCGAGGACGCCGCCGAAGGCGAGAAACGGCCCGAACGGAACCGCCCGCTTGCGCGCCTCCGAGCCGTGCCTGGCGATCAACGCAACCCCGTACAGGGCGCCGGCCGCGAAGCCGATCAGAAGCGCCGGCGCGACCGCGCGACCGAGGAAGAGCCCCATCACGAAGGCGAGCTTGACGTCGCCCATCCCCATCCCCCGCGGGTAGGCCAGCGAGACGATCAGCAGCGCCCCGCCCGCTATCGCGGCGGCGAGCAGGTGCGGGCCGAGCTCGCCGGTGTCCCAGAGTGCGACCAGGGCGATCGCCGCAATCGCCGCGGGCCCGAGGACTACGTTGGGGATGATCCGGTGCTCGAGGTCGGTCAGGGTGATGATCGCGAGCACGAACAGGAACGTGCAGGCGAGCGCCACCGCCGCTGCACCGTCGTCCTCGTAGGTGAGCCAGGAGGCGAGAAAGCCGAGCCCGAGGGCCGCCTCGGTCAGCGGATAGAGCGCGGGGATCCGTGCTCGGCAGTCGCGGCAGCGGCCGCGAAGCACGAGCCAGGAGAGGACCGGGACGTTGTCGCGGGCCGCGACCACCGCTCCGCAGGACTCGCAGTGCGAGCGACCGCCGAACGGCGACTCGTCGCGCGGGACGCGATAGGCGATGACCCCGGCGAAGCTGCCGAGCAGGAGCCCGAGCAGGGTGATGAGCACGGCGGCGACGATCACGGGCCGGGGAAGCTATCCGCGGGGTCGGCGGCTGCCCCGTTCAGGGATCGATCGTCTGCCGCTGCATGTGCCAGGCCGACTCGACCGGATCGAGGAAGTGCGGCGGCGAGAGGTAGCGGAGGCGGTCGTCGTAGGTGTAGACCTTGTTGTAGCCCGAGTTGCCGACCGTGCCGACCGGCCCGCGGAACTTCTGCGAGATCGCGCCGTTGACGGTCAGGTTGCCCAGCTGGTTGCCGCAGTTGTAGTGGTCGACGATGAACGAGTGCTGGATCGAGAGCATCGCGGCGTCGATCCTCAGGTTCGACTGCGAGCCTGATCCGTTGCTCGTGCCGTTGCAGTTGCTCGCCGACGTCGAGGAGTTCGACGGGCTGAGCGGGTGATAGACGCGGATGAAGTTGTTGGCGATCAGGCCGAGCAGCCCGTTTCCACTCGGGCTGCCGGAGCAGCTGCCGCGGCAGAGGTCGTTGTTGACGATGATGTCGTTCTCGGCCGCGATCGTGAGCTGGCCCGAGTAGTTGCCGGAGATGTAGACGTTCCCGCAAGCCGAGTTGCTCGGGTACATCGAGTTCGTGCTCACATAGGGCGAGTACGCGCTCGAACAGGCGCTCGAGGTGCTGTTCGCGATGTAGACGACGCCGCTGCTCGGGATCGGAACGGTGCTGGTCGATCCCGAATTGGTCGTCACCGTCATCTGCGTGCCGCTGAGGGCGATCCGCGTCTGGCCGGTGTAGACGGCGGCCCCGTCGACCGTCTTCAGGCTGTCGTTGGTGCTCGGCGGCGTCAGCACCGGGGCGTTCGTCAGATAGGTGCCGCGGAAGTTCGGGTTCGTGCTGCCGCAACCGCCCGAGCCGCGGTAGCCGGTGGGCGGCGAGCTGACCTCGATCAGGTCGCTCGGGCCGCGGCCGAAGGTCGGCGAACCGCAGATGTTGAGCTCGTCGTTGGTGTGCAGCGGCCCGTTGATGTACTCGCCGCTCGCGAACACGATCTCGACGCACGGCAGGGTGCTGAACCGGCGGCCGTCGCGCCAGGTCTTCACGCACTGCTGGTAGGCCTGGTTGATCTGCGAGGAGGACCCGTAGGCGACCGGGTCGAGCGTCTCGTACTGCGTGAAGTAGATGTAGTCGAGGAACGAGGCCCGCTTGAACGAGGCGACGATGCTCTGCTCGGTGTCGCCGGAGTATCCGGTCGAGCGGATCCGGAAGGTCCCGTTGGTGATCCCCCCGGACTGCTCGATCATGCTGTTGACCGGGTCGCTGGGGTTGCAGACGCTCTTGCCGGTCGCGGGAATCAGCTCGAGGGCGTAGCTGGCTCCGGTGTTGCCGGGCACGTTGCGGCGGTTCGCGGTCGAGCCGATGTTGTTGACCGCGTTCGGCGCCGGCACGTTGGTGCACTTCGCCCAGTAGCTGTTGTCCTTGTTGAGGTGGAACGAGTAGTCGGCGAGGCCGGCGCGGGCGGCCTCGTATGCCTTCTTCTGGTCGAGGTCGCGGCCGGTGATGTTGATGTCGCCGTTGACGGCGGTGACCGTCGCCGCCATCGCCAGGGTGACGACGAGCAGCGCGAGCATCGCCGTCGCCATCGTGAAGCCGTCCTCGGCTGCGGCCCGGCGACGTAATCCGGCGGCGAGATTCCTCAGGTGCATGGCAGACCAGCCTGTTCGGTGTCTTCGTTGCTCGGCGAGAAGCGCAGGAGCGCCGAGTTGGTCAGCTCGATCGGCGCCCCCTCCTCGTCGGAGGTGCCGCTCTTGGTCGGGGCGACGGCGAGCGAGATCGTCACCTGCACGGTCCGCGCCGCGTCGTCGGTGCTCAGCGGGACCGGGAGCGGCGTGTCGGAGATCACCCCGTTCTCGTAGGCGAAGTAGCTGAAGATCGGCGTCGTGCCGCCGATCTGCCCGACGTGCTCGAGCAGGCGGTACGTCGAGCTCGGCGTCGACGAGAACGTCCAGTCGGGCGCGGTCCCGCCCGTCTTCGCGAACGTCTGATCGGTCAGATACCCGTTGCTGCTGTTCCAGGCGATCGTCCGCTTGACCGGGGTCGGCGAGACGTCCGGGCCGGTGCCGTGGATGAACGAGATCGCGTCGCTGTTGCTGCCGGACTGGATCGGCGCGAGCCCGGGCGAGATGCAGGCGGAGTGCATCTCGTTCATGACCCGCTGCATCATCGGCCGCGCGAGCTGGTTGGCGGCGACGCGCTCGGTGATCCGGCCGCTGCTCTTGGCGGTGACGGTCACGAGCGTCACGATCGCGCCGAGGACGATCATCCCGACCAGCATCGCGACCAGGAGCTCGGTCATCGTCAGCCCCCGCTCGTCGTGGATCAGGCGCCGGCTCACGGACAGCTCCCGCTGCTGCTGCCGGAGGCGAAGCTGCCGACGTAGATCGTCAGGTTCGTGTCCGTCGCGGTCGTCTTCACCTCGATGTTCGAAGCGGTGTTCTTGCGGTTCGTGCTGGGCCGGTAAGCGCAGACGTCGTAGGTGCCGTAGGGCAGCCCCGGCGTGTCGAGCTTGCCGGAGGAGTTGGTCGTCAGCGTCCGCTTGACCGGGTTGCCGCCGACCGTGCACTCGGTGTCGGTGACCTTGACGGTGGCGCCGTTCACCGGCGAGCCCGGGTTGCCGCTCGAGTTGCCGCTCATCACCGTCAGGTTCAGCGCCGGAAGCTGGATCGTCGCGTTCGCCGTCTGCCCCGCCACGACGCTGACGTCTGCCATCGCCGCGGCCGCGGGCGGGTTGGTCAGGTCGTCGGGATTGGGGTTGTTGGCGGCGCAGTTCCCGGCGTAGACCGCGTACGGCGAGGAGAACGGGAACACCGGCGTCGCGGTGACGTCGGTCGCCCGGCTGCCGACGGTCCCGAACGCCTTCTCCTGGGTCATGCCGGTGTTGAAGATCGTGATCGTGTCCTGGGTCGTGTTCTGGACGCTGCCGTTGATCCGCGTCCGGAAGTCGACCTTGATCGAGCCGGGGGTGTCGTAGCGAAGGACGAGCGTGTTCGTGCTCTGGCCGACGACGCTCGTGTCTATCGGCGCCGGCGGATTGCCGTCGGCATCGACGACGCCCGCCGCCGTGCTCGGGGTGAGCGTGTAGTTGCCCTCGGGCAGGTCGGTGAAGAGGATGCATCCGGTCGGTCCCGTCGAGCCGCTGAAGGACCCGGCGCCCGAGCCGGAGAGCGGAACGCCCTCGATGCCGTTGCCCTGGCCGTCGCGGATCACGACCGCGAGCGCACCGGTGTCCTCGGAGCGCGAGCCCGCCGGCGGTGCGACGATGCTCTTGATCACCGTCGCCGGGCGATTGCCGATCGACGGCCAGGTGACGACCGAGGTGATGCTGATGTAGTCGGAGGAGTTCGTCCCCTCCTCGCAGGAGGCGGTCCCGGTGATGTCGTTGACGAACTGTCCCGTCGAGTGGACGTCGTAGTCGGTGCCGCCGGCGCTGATGGTGGTCGTCTCGTCGAGCCCGTCGAGCTGAGAGACCTGCAGGGACCGCAGCCGCGCCTGGTCCTTCTGGGCGATCGCGTAGGACTCGGCGTGATGCCGCTGCTCGGAGCCCGCCCGGCCGGCGGCCTGGAGCGCTCCGAAAGTCGCCCCCATCACGACCGCGATCACGACCGCGGTGACGAGCACCTCGATGATCGTGAACCCATCCTCCGACGAGACGCCGGGACGGGAAGCAGTCGTTGCTTCCTCAGTATTCATGCGCGCATGAACCCATCGGCTCGCGGGGACGCCACCTTGAGTTATGAACCCGTTTTCCGTCATCGAGCCCGAATCAGCGCCGAAAGCAGAAGAGGCGGGCCCGGAGGCCCGCCTCTTCGAGATCCTTCAGGGCATCGTGCCCTCAGCGGGGACTAGCCCCAGTTGCCGCTACTCGGACAACCACCGTCACCGGTCGTGGTGCAGGTGTAGTCGAGCGAGCCGTTGGCGTTCCGGGTCAGCGTGAACGCATTCCCCGAGTCGGAGTCGCCGACGATCGTGTAGGTGTCGGCGGCGCCGGTGATCGTGACGTCGCCCGAGAAATCGTTGATCGATCCCTCGATCGCGGCGAGGTCGGCGATCGCGCTCGTGTTGTAGGAGCCGTTGTTGTCGACGGCGTAGGTCTCGTAGGCCGTCTGCACGGTCCGGACGTTGGCCTTCGCGTCGGAGTCGTAGCCCTTGTCACGCTGGCTGAAGAAAGCGGGGATCGCGATCGCAGCCAGGATGCCAAGGATGAGCATGACGACCAGGAGCTCGACCAGCGTGAAACCGGCTTCCTCTCTGCGCCGTGCGCGGTACATCTCCAGCATAGTTACCCTCCTCGGGTCTACTAAGTGGAGCCGGAGCCTGTCGCCAAGCCATTCGGAGTTCGAACCCCAGTGGTAGCCCGGCTTGCTTCCCGTGAAGGAAGCCCCGTGGCTTTGCGCCCCCATCTCGCAATGAGTTTGCCTCCGCACCAGAGCCCCAGCTCTATTTCCGTTTCCCGCGCTCTATCGGCTCGTGGGATGGTCACCTTTAGCCCTGCTGATGGATTTTTCGTACGTTCGCTGAGCGCCCGGCCCCAGAATCACCTGGGTGCTGGCCCCCAGAGCGGCGACGAGGAGCGCTGATGGCGGCACGCAGGCTGATCATCGTCCTCCTGGTCCTGTTCGCGGTGTCGATCGTCGCCGCGATGATCGCCCCGGAGCGCAAGGGGCCGCTGCTCGGCGATCGCACCTCGTCGAGCACGACCAACACGAGCTCGACGACCACCGACACGACGGCCGCGCGCACCGATTCGACGGCCGCGAAGGAGCCGACGACGCGCGACACGCTGCCGTCCGGCGAGGCGCTGACGGTGCGGATAGACGCATCCGAGAAGAGCCCGGAGACGGTCGAGGCCTTCGTCGGCGACCAGCTCGAGCTCAACGTCGGCAGCGAGCGCGCCCGGGAGGTCGAGATCCCGGCATTCGGCGTCACCGAGGACGCCGCTCCCGACGCCCCCGCCAACTTCAACCTGCTCCTGCGCGAGCCCGGCAAGCTGCCGATCATCGACGCCGACACCGGCGTGCTGCTCGGCCGCCTCGACGTCGAGGAGCGGCGGGGAAAGGGCCAGCGCGGCGGGAAGGGCGCCGGCTCGCCGGGGGATTAGTTAGCTTGCTAATAATTGTCGTGCGTGACAACCGCGCGGCCGACATCCCCCTCCACCGACTCGCTCGAGGCCCTCAACGGCGCCTGGGATGAGTTCTTCGGCGCGGTCCGCCGCGCCCGGGGCCGCGCCTCCCAGCAGCACGGCAGCGAGCTCACCCTCCCCCAGGTCCACCTGCTGGAGCCCCTCGCCGACGGCGCCTCGGCGCGCCTCGGCGAGCTCGCCGAAGCCGCCGGGGTCGCCGCGCCGACCGCCAGCCGGATGATCGACTCGCTCGAGCGCGAGGGCCTCGTCGCCCGCGGCAGCGCCGATGACGATCGCCGCGCGATCGCGGTCGCCCTGACGCCGGCGGGCGAGGACCTGTACGCACGCAAGCGGGCGGAGATCCAGCGCAAGCGGAACGAGGTCTTCGGGTCGCTGTCGGAGACCGAGCGCGAGCAGGCCACGCACCTGCTCGGCCGCATGGCGGAGCTGATCGACGAGCTGTGAACGCCGCCGCCGAGAGCCCCGCCCGCCAGCATTACAACGTCACCCTCGCGGTGCTCGTGACCGGCGCCCTCGCCTACGCGCTCTCGCAGACGATGATTGCCCCGGCCCTGCCGGAGATCCAGGCCGATCTCGGCACCACGACGACGCTCGTCACCTTCGCGCTGACCGGGTACCTGCTCACCGCCTCGATCGCGACGCCGGTGGTCGGGCGCCTCGGCGACATGTTCGGCAAGGAGCGGCTGCTGGTGATAACGCTGATGATCTTCGGCCTCGGCTCGCTCGTCTGCGCGCTCTCCCACTCGATCGCGCTGCTGATCGCCGGCCGCGCCATCCAGGGTGTCGGCGGCGCGATCTTCCCGCTCTCGTTCGGGATCATCCGCGACGAGTTCCCGCGCGAGAAGGTCGCCACGGGAATCGGCCTGATCAGCGCCACCTTCGGGATCGGCGGCGGCGCCGGGCTGGTGATCAGCGGCCTGATCGTCGACCACGTCGCCTACGAGTGGATCTTCTGGCTGGCGCTGATCGTCGTCATCCCGGCCACGATCGCCACGCACCGCTTCGTGCCCGAGTCGCCGGTCAAGACGCCCGCGAAGATCGACTGGGGCGGCGCCGCCCTGCTCTCGAGCGGGCTCGCGGCGCTTCTGATCGCAGTCAGCGAGGGCAACAACTGGGGCTGGAGCTCGGCGACGTTCATCGGACTGATCGCGGTCGCCGCGATCCTGCTCGCGAGCTGGGTCCGCTTCGAGGCGGGGCACCCCGAGCCGCTGGTCGACATGCGGATGATGCGGGACCGCCCGGTGCTGACGACGAACCTGACGGCGCTCCTGATCGGCTTCGGGATGTTCGGCTCCTACATCCTCGTTCCCCAGTTCGTCCAGGTGCCGGCGTCGACCGGCTACGGCTTCGGCGCCTCGGTGACCACGGCCGGGCTCTTCATGCTGCCCTCGGCGCTCGTGATGCTGGTCGCCGGACCGATCTCGGGGCTGATGGGCACCCGCTACGGGTCGAAGCTGCCGCTGGTGATCGGCACGGTGCTCGCCTGCGCGAGCTTCCTGATGCTCGCCGTCTGGCACGAGAGCCATCTCGCGATCTACGTGGCGACGGCGCTGATGGGCCTCGGGATCGGCTTCTCGTTCGCGGCGATGGCGAACCTGATCGTCGAGGCGGTCGACCAGAGCCAGACCGGCGTCGCCACCGGGATGAACACGATCATGAGGACGATCGGCGGCGCGATCGGGGGCCAGGTCGCGGCGTCCATCGTCGCCGGCCACATCGCGGCCGACGGCCTGCCCGCCGAGAGCGGCTACACGACCGCGTTCGCCGTCTCGGCGTTCGGCGTCGCCCTGGCGGTGCTCGCCGCACTCGCAATTCCCGGCAAGCTCCGGTCGCGACCGAACGTGCCGCTCCGGCCCGGCGAGCCGGCCCTCGACGCCTAGACGAGCTCCGCGACCAGCACCGCGCTGCCGAAGAGGAAGGCGGCGGCGGTGACCGCTCCGACGAGCCACGGCGAGGGCCCGCCGTGGATGCC
>JAGQUO010000078.1 GCA_020438445.1 Solirubrobacterales bacterium
GTGCCCAGTTCTCCAGGGCCTCGTCGAGTGCGCCGCGACTGTATGCATCGGTGGCCCGGCGCACGATCTCGATGTTCTCCTCAGACATCGCTCGTGCAGTATCGCCTGAGACAGTCCGGCCCGCCAGGGGACGGGGTTGCCCGCGAGGGGTCGAATGGAACTGACCACGGGCGGCCTGCCTCGCGAGAAGCGGCGTCGGCCCCGAGGACAACTGCGGCGCTGGGGCCGGTCCGAGGAGTACCGCTACGGGGATTCGAACCCCGGTTTCCGGACTGAGAATCCGGCGTCCTAGTCCCCTAGACGATAGCGGCGAGGGACGGGCACTTTAGCAATCGGCCCGAGGCCGGTGAAGGGCCGGAAAAGGAAGACGTCCGATGCCGCGGGGGAACGACACCGAACGTCTAAGTGGAACATAGCATCCCGGTTCTGGACGTGCGCCTCGGCGCTTCCTATGATCGGTGCGGATGGGTGCAGAGGGAGCCCAGCGCCGCGATGCGGTTGCGAACCGTCAGGCTGTTATCGATGCGGCGACCGGGTTGCTGCCCCTCGATCCGGGGGCGGGGATGCAGGAGATCGCCGACCGCTCCGGGCTCGGGCGCTCCACCGTCTACCGCCACTTCCCGACCCGCGAGGCGCTCTTCCGGGCGCTGCTCCGCGAGGTGATCGCGACCTCGGGGGAGGAGCTCGAGGACCTGCTGCGCGGTCAGCCCGACCTCGCAGCGGGCCTGTGCGACGTCGGCGACCTCCTCGTCAGGGTCGGCATGCGCTACCGGTTCCTCTACTCGCACCGGCACGAGGCGGCGCCGATGCTGAACCGGGTGGGCCACGATCCGTCGACTCCGCTCGCCGAGTTCCTGGCGGTCGCCCGCGGCCGAGGCGAGGTGCGCTCGGACCTGCCGATCGCCTGGCTCGTCTGTCAGTTCATCGCTCTGACGATCGCCCTGGTCGGCGACGTCATCACCGGCCGCGTGGAGCGCGAGGGAGCCGATCGCCTGCTCGGAGACACGTTCATCGCGATGACGGTGGCCCGGGCTTGAGCCCGCACCGCCGCAGCGATGCCGAGCGAAACCGGCGGCGGATCATCGAGGCCGGGATCGAAGTGCTCAGCGCCGATCCGGAAGCGAACATCGGCGAGGTCGCCGAGGCGTCCGGCGTCGGCCGGACCACGCTCTATCGGCATTTCGACACCCGGGACGAGCTCGTGGACGCGATCCTCGAGGAGATGATCGAACGTTCGCGTCGCCAGGCGGCCGCGACCGATCCCGATCCGGAGGATCCTGCAACGGCGATCCGCGGGCTCAGCCGCGCCCATCTCGACATGGCACTCATCTTCGGCTCCCTGATCCAGGCCCGCAATGGGCTCAGCCCCGTCGTCGAGTCGGCCAAGGACACCGACGAGAGCCCGACCAAGGTCTTCCTCGACCGGGCCCGGAGGGCGGGGACGATCAGGACCGACCAACCCCGCGAGTGGCAGCAGACGGTGATGCAGGTGGTCACCCTGACCGCGATCGACGAGGTGCGCGCGGGCGAGATCGGGAAGGACGACGCCTACGAGATGGTCGCTTTGACCCTGAGCGCGATCCTTTTGCCCGCCGACGGGTAGAGGGGGGACAACGCTCGCGACGGGTCGTTCCGTCGCGAGCCGTTTCGTCGAATGAGCCCCCTCCCCGCCCCGATCATCACCGCCGCCGAGCGCGGCTTCGCATTCGCCGACCTCTACGCGGTCGGCCTCGTCTTCTGTGCGCTGGCGCTGTTCGCGGCGATCGGGGCCCTCTCCCATCAGGGCGATCGAGCGTTCTCCGCGAGCATCATCTACCTCGGATTCGGCGCCGTCGCGGCGATCGGCGTCGAACTGCTCGGCATCCGCTGGCTCGAGCCGATCGCCGATGCGCGCCTGATCGAGCACGTCAGCGAGCTCGCCGTGATCATCGCCCTCTTCGGAGCCGGCCTGAAGCTCGATCGCGCCTTCACGTGGCGCGCGTGGTCGGGGGTCGCGCGGCTGCTCCTGATCGCGATGCCCCTGACGATCGCCGGAGTGGCCCTGTTCGGGACCGGGGTCATGGGCCTGTCGCTCGGCGCTGCGGTGATCCTGGGCGCGATCGTCGCTCCGACCGACCCGGTGCTCGCCGGCGACATCGGGGTCGGGCCCCCCGGCGACGAGGAGGAGCAGGAGCCGAACTTCTCGATCACCGGCGAGGCGGGGATGAACGACGGGCTCGCCTTTCCCTTTCTCTTCGCAGGGCTCTTCATGCTCCAGCCCGGCGGTGCGGGGTGGATCGGCGACTGGATCGTGGCCGATGTCCTCTACGCCCTCGTCGCCGGCTTCGCGATCGGCGCGTCCGTCGGCTTCGGCCTCGGTGCGCTGGCGGTGCGGCTGCGCTCCCGGCGACTGCTCTCGGCCACGTTCGACGCGTGGCTGGCGATCCCGAGCGTGCTCCTGGTCTACGCCCTGACCGAGGTCGCCGGCGGCTACGGGTTCATCGCGGCGTTCGCCGGGGGGGTCGCCTTCCGCCGCTACGAACGCACCCACGAGATCAACCGGCCGGTCCACGAAGGGGCGGAGACGGTCGAGAAGCTGGGTGAGCTGACCGTCATCCTGCTCTTCGGGAGCATGCTCTCGATCACCGGCCTGCAGGCGCCGGGCTGGTCGGGCTGGCTGCTGGTCCCGGTGCTGCTGTTCGTGATCAGGCCGGCGGCGGTGATGATCGCGACCGCGGGCTCGCGACACGTCTCGAACCGCGAGCGGCTGTTCGTCGCCTGGTTCGGCGTGCGCGGGATCGGGTCGATCTACTACGCGGCGGTGGCGGCCGGGGCGGCTCAGCTGTCGGCAGCGAACGCCGGGATCATCGTCTGGACCGCGTACATGTGCGTTCTCGTCTCGATCCTCGTCCACGGGGTGACGGCGGCGCCGCTGAGCAGGGCGCTCCTGCCCGAGCCCGGATCGCCGGGCGCGCGGAGCCGCCTGCGGCGAACGAGGCGCGGCGGCGGCGGCACCGAGCCCAGCCCGGCCGAGGGCTGAAGCCCCCACCCGCGAGCGACGGCTAAAGGACCCCCGCCTCGCGCGCACCGGCGACGGTTTCACGCAGCGTCGCCTCGGCATCCCATTCCGGTTCCCAGCCGAGAACCTCACGGGCCTTGTGTGTATCCATCAGCGTCGGCTCGCGGAACGCGTTCAGCCACTCGATCTCGGGTGGCAGACCGGGAACGCGGGTGGCGACCTCGCTCAGGGCCGCCACCGCCGCCCCCGGCACCGGGACGGCCCACCAGCCGCAGGCACGGGCCATCCGCGCGATGCTCATCGCCCCCGGCCCGGCGAGGTTGTACCGGCCCGGCTCCCCCACCCCCTCGACGGCGGCCCGGATCGCCGACGCGACGTCGAGCGTGTGGACGAGCTGGAACTCGATTCCGGGATCGGGCAGCACCGGGCCGATGAACGGGATCTGGTCGACCGCGCGCCGGAACAGCCGCAGCTGACCGTAGACGGGGAGCATCCGGACGGTGGTCTCGATCAGCGTCGTCGCTCCCGCGCCCGCGACGATGCACGGTCTGAACACGTAGGCCTCCGTATCCGAGCCGGCGATGCAGTCGTCGAGCACGCGCTCGAGCTCGGCCTTGTGTGCCGAGTAGTAGAAGTCCTCGCTGGCACGGACCGGGACCTCCTCGGTCAGCGGCTGCGGGTTGTCGGCGTGAAAGCCGTAGGCCGCGACGGATGAGGTGTAGACCAGGCGCCCCACCCCGGCATCGACCGTGGCCTCGAACACGTTTCGGCTTCCCTCCGTGTTGATCCGGCGCGCATCCTCGGGGTCACCGATGATGATGAACGCCAGGTGGACGACGACGTCGGCGCCGTCGACGAGGGCATCGACCGAGTCGCGGTCGAGCACGTCGCCGCGCTGGTACACGACCTTGCCGGAGAGCTCATGAGCGGCCGGATCGAACGGCCGCCTCGCCATTCCGACGATCCGCCCGACCGCCGGGGACCGGTCGAGCGCACGAAGGGCAGCGAGCCCGATGTCGCCGGTCGGGCCGGTGATCGCGACGGTGAGCTTCGTGCTCTCCATTCCGGAATTCGAGTCTATCCGCCCCGTGTCACACCGCAACGGTGATCCGCGGGCGCGTTCCGGACGATCGGAGTTGCGAGGATTCCCCCGTGGCCACGACCGCGCTCATCTCCGATCTCCACCTCGGCGCAGCCTCGTCGAGCGACGTGCTCCGGCGCGCACCGATCCGCGAGCGCCTGTTCGAATCGATCGCCGATTCAGGCGCTGACCGCATCGTGCTGCTCGGCGACGCGGTCGAGCTCCGTGACGGACCACTCGGCGACTCGCTGCGGGAGGCCGAGGAGTTCTTCACCGAGCTCGGCGAGGCGTTCGCGGGCAGGGAGGTCGTCCTCGTTCCCGGCAACCACGATCACCGGCTCCTGGGTCCGTGGCTCGAGCGAACGCCCGAGGAGCAGCGCCCGGGCGCCCTCGACGAGCTCGTGACCGAGCCCCACCCGGCGGTGCGCTCGATCGCCGGCTGGCTCGGCGAGGCGGCGCTGGAGGTCCGCTATCCCGGGATCTGGGTACGCGAGGACGTATACGCGACCCACGGCCACTACCTCGACAGCCACGTGACCCTGCCCACGATCGAACGGATCTCGGTCGCCGCGGTCGACCGGCTTGCGGGCACCCCGACCGGGCGGCGTGAGACGCCCCTCGACTACGAGGAGGTGCACGCTCCCGTCTACGACCTGATCTTCAACCTCGCCCAGGGCCGCCGCGGATTCGGCAGCGACGAGCAGGGCCGCTCCCGGGCACTGCGGATCTGGGAGACGATCGGAGGGGCGTCGGGAAAGGCGCGGACGATCCGCGGGAAGCTGCTCGGGTCGGCGCTGATCCCGGCGACGCTGCACGGACTCGAGCGCGCCGGGCTCGGACGCTTCAACCGCGACTTCTCGATCTCCGAGATCGGGCGCGCCGGGGTCAGCGCGATGCACGACGTCGTCGAGCGGCTCGGGATCGAGGCCGATCACGTGATCTTCGGGCACATCCACCGCCGTGGCTCGCTGCCGGGCGACAACGGCTCGGCGGGCTCACCGGCGTGGAGCCGCAACGGCGTCACGCTCCACAACACCGGCAACTGGCTCTACACGGAGGCGCTGCTCGGTCGCGCCGTTCCCCAGAGCCCGTTCTGGCCCGGCTCGATGGTCGTGGTCCCCGAGACCGGTCCGCCGGAGCTCGTCGAGGTGCTCGTGGACGTCGATCGCGAGGTGCTCGCCGGTCGCGTCGGCGGATCCCGATCGGGCCGCTAGCCGTGCCCGCCCGTCTCTCCGGCGAGTAGCCGCAGGGCGTGTGGGAGGGCGACCGCGATCGCCTCCCCCGCCTCCGCGATCGCCTTCGGGCTGCCGGGGAAGTTGACGATCAGGGTGTTGCCGCGGACGACGGCGACGTTGCGCGACAGCATCCAGTGGGGAGTGTGCTCGCGCGAGGCGAGACGCATCGCCTCCGCGATGCCGGGAGCCATCCGGTCGGCGACCTCCACGGTCGCCTCGGGAGTGACGTCGTCGGGCGCGAACCCGGTACCCCCGGTCGTCAGCAGGACCTCGCAGCCGACCTCGTCGCAGATGTAGCGCAGGTGGCCGGCGATCAGGTCGCGATCGTCGGCGATCAGGTCGCGGGCCACCACCTCGGCGCCGATCTCCGCTGCGAAGCCCGCGAGCCGCTCGCCGCTCGCGTCGTCCTCCGCTCCGCCCGCCGCGCGCGAGGAGCTGACGGTCAGGATCGCCGCCCTCGGCCTACCGGTCATCTGCGTCCCACTCGCCGCTTCTGCCCCCGCTCTTGTGGATGAGCCGGACCCGTTCGATCTCGACGCCGCGCTCGATCCCCTTGACCATGTCGTAGACGGTCAGGGCCGCGATCGAGGCCGCTGCCATCGCCTCGATCTCGACCCCGGTCCGGCCGACGCACCGCACCTCGGCGAGGAGCAGCACCCGTCCCCGCCCGGAGTCGACCTCGGCCCGCACGTCGGCGAAGCTGAGCGTGATCGGGTGCGCGAGTGGCACGAGGGTCCCGGCCTGCTTGGCGGCACCGATGCCGGCGAGGCGCGCCGCCCCCAGGACGTCACCCTTGGGCCCGTCGCCCGCTTCGACCGCGCGTGCGGTCTCCGGCTGCATCCGGACCATGGCCTCGGCCACCGCGCGCCGCTCGCTCTCGGGCTTCGCGCCGACGTCGACCATGCGGGCGGCGCCGTCGGGGCCGATGTGGGTCAGGCCGGACTCGTGCCCTCCACCCATCGGGCATCACCTCCTTCGATCTCGCGCTTCCAGATCGGCGCCTCGGCCTTGATCCGGTCGATCGCCTCCCGCGCGCCGGCGAATGCCTCCTCGCGGTGAGCGGCGGCGGCGGCGACGATGACGCTCGGCTCGCCGAGCGCGACGGACCCGGTCCGGTGTTCCGCCGCGATCGCCTCGAGCCCATGGCGTTCGCGGCACTCCGCGAGGATCCGCGCGATCCGTTGCTCGGCCATCTCGCCGTAGGCCTCGTACTCCAGGCTCTCGACGTCCCTGGTCACGCCCTGGAACGAGACGACGGCTCCCGCCCCCGGACGGACCACCAGAGCGGAGACGGCGGCGAGCGAGAGCGGGTCGGCGCTGATCCGCGCATGGACGTCGGAACCGCCGCTGACCGGCGGAATCAGGGCGAGCTCGTCGCCGGCGTGCAGCTCGGTGTCCGCCACGGCGTACTCGCGGTTGACCGCCATCGTCACCGGCACCCGGTCGACCACCCCAGACAGCGCCGGATGCTCGGCGAGCATCTCGATCGCGTCCGCGACGGTCGCCCCGGGCTCGATCTCGATCTCGACCCGGTCCCGGCCCGCGCGCTCCCGCAGGATCGCGAACAGCCTGACGTCGATTCGCACCGCTTCCACGGTGCCGAGGCTAGCGCCGTTCACCCGATCAGCTCCACGCGGAGCTCGGTTCCCTCCTCGAGCCCGACGGCCTCGGCCGGAGCGAAGGCGAGCCCGTCGGCACCGATCATCGAGGTGAGAACGTGCGAGCCCTGCGGGCCCGTCGGCGTGATCACCCAGCCGCCGTCGCCGGGCTCGACGCGGACCCGGATCGCCTCGGCCCTGCCCTCGACCTTGCGATAGGGGCGGGCGAGCCGCGCAGTCAGCGACCGCGCCGAGGGCTCGGCCCCCTGCATGGCGAGGAGGGCGGGCCGGACGAAGAGCAGGAAGGTGACCATCGCCGAGACGGGGTTGCCGGGGAGGCCGAAGACGAGGGTCCCGCGAGGGGCGACGCCGAAGTAGGTCGGCTTGCCCGGCCGCAGCGACACCCCCCAGAACACCTGCTCGACCCCGAGCGAGCCGAGCGCCGGCCGGACGTGATCGTGCTCGCCGACGGAAACGCCCCCGCAGACCACCAGGACGTCTCCCTCCAGGCCCCGCTCGATCGCCTTCGCGGTGGTGCCGCGATCGTCGCCGATCACCTCGACGCAGCCGATCTCGGCGCCGGCGGACGTCGCGAGCGGTGGCACCGCGTAGGCGTTCGAGTCGTGGATCTGGCCGGGCCCGAGCTCGGTCCCGGGCTCGACGAGCTCGTCGCCGGTGAGAAGAACGGAGACCCGCGGCCGCCGCGCGGCCGGGACCGTCGCCACGCCGGTCGCCGCCAGGGCCCCGAGCTCGGCGGCGCCGATCAGCGCACCGGCGGGCAGGACCTCTCGGCCGGCGGCGATGTCCTCGCCCCGGCTGCGGATGCTCGCTCCCCGCGCGACCGGCGACGAGACTTTCACCTCCTCGCCGGTCGTGGACGTGTCCTCGACCCTGACCACCGCATCGGCCCCGGCGGGCACCATCGCCCCGGTCGAGATCGCGACCGCCTCTCCCGGCCCCACCGCGGCACCCGAGGGGGACCCCGCCCGGGACTCCCCGATCCGCCGGAGGACGACCGGGCTCGACACGGCTGCGCCCGCGGTGTCGGCGGCCCGGACCGCGTATCCGTCCATCGCGGAGTTGTCGAAGCCGGGGACGTCGGCCTGCGCGACGACGGCGGCGGCGAGCCGGCGGCCCTCCGCGGAGCGCAGCGGAACGGGCTCGGCCTCCGGCGACGGCGAACGCTCGAGGACGGCCGCTCGCGCGGTCTCGATGTCGATCAGGCCCACGCGGTGATCATCGCCGATCGCTGCGAGACTGGTGCGATGAGGGCACGGCGAGCTGCGATCCTGGCCGGGGGCCTGAGCCGGCGGATGGGTCTGCCGAAGGCCGGCATCCGGCTTCTCGGGCGCCCGATGATCGCCTACCCGCTCGCGGCGGCCGCGGCAGCCGGGCTCGAGGCTCTGGTCGTCGCCAAGAAGGACACGCTGCTGCCCGATGTCGGCGCCGAGGTGCTGCGGGAGGCCGAGGATGCGGTCCACCCCCTCGCCGGGATCGTCACCGCCCTCGAGCACACGGGAGAGCCGCTGGTGATCCTCGCGTGCGACGTTCCCCTCGTGCCCCCCGGATTGGTGGCCGAGCTCGCCGAACGGACGGCACCCCTCGTGGTCCCGGCCGATCCGCGCCCGCAACCGCTCGTCGCGCGGTGGGACGCGGCCCTGCTCGACCGGCTCCGCCCGGCGTTGAAGACCGGCGCCCCCCTGGTGCGGCTCGTGGCCGAGCTCGGCGCCGAGGCGATCGCGGGCGAAGAGCTGCGGCGGTTCGGCGACCCGGGCGAGATCTTCTTCAACGTCAACGACGAAGCCGGCCTCGCGCGCGCCGCGAAGCTGCTGGTCCCTCAGGCCGGGACGAGCTCGACCCGGGCGTTGTAGTCGGGGACGTCGGCCTGCGGCGAGCGCCGATCGCCGATCAGGACGTTTCCCTCGGGCCAGTGCACCTGGAGGTTCCCGGGAGCGAGCGGAGCGGTGAGGACGAAGCAGCGAAGCTCGCCGTGGGGGCTCCGCAGGACCACCTCGTCACCGTCGGCGAGGCCGAGCCGCTCGGCGTCGGCGGCCGCCACCAGGACCGCCTCCCGGCCGGCTCCGGTGATGGCGTCGGAGCGCTCCTGGACCATCGAGTTGAACTGCTTGCCCCGGCGGGTCGAGACTGCGAATCGGCCGTCGGCGGCGACCGGCTCGGGGGGCTCGACCGCGACGAAGTGAGCCCGTCCGTCCGCGGTTGGGAAGTCGTGGCCCGCGGGGAGGTGCGGGCCTCCGCACTGGAAGGAGTCGCCCGCCTCCGCGAGACCGGCGATCGGTTCGTAGCGGGGGACGGTGGCGGCTATCTCCTCGCGGATCTCGGGCGTGGAAGCGAACCGGACGCGGTCGGCGATCTCCGGCCTCACCCGTGCGGCGAGCTCGCCGAAGACATCCCACTCCGGCCTCGCCTGCGGGATCCTGCCGGGGCCGATCGGCGGGCTGAAGATCACGCGCCGCTCGGTGCTCGTCTCGGTCACGCCGCCCTCGGCCTCGTACCGCGTCTCCGCCGGCAGGACCAGGACCTCGCCGCCGGCCGGGGGATCGACGAGCATCTGCGAGGAGACGACCAGGTCCATGTGGATGCGGAGCGGCACCCTCGCGAGCGTGGCGGCGACCTCCTCGGGACCCGGGAGGACGTCGAGGAAGTTGCCGCCGGAGGCGAAGAGCACGTCGAGCTCGCCGCGGCCTGCCGCGTCGACCATCGCCGGTGCCGTCATCCCGGGCTCGGCCGGGACCGGGAAGCCCCAGCGCTCGGACAGCGCCTCGGCATTGGACCGGTTGATCTCGGCGCCACCGGGGAAGGCGGTCGAGTAGCAGCCCATCTCGGCGCCTCCCTGGACGCCGGAATGCCCCCGGATCGGCATCAGCCCGCAGCCGTCCCGGCCGATCCAGCCTCGCGCGAGGGCGAGGTTGACGATCGCCCTGACGTTGTCCTCGCCGCGCTCGTGCTGGGTCACGCCCATGCTCCACACGAGTACGCCGTTGTCGGCGCCGGCCAGCAGGTCGGCGAACTCGGACATGCGCTCGCGATCGGACCCGGCGACCAGCTCCAGCTCCTCCCAGGATGCGGCCTCGGCGACGGCGCGGACCGCGTCGAAGCCCTCGGTGTGCGCATCGACGAACCCGCCGTCGACACCGCCCGCCTCGATCAGCCGCTTCATGGCACCGACGAGGAAGGCGA
The DNA here is from genome assembly GCA_020438445.1 of Solirubrobacterales bacterium. Taxonomy (GTDB): domain Bacteria; phylum Actinomycetota; class Thermoleophilia; order Solirubrobacterales; family 70-9; genus RHKX01. Next base: position 10,111 of record JAGQUO010000078.1, read on the forward strand.
TGTCGCCGCCGGTGTTGACCGGGAAGAAGTCGTCGGCGATCTTCGTCCCGAACAGGGCGCTCTCCGGCTTCGAGGGAATCCAGTAGCGCTCCATCCCCGGCTCACGAAAGGGGTTGACGACGACCACCCTGGTGCCGGCCTTCTTCGCGACGTGCAGGTACTTCATCGCCACCGGCTGGTTGTTGGCCGCGTTCGAGCCGATGAAGACGACGAGGTCGGTGCCGATCCAGTCGCGATACGAGCACGTCGTCGCACCGACCCCGAGCGCGTCCTTGAGCGCGAAGGTGCTCGGCGAGTGACAGATCCTCGCTGCGTTGTCGATCGAGTTGGTGCCGATGGCGCGGACCGCCTTCTGGGCCGCGTAGTAGCTCTCGTTCGGCATCCCGCGGCTCGTCAGGAAGAAGCCGCAGCGGCTCGGGTCGGTGGCGCGGATCCGCGCGGCCGCGATCTCCAGCGCCTCCTCCCAGCCGATCGGGGTGAACCCGGGATCCCCGTGGCGACGGACCATCGGCTCCGGCAGCCGGCCGAGACCGCGCAGCTCGGCGCCCGGCAACCCGCGCAGCGGTTCGACATCCGCCAGCCGCCCCGGATCGAGCGGGCCCATCGTGTTCAGCCGGAGGAGACGGAGGCGGATGTTGCAGAGGTGCACGCCGGGTAGCGTCCAGTCGCTCAGCCCGCTCGTTCCGAGCGCGCAGCCGTCGCAGACACCCTTGCTCAGGACGCGCCACGCGTAGCCGGCGCTGTCGCGGTTCTCCCAGGCCGCACGGAAGACCTCGCCGAAGTTGTTCGGGTGCTGCTCGCCGATGCCGAAGGGCTTCGGGCCCGCCCAGTTGGAGGGCGTCGGCAGCTTGGTCGGCTTTCGCAGCACGGTCCGAGAGGCTATCCGCCTACCCTCCCGGCATGGACCCGCGAATGCACCGGCGCCTCAGCCACGACGGGGTCGACGACGAGGTCGCGGTCGAGGAGCCGCTCGAGATCCGCGTCGACGGCGGGCCGATCGCCGTGACGATGCGGACCCCCGGGAACGACGAGGAGCTGGCGCTCGGCTTCCTCCACGGTGAGGGGCTGATCGACGGCCCGCACGAGGCGGGGCCCCCACCGGATCTCGAGGCGAACGCCGTCGAGGTCGCCGGCCCGCTCCGACGCGACCCCGGCGACCGAAACTTCTACACATCGTCGTCCTGCGGCGTCTGCGGTAAGGGCGCGATCGAGGAGGTCGCGGTCGACGCTCCTCTCGCGAGGCCGGGGCCGACCGTCGAGCGGGAGCTGCTGGCCGCCCTGCCCGAGCACCTGCGCCAGCCGGCGTTCGAACTCACCGGCGGTCTCCACGCGACCGGTCTCTTCGACCCCGACGGCAACGCCCTGATCGCCCGCGAGGACGTCGGCCGCCACAACGCGATGGACAAGGTGATCGGCCGGGCGCTGCTCGACGGCCGGGTGCCGCTGAGCGGGCTGATCCTCTGCGTCAGCGGCCGGCTCGCGTTCGAGCTCGTCCAGAAGGCGGCCGTGGCCGGTTGCCCGATCCTCGTCGGCGTCGGCGCCCCGACCTCACTCGCGGTGGAGCTCGCGGCCGATCGCGGTATGACCCTCGCCGGCTTCGCCCGCCGCGGCAGCGTCAACGTCTACACGGGAGCCGAGCGGGTCGGTTAGAGCTGCGCATCGACGCCGTCGCGCTCGATCACGTCGAGCTTGGCGAGGCGGCGGACGTGGCGCTCCTCACCGCTGAAGACGGCGTTCGCGAAGGCGGCCACGAGCTCGCTCGCGATCTCGGGGCCGATCACGCGGGCGCCGAGCGCGAGCACGTTGCAGTCGTCGTGCTCGACGCACTGGGCGGCGGTGTAGGTGTCGTGTGCCATCGCCGCCCTGATGCCTTTGACCTTGGTCGCCGCGACCGCGACGCCGGCGCCGGAGCCGCAGACGAGGATTCCGCGCTCGGCGTCCCCGGAGATCATCGCCCTGACGACGGCGAGCGCGAAGTCGGGGTAGTCGTCGCCCGAGTCGAGCTCCGTCGCGCCGAGGTCGACGGGTACGTGCCCGTCGGTCTTCAGTGCGTCGAAGACCGTCTCCCGCAGCGGGTAGCCGCCGTGGTCGAAGCCGCAGGCGAAGCGCACCGCTACTTCTCCCCTGCGAGGAGCTGACGTG